>JBKPSO010000096.1:0-12132 GCA_046735055.1 Actinomycetota bacterium
TTGGCAGCGGCGCCGATCGCACGAGTGGTGTTGCTCTCGGTCGCGCTCGCCGTCGGCGGCTGGTGGTGGGGCAGCGCGCGCCTCGACGCGCTCGACTCGAGCGTGCTCGTGCCCCGCGTCGGCGAAGCCGCGGCCGCGGTCGCGCTCGTCACGGGCCCGGCGCGAGGCGGCGAGTTCGACCTGCGCGTCCCTGCACGCCTCACCCGGTTCGGCGGTCTCGCGCTCGACGAGCCGGTGCTCCTCGACCTCCCTGTTGGCCGCTCGCCCCCACAGGGAGCGATCATCACGCTCCGTGCGCGGCTTCGCCTGCCGCGGCCCGCCTCGCGGGGCTTCGACGAACGCACGTGGTTGCGCCGGCACGGCGTCCACGTCGTCGTCCTCGCCCGCGAGTGGGGGATCATCGGCCGGCGCGGTGGGATCGGCGGCTACGCCGACCGCGTCCGCAGCTGGCTCGCGCGCGGCGTCGGGCGCGGGCTCACAGGAGAACGGCGCGCGGTCCTGGAAGGAATCCTCCTCGGCGAGGATCAGGACCTCCCACCGAACCTGCGCACGAGCTTCCGCGCCTCGGGGCTGTACCACTTGCTCGCAGTCAGCGGTCAGAACGTGATCTTCGTCGCCGGCGGGGTGCTTGGCCTCGCGTGGCTGCTCCGCATCCCACGCTGGCTGGGCGAGCTCGGCGCGCTCGCCGGAATCGCGTCGTACGTCCTCGCGGTGGGCGCGCAGCCGTCCGTAATCAGGGCGGGGATCGCTGGTGCGCTCGGATCGCTCGCGTGGCTCTCGGCCCGCCAGCGAGATCGCTGGCACTTCCTCCTCGTCGGCGCGCTGATCCTGCTCGCCTGGAATCCGTACAACATGCTCGACGCCGGCTTCCAGCTCTCGTTCGCGGCCGTGATTGCGATTTTCGTCGCCGTCCCGAGGGCGAAGGAGCTCTTCGCCGGCTACCCGCTGCCGCGCGGCCTTCCCGAAGTACTCGCGGTCTCGCTCGCGTGCGGCGTCGCCACTGCACCGATCCTTTGGCTCCAGTTCGGGCGCATTCCCGTCTACTCCGTCTTCGCGAACGCGCTCGCCGCCCCCGTGGTCGCGCCGCTGCTCGGCCTGTCCTTCGCCGCCGCGCTCACTGCGCCCGTGTCGTCCGCCTTCGCCGCGCTGATCGCGACCGCGAACGGCTGGCTCGCCGTCTATCTCGCCTGGTGCGCGCGACTCGTCGGCGGGCTGCCTGGTGCGACCGTCTCGTCGACGCCTGCCGCGATCGGCCTGCTCCTGCTCTGCGCCGCCGGTGCCGGGGCGCTCCACCTGAACCGGCAGGAGCGCTGACTATGCTTGCCCCCGGTGGCGGACGAGCTCAAGCCGGCCTATCTGCTCACCGGCAGCGACCGGCCGAAGATCGAGCGCGCGCTCCGCCGGCTGCGAGAGCGCATCGGCGAGGACGCAATCGAGCGGCTCTCGGCGACGGACGCCGCCGGCGACGACGCTGTCGCCGCCTGCAACGCGATGGGCCTGTTCGCGGCGGGCGGACGGCTCGTGCTCGTCGACGAGGTCGAGCGCTGGAAGGCTCCCGACGCGAAGGCGATCGCGGACTACCTCGCAGTGCCGGCGCCCGAGACCGTGCTCGCGCTCGTCGGCGACGGCCTTCGCAAGGACTCGCCGCTGGCGAAGGCGTGCGCAAAGGCGGGCGCCGTCCTCATCTACGACGTCGCGAAGAGCAGCCTGCCGAAGTGGGTCGGCGAGCAGTTCGCCCGCCACGGCGTGAGGGCGAGCACGGAGGCTTGTCGGGCCCTCGTCGAGCTCGTCGGCGACAACCTGCAGGAGCTCGCGAGCGAGGTAGAGAAGGTCTCGGTCTGGGCCGGGCACGACGAGGTTGGCGCGGGGGAGGTCGAGCTGCTCGTCGCTGCGCGCGCCGATGTCCCGCCGTTCGTGCTCACGGACGCCTGGGGGCGGCGAGACGTCGTCGCCGTTCTCTCCGCATGCGAATCGATTCTCGAGCGCTCGAGCCGCTCAGGCGAGGTGCACATGCTCGTCGGCCGGCTGGCCGCCCACGTGCGGCGCGTCCAGTCCTGTCAGAACCTCGACCTCGCCGGCGTCCGACCGCGTGAGGCGGCAGCCGAGCTGAAGATGCACCCGTTTGCGACCGAGAAGGCGTTCGCCCAGTCCCGCAACTTCTCCGTCGAGGAGTTGCGCGACGCAATTGTCCGGCTGGCCGATCTCGACCTGGCGCTGAAGGGCGGCAGCCGTCTCCCGTCGGAGCTCGAGCTCCAGCGGACGCTCGTCGCGATCACGCGGGCGTCGGACTCGCGGTGAGGACGATGGGCGGCGAGCCTCAGTCGAGCCGGCCGCTGATGCCCGAGGGCTACGGCGTGCCGGAGACGGATGAGGGGCTGCTGGACTGGAGCTGGGCAACCGAGCGGCTGGAACAGGCCCGCAACTACTGGTTCAGCACGGTTCGTCCCGACGGACGCCCCCACGCGATGCCCGCCTGGGCGGTCTGGATCGACGGCGCGCTCTACTTCGAGGGGAGTCCGCTTACGCGGCGAGCCCGAAATCTTGCTGCCAACGCGTCAATCGTCGTGCATCTGGAAAGCGGAGACGAAGTGGTGATCCTCGAGGGCGAGGCGCGCGACGCGACAAGGCCGAACCGTGCCCTCGCCGAACGACTCGCCGAGGCGTTCTCCGCGAAGTACGCAGAGACGCATGACTACCGGCCGGCACCGGACCAGTGGGATCGAGGAGGGCTTTGGGTCCTGCGACCGAGCGTCGCCTTCGGCTGGAGCGAGTTCCCCTCGACCACGACCCGCTGGCGCTTTCCGGCCGGCTGACGAGGACGAGGGCGGTAGCCGGCAGAGGCCCGCGACGAGCCAGCTCACCCACCGGCTCACGGTCGTCCTCCGGCGTGCTAGGAGGAGGAGCCCGAGACGAGGCGGGCCGCCTGCGCCTTCTTCCGCGCGGCGGTGTTCGCGTGCAACGCGCCCTTCGAGGCCGCCTTGTCGACCATGCGGACGAGCGCGCGGTGCTCGTCGGCGACCTTGGCCGCGTCGCCCTCGTCTACCGCTGCCTGCAGGCGCTTCGTCAGCGTCTTCACGGTCGAGCGGAACCGGAGGTTCTCGGCCCGCTCACGCTGAGCGGTGCGGACGCGCTTCTCTTGCTGTCTGATGTTCGGCACAGGCGTGAAAAGGCCCGCGGTGCGGGCGCGAGGATGGTAGCAACAGGCGCGCTCCCTATGCTCACGCCGTGAGAGACGAAGCCGAGCACAAAGGTGAGAGCGGAGCTGTCGACCTTGGTGCGAGGCGATGTCGTGACGCTGAAGGCGTCACCACGCAAGAGGAGGCCGCCGCACCCGCCGACGCCGGCCACAGCCGCCGCCTCGCCCGTTCGACCGCGATCTTTTCGCTCGCGACTGGTCTCTCGCGGGTCCTCGGACTCGTCCGCGAGATCGTCGCGCGGTACTACTTCGGCACCGTCGGCGCGATCAACGCCTTCGAGGTCGCGTTCCTGATCCCGAACACCCTGCGCGCGCTCGTCGCGGACGCGGCCCTGTCGTCCGCTTTCGTGCCGGTCTTCAGCGACCTGCTCGAGAAGGGCGAGCGCAAGCGGGCGTGGCGCGTCGCGTCGAGCCTCTTCTGGCTCGTGCTGCTCGGCCTCGGCGGACTGACCGCGTTCTTCATGTTGATCTCGCCGTGGCTGATGAGCGCGTTCGGCTACGGCTCGCTCGCGGTCGACCTCTCGCGCATCCTCTTCCCGACCGTCGTCCTGCTCGGGCTCTCTGGGATCGTCGTCGGGATCCTGAACAGCTACGAGCACTTCAGCGTCCCTGCGTTGACGCCGGTCTTCTGGAACATCGCGATCATCGTCGGCCTGGTGATCGGTGTCCCGCGGGCGGACACCCGATCGGACGAGCTGTACGTCTACGCCTTCTCGATCCTGATCGCGACGATCATCCAGTTCCTGCTGCCGCTCCCCTGGCTGCGCGGGCGCGACGGCCGCCTGCAGGTCGTGATCGACTGGCGCGACCCGGCCGTCCGCCGGACGCTCGTCCTGATGGTGCCGATCACGATCGGGCTCGGGCTGATCAACTTCAACGCGGTCGTCGACACCTTCTTCGCCGCGCGGCTGATCGACCGCTTCCACGCGCCGAGCGCAATCAACGCGGCCTTCCGGCTCTACATGCTCCCGCAGGGGATGTTCTCGGTCGCGGTCGCGACCGTCCTCTTTCCGTCGCTGGCTCGCCTCGCCTCGCGGGCCGACCTGGACGGCTTCCGCCGCACCGTCTCGAGCGGCCTTCGCCAGATCGCGTTCCTGCTCGTCCCTGCGAGCGTGCTCTGCGCCGTCCTCGCCGAGCCGATCGTCCGCGTCGTTTACCAGCGCGGCGACTTCACCGCCGCCCAGACGCCCTCGACCGCCGCGGCGCTTGCCGCCTTCTCGCTCGGGCTCTCCTTCAACGGGTTCATGCTGATGCTGAACCGCGCCTTCTTCTCCCTGCAGTCGCCGTGGATCCCGACCTGGGTCGCGCTCGGCAACCTGGGCCTCAACGCGGTGCTCGACGCAGCCTTCTACACACTCGGGATCTGGGGGCTCCCGCTCTCGACGTCGATCGTGAACGTCGCCGGCACCGCGGCGCTGCTCCTGCTCCTGCGCCGGCGCCTCGGGCACATCGAGCTCTCCGAGACGGCGCGGACGGTCGCGCGCGTCACGCTCGCGAGCCTCGCGCTCGCGGGCGTCTCGTACGGCGTCTGGGCCGGACTCCACGACGCCCTGGGCGGGTCGTTCGCCGCGGCCCTCGTCTCCCTGCTCGCGGCGATCGCCGCCGGCCTCGCCACATACCTCGTCGGCTGCCGCCTGCTCGGGGTGCGCGAGCTCGACACGCTGCTGTCGCTCCGCCGCCGCACCACGTGATCGAGTTCAGCCCGCTCACCCAGGACGACCTACCGCAGATCGAGCAGTGGCTCCGCCGCGAGCACGTCTCGCGCTGGCGGCGCGACCCGATCCAGGAGTCGCTCGCCGAGGTTTCAGGCACGTCAGGGACGTCGAGGAGGACGGCCTGCCGCACCGCCTGATGCGGCTCGACCGCTAGGAGGGGAAGCCCGGGTCGCCGCGGATCGGGTCGAGGTCGCTGTCGTCGCGCGCGTTCTCGGCCAGATCGGGCCGCTGCTCGAGTGCGGCCGCGAGGTGATCGAGCGCCGAGTCCGTCTCCCCGAGCTGTGCCTCGGCGCAGGCGAGGTTGTAGAGGAGGATGCCATTGTCCTCGTAGCGGTCCAGGTTCGCGAGCAGAAGCTGCTTCACTTCTTCGTGGCGCTCCTCCGCGAACATCGGGAAGACCTCCGCGTTGGTCTCCCACGCGCGCGGCCGAAATGCCTGGCCGGGCTGGCCGCCGAGCGTCAGCACCGTCGTGTCTGGTTCGACCGCGACCGCGCGGCGCTTCGCCGCGGGGTCCCTGACGAAGACGAGCGTGCCTGTCGGCGCATCGACCTCCTCGCCGTCGACGGTGAAGGTTGCTCGGCCCGCGATCACCACATAGAGCTCCTCGTGGCCGGACGGCTGCTCGTCGTGCTCGCCGATGATCTCCGCGGCCGCCTCGCTTGCCGTCCACGCGTTCACCCCGAACGACTGCACGTCGAAGTGCTTGCGGATCGGCGACCAGCCGTCGCCACGGGCCAGATCGGCGATCGTCGCGGTTTCATAGCTCTTCACCCGCCCTCGCTACCCTCCTCGCGATGGATCAAAGCAAGATTCGCAACTTCTCGATCATTGCGCACATCGACCACGGCAAGTCGACGCTCGCCGATCGCATCCTCGAGCTGACCGAGACGGTGACCGGGCGCGAGATGCGAGAGCAGCTGCTCGACTCGATGGAGCTCGAGCGCGAGCGCGGGATCACGATCAAGGCCCAGGCTGTGCGCGTGATGTGGAAGGGCCACGAGCTGAATCTGATCGACACGCCCGGCCACGTTGATTTCACCTACGAGGTCTCGCGGTCGCTGCAGGCCTGCGAGGGCGCGCTGCTCGTCGTCGATGCGGCGCAGGGGATCCAGGCGCAGACGGTCGCGAACGCCTACCTCGCGATCGAGAACGACCTCGAGATCGTCCCGGTCGCCAACAAGATCGACCTCCCGCAGGCGGATGCAGAGGCGGCCGCCGCCGAGATCGCCGACCTCATCGGCGACACGGCGGATCACGTGTTGCGGATCTCGGCGAAGACCGGGGAGGGCGTGGCCGAGGTGCTGGACGCAGTCGTCGAGCGGATCCCGGCGCCTAGCGGCGACCCGGCCGCACCGCCGCGCGCGCTCGTCTTCGACTCCTCGTACGACCAGTACCGCGGCGTGGTCGCGTTCGTGCGCGTCGTCGACGGAGTGTTTCGTTCGGGCGAGGGGTTGCGCGCGATGGCGCAGGGGACGGAGTTCGACGCCGAGGAGCTCGGGTTCATGTCGCCGACGATGCGGCCCGTGAAGGAGCTGACCGCCGGCGAGGTCGGCTACGTCATCACCGGACTGAAGGACGTCTCGCGGCTGCGGGTCGGCGACACGCTCACCGCTCGGGCGCGGTCGGCATCGGACCCGCTCCCCGGCTACAAGGACGTGAAGCCGATGGTCTTTGCCGGGCTGTTCCCGACCGACTCGGATCAGTACCCGGAGCTCCGGGACGCGCTCGAGAAGCTGAAGCTGAACGACGCCTCGTTGTTCTACGAGCCGGAGACCTCGCAGGCGCTCGGCTTCGGCTTC
Organism: Actinomycetota bacterium; assembly: GCA_046735055.1. Lineage (GTDB taxonomy): Bacteria > Actinomycetota > Thermoleophilia > Gaiellales > Gaiellaceae > DATBLE01. Next base: position 6,711 of record JBKPSO010000096.1, read on the forward strand.
CGCTGCGGATTCCTCGGCTTGCTCCACATGGAGATCGTCCGCGAGCGGCTCGAGCGCGAGTTCGACCTCGACCTCCTCGTCACCGCGCCGAACGTCGCCTACCGCGTGAGGACGAAGATGGGCGAGGAGGTCGAGGTGCACAACCCGGCCGAGATGCCGCGCGAGATCGAGCAGGTCGAGGAGCCCTACGTGCGCGCATCGATCATCGTCCCGAAGGACTACGTCGGGCCGGTGATGGAGCTCTCGAACGAGCGGCGCGGGCGGTTCGACCACATGGAGTACCTGTCGGAGGAGCGGGTGCTGCTCCTCTACGACCTGCCGCTCGGGGAGATCGTCCTCGACTACTACGACCAGCTGAAGTCGCGGACGCGGGGGTATGCGAGCTTCGACTACGACTTCGACGGGTTCAAGCCGGGCGACCTGACGCGGGTCGACGTGCTGATCGCGGGGGAGCCCGTGGATGCCTTGTCGTTGGTGATCCACCGCGACGCTGCGTACCCGCGGGGGCGCGCGCTGGTCGAGCGGCTGCAGAAGGAGATCCCACGCCAGTTCTTCGACGTCCCGATCCAGGCGGCGATCGGCTCGCGCGTGATCGCCCGCGAGACGGTGAGGGCGAAGCGCAAGGACGTGCTCGCAAAGTGCTACGGCGGCGACATCACGCGCAAGCGCAAGCTGCTCGAGCAGCAGAAGAAGGGCAAGAAGCGGATGAAGCAGGTCGGCTCGGTCGAGGTGCCACAGGAGGCGTTCCTCGCCGTGCTGAACCTCGACCAGGAGAAGAGGTAGGCGTGGCGCTGGAGATGCGAGGCGTCTGCGAGCGGTGCGGAGTGGGGTTGGAACCGGACGGGCCGGCGGCGATCTGCTCCTACGAGTGCACGTTCTGCGTCGAGTGCGCCGAGGCGATGGAGCATGTCTGCCCGAACTGCGGCGGCGAGCTCGTGCCGCGCCCGCGGAGGGTCGCTTGAGAGACGAAGCCGAGCACAAGAGCGGCAACGACGGTGTCGGCTTTGGTGCGAGGCGATGTCGTGACGCCGAAGGCGTCAGCGCCGTCCGCCACCTCTACGTGCACCTGCCGTTCTGCGCGCACCGCTGCGGCTACTGCGACTTCGTCACCGCGGTCGGGCGGCGCGACCAGCACGAGGCCTACGTGGACGCGCTGCTTGCCGAGCTGGAGCTGGAGGCTCGCGTGCTGGCGCCGCGCGTCGAGACCGTGTTCCTCGGCGGCGGGACGCCGACATTCTCGGCGCCGAATGCGCTCGAGCGGCTGCTCGGGGCGTTGCCGGACGCGGACGAGGTGACAGTCGAGGCCAATCCGGAGACGGTGACGACCGAGCTCGCGCGGCTTCTGTCACGAAACCGTGTCAACCGTGTGTCCGTTGGCGCGCAATCGTTCCAACCGGCGCTTCTGCGTGTGCTGGAGCGCCGCGCGCAGCCGGAAGACGTCCGTCGTGCGGTGTACGTTCTCCGTGATGCCGGATTTGACAACATATCGCTGGACCTCCTCTACGGGATCCCCGGCCAGAGCACCTCCGACCTCGACGCCGACCTCGCCGAGGCACTTGCGCTCGCCCCCGAGCATCTGTCCTGCTACGAGCTCGAGGCGAAGCCGGGCACGCGCTTCACCCACGCACACGGGGCAGAGCTCGAGCGCCAGGCCGACTCGATGGAGTCCTACTTCGAGCGAGTCGTCGAGACGCTGACCGCGGCCGGCTACCGCTGGTACGAGACGGCGAACTTCTGCCGGCGGCCCGAGCGCGCGGGTGGGCGGGACCTGCGCGCCCGACACAACCTCGGCTACTGGCTCGGAAGGGAATACCTCGGGCTCGGGGTCGGCGCCGTCTCGACAATCGAGGGTCTGCGGCGGCGGAACACGCCGCGGCTCGCCGGCTACCTCGCTGCGCTGGCGGCGGGGCTCCGCCCGGAGCGGGAACTGGAGCCGCTCGACGAGGACGTCCGCCGGCGGGAGCGCGTGCTGCTCGGGCTGCGGCTCGACGAGCCGCTGCGGCTCGCCGGCCTCGGCGATGCGCTCGACCGCGCCGCGCTGGAGCGGCTCGAAGGTCTTGGCCTGGCCGCACGCGCGGGCGCGAACGGCGACGAGACGCTCGTGCTCAGCGAGCGCGGCCGGTTCCTCGGCGGCGGCGTCACAGCCGACCTCCTGGCCTAGATGGCTGGTCGGCAATGCGCCACAGCCGCGGATGGGGGCCTCTGCATCACCGACCAGCCGTCTAGCATTTTCGTCAGGAGAGAACCGTGACCGAGTCAGGCCCAGACCTCAGCGAGCGCCAGCGACAGATCCTGATCCGCGTCGTCGAGGAGTACGTCGCGACCGGCGAGCCGGTCGGGTCGAAGAACCTCGTCGAGCGGGCGGGGCTGCGCATCTCGCCGGCGACCGTCCGCAACGAGCTCGCCGAGCTCGAGCGCCTCGGGCTGCTCACGCACCCGCATACCTCTGCGGGCCGGGTGCCGACCGACCGCGGCTACCGCTACTACGTCGACCGGCTGCTCGAGCGCCGGATGCCCCGGCCCGCCACCTTTCCGCTCGACCTGAGCGCCGCCCGGAGCGAAGTCGAGTCGGCGCTGCAGGCGACGACGGAGATGCTCTCGCAGGTGACGCGGCTGATCGCGCTCGTCTCCGCGCCGCCGTTCCAGGCCGCAACCGTCCGTCACGTCGAGGTGCTGCTCCTCCAGCCGCAGATCGTCATGGTCGTCGCGATCACATCCACCGGCGGAGTGACGAAGCGCGTCTACGCGTTCGATGCGCCGGTCGACCCCGGGCTCGCGTATTGGGCCGCGCAGTACCTGAACGACCAGCTCGTCGGGGTCTCGCTCGGGAGCGGCCAGCTCCGGCGCAGGCTCGAGGACGTGAGTCTGAATCCGGCCGAGCGCGAGTTCCTCGCCGTCCTTGCGCCTGCGTTCACAGAGGCGGAGGACGAGGAGCAGCGCGTCTACGTGGGCGGCGCGGCCGGGCTGCTCGACGAGGTCGGGGATCAGGAGCTCGGCTCGTACCGCTCGCTGATCGAGCTGCTCGAACGCCGGCGGGCGCTGCTCGACGTGCTCGCCGAGGCGCTCGACCCACGCCGTCCGTTCGTCCGCGTCGGTGACGAGCTTGCGAATCCCGCCCTCCACGACCTGGCCCTCGTCGGCGCCGCCTACGGGATCGCGAACCGAACACTCGGCGCGGTCAGCCTGATCGGCCCGACGCGGATGGACTACGACAAGGCGATCCGCACCGTTCGCTCGGCTGCCTCCGAGCTCTCGCGCTTCGCGGAAGTCATCTACGGGGAGAACTGATGGCGACCACGGAACGCGACTATTACGAGCTGCTCGGCGTCTCGCGAACCGCGACCGAGACCGAGATCAAGAAGGCGTTCCGCGCAATCGCGCGCGAGCTGCACCCCGACGTCTCCGACGACCCGGACGCAGAGGAGCGCTTCAAGGAGATCGTCGAGGCCTACGAGGTGCTCTCGAACGCCGAGCGGCGCCAGCTCTACGACCGTTTCGGCCATGCGGGCCTGCGCAGCCGCGGCTTCGCACCGACGAGCTTCGACTTCGGCACACTCGGCGACCTCTTCTCGGCGTTCTTCGGCGACGACCTCTTCGGCGTCGGCACGCGCCGGCGCCGTTCCGCCCGGGGCGCGGACGTCGCGGCCGAGATCGAGATCGAGCTCCTCGAGGCGGCGAGGGGGATCCAGCGCGACGTCCCGTTCAGGGTCGCCGTCCCGTGCGGGACCTGCGCGGGCAGCGGCGTCGAGCCCGGGACGGCACCAGTGACCTGTCCCACGTGCGGGGGCAGCGGCAGGCTCCAGGAGGTCTCGGACACCGTCTTCGGGCAGTTCGTCCGGACGGGCACCTGCGGCCGCTGCGGCGGCACCGGCCGGGTGATCGAGCACCCGTGCCACACGTGCGACGGTGCCGGCCGCGTGATCGAGGAGCGCTCGCTCGCAGTGGAGATCCCGCCCGGAATCCACGACGGTCAGCGCATCCGGATCGGCGGCGAGGGTCACGCGGGCGAGCTCGGCGCCCAGGCGGGCGATCTCTACGTTCTCGTCCATGTGAAGCCGGACCCGCGCTTCGTGCGCGAGGGCAACGACCTGTTCGCGACCGTCGACCTGACGATGACCCAGGCGGCGCTCGGCGGGAAGATCGTCGTGCCGACGCTGGAGGGCGAGCTCGAGCTCGAGCTGGAGCCGGGCAGGCAGCCCGGCGAGGTTCGCGTCCTCCGCGGGCACGGGATGCCGGTCCTCCATGGCCGTGGGCGCGGCGACCTCCGGCTGCTCGTCAATGTCGCCGTCCCGAAACGCCTGACCGAGGAGCAGCGGGGCCTGCTCGAGCAGTTCGAGCAGACGGTCGACGAGGAGACCTACGCCCCGGACGACGACGACGACGAGGGGTTCTTCGACAAGCTAAAGAGCGCGTTCCGCTGAGCCTGACCCGGGTCTCGGTGACGGTGCCGGCGGCGCAGGCCGAGCGTGCGCGCGCGATCATGATCGAGCTGTTCCCAGAAGGGTTCGAGGAGCTCGACCGGGACGGTGGCATCGAGCTCGCGGCCTACACTCACCCAGCAGGCGAGGAGCGGCTGTGGGCCGCCTTTGGCGGCGTCCGCTCGGACGCCGTCGAGGAGGGATGGGAGGATCGCTGGCGGGCGTTTCACCGGCCCGTCCGGATCGGTCCCCTCTGGATCGGGCCGCCGTGGGAGGAGGCGGACGCCGGCGCGATCGCCGTGGTGATCGACCCCGGCCGGGCCTTCGGGACGGGGAGCCACGCCACGACCCGCCTCTGCCTCGAGCTCATGCTCGACGTGCCACGTGGCAGCCTGCTCGACGTCGGCTGCGGCTCCGGGGTGCTCGCGATCGCTGCGGCGAAGCTCGGCTTCGAGCCCGTCCACGCATTGGATCTCGACGGGCAGGCGATCGAGGCGACCGAGCGCAACGCCGAGGTGAACGGCGTCTCGGTCGACGCACGTGCCGGCGATGCATTGATAGACCGGCTGCCGGCGGTCGACTGCGCGGTCGTCAACGTCGCGCTCGACCTCGACCACCGGATCGTCGAGCGTCTCGACTGCACGCGCCTGATCACCTCCGGTTACCTCGTCTCCGAGCTGCCGGACCTTCCGGGCTACCGCCGCGATAGGCGCCGCGAGGCCGAGGGCTGGGCGGCAGACCTGCACATCCGTACGGAGTAAGGTCCACCGCCGTGGCGACGTTCTCGGTCGACTTCCTCGGCTGCAAGGTCTCGCACGCCGACGCACACGCGTTGCGGGAGCGGCTGCTCGCCGACGGGCACACCGAGCACGCCGGCGGCGCCGACATCGCCGTGATCAACACGTGCTGCGTGACGCACGAGGCGCTGCGCAAGTCGCGCCACACCGCCTCGCGCGCCGCGCGCACGCACGGCCGCGTGTACGTGACCGGCTGCGGCGCCAACC
>JBKPSO010000097.1:0-4049 GCA_046735055.1 Actinomycetota bacterium
GCCGGCTTCCGATGGAGGTGGATGCGTTGAGACGGCTGCGCTGAACGCGGCTCGACAAACGAGCGCATCCGGGGCACACGCGTCCCGTTTGCAGTTCGGCAAACGACGCATCCCGCGCTGATCCCGCGGGAGCCCGCCGGAAGTTCCCGCATACCCCGCCAATCCCCGCAACGCCACGTCGGAAAGGCCTGGTTACGCCGGGAATCCCCGCGGATCCCCGCTTAGTCCGCGAGCGTCATGACCGGCCTGTCACGCCGGAGGTCGCGGGTTCGAGTCCCGTCGCTCCCGTCTCGATATGCAGGCGTTTCGCGCCGGCGTCGACATTTCGAGCCGGCCACGGGCCGAAATGTCAGCGCCGTGTCAGCAGACGACCCTTCCGGTGCTTCTGGTGCGCGACTCGCGCGCGTCTGTCGCTAGGAGACAGCCGTATCATTCGAAAATGGTTCCCGAGGCAACGCTCGAGGAGACGGAGGCAGGGCTCGTCCCAACGAGCACCGGCTGGTTCGTGATGAACGCGCGCGACGCGCGCTGGTTCGACAAGCCGGGTCAAGGTCACAGCGTGCCCCTCACCGGCCACGACGAGTACGAGGCCGAGACGTTCTTCCCGATGCTCGGGATGGCGATCCGGGTCGTGAGCCCCGGCGAGCCGACCGGGACGTATCACTGGGAGACGGAGCAGGAGGACTTCCTCGTGCTCGCCGGCGAGGCGCTGCTCATCGTCGAAGGGCAGGAGCGGCGGCTCGAGCAGTGGGACTTCGTGCATTGCCCGCCGGAAACGCGCCACGCGTTCGTCGGCGCCGGCGGCGGGCAGTGCGTGCTTCTGTGCGCGAGCTCCAGGCAGTTCCAGAAGGACGGGCCGTGGGGCTTCTATATCGCCGACGATACGGCCGAGCGGTACAACGCGAGCTCTCCCGAGGACACGCAGGACGGCGAGGTTGCGGATGCGCGGTTCGCGCCGCCGCGGCCGACGCGCTGCCGCGACGGCTTGCTCCCCGATTAGCGAGCATCATTTGGCCACCTCGTCGACGGCGCCGAATCCGTGCTCGAGCAGCCGTCGTCTGGACGCGCTACTACGCCTGCTCGTTCGGCAAGGAGCAGCGAGACGAGGCGCGCGTTCCGTTGAGCGAGTGTCCGCGTTCTGCTCGCTCGCCGGTCGCCGCCGCGTCGACCCCGTCGAGGCGGCGCAGCTCACCCAGCGGGCGGCGTAACCGGCGACCAGGCTCAGGCGCCGAGTGCGGGTGGGTGCGGTCCGAGCTCGTTCGGCATCCGCGGCCGGCGCCGCTCTCTGACTCGCAGCGCCTCGAGCCCCCAGCGGTCGACGCGGCGCTACCAGCGCTAGGAGGTCGAGTGGTGCACCCCGATCGCGCGACGGGCGGGACGGACGCCGATCCCCAGCGAGCGCGAACAGGCGCAGGCCAAAGCTGGCGTCCGCTCGCAAAGAGGTCTCCGCTCCCCCCGCAAGTATCGGGAGAACTCGGAGTCAGTTCAACCTAGCGGCCGCTGAGGTCTGATGTTTCGGCTTCGTCGAGCGTCGCGGTCCAGCTCGCGAGCAGGTTCAGTGCTTCGTCGGAGGTCGAGCCGGGCTCGGCTGTGAAGGCGAACATCGTGAGTTCGAGATCGGCGACGAGCGTCATCACCTCGAAGGCAAGCTCGAGATCGCCGACGACTGGGTGGTGGAAGCGCTTCTTGCCGGTGTCGTGGTAGCGGACGTCGTGTCGTGCCCAGCGGGTGCGGCTCTTCGCTCTGCGTGGATAGCTCGCCGACGAGATCGGAGAGGTCGCGGTCGTAGGGGTGGCGTCCGGCTTCGCCTCGCAGAACCGCGACCGAGTCATCGGCTGCGTGGTCCCAGTCGACGAAGAAGGTGGTGGCGCGGGGATCGAGGAAGGTGAAGCGCGCTGAGTTCACCGGCGTCCGCGGGTTCGCGAACATCTCCGAATACAAGGCGCGCCCGAGTTGGTTCGCCCCGAGGATGTCCATGCGTCCGTTGCGCACCATCGCGGGCGTCGTGATCGAGTCGAGCAGCCGCTGAACGCCGGGTCGCAGCTGCTGCGGTGAGCGGCGGCGGCGAGGACGCGTGGTCGCGTTCTGCGCGCGCGCAAGATCGAAGAGGTGTGCCCGCTCGGCTTCATCGAGCTGAAGCGCACGCGCGAGTGCCTCGAGGACGGTCTCGGAGACGCCGGAGGCGTCGCCGCGCTCGAGCTTTGTGTAATAGGTGATGCTGACGCCGGCAAGCGCTGCGACCTCTTCCCGCCGCAGGCCCGGTACGCGCCGGGGGCCGCTGCCGTAGGTGCGGAGGCCTGCCTCTTCAGGTGTGATCCTCGCGCGTCTCGACGTGAGGAACTCGCGGATCTCGCTCCTGGTGTCCACATCGCCACCGTAGCTCTGCATCGAACGGGCTGAGGGGTACTGCCAGTAGCTCGATCAACAGGGTCGGTCACGCGCGGCGTGCAGGCGCTTCACTGAGGTCATGCCCTCGGCTTCAAGGATCAACGGCAGCGAGGCCGTGTACGCCAGTTTCAGGTTCGGCGCGCTCGGGACGCAGTGGGAGATCGCGACTGGCGACCCCTTGGACGACGGGTTGCGGCAGCTGATTCGGAAGCGCATCAACGACTTCGAGCAGACGTACTCGCGCTTCCGGGACGATTCGCTCGTCCCTCACATCGCCGCGGCGCGCGGGGGTGGGCGTTTCCGCTTTCCCGAGGACTCGAGGGTCCTGTTCGATCTCTACGACCGTCTCTACGAGGCAACGGGAGGCGCGGTTGATCCACTCGTCGGTCGCAGCCTCGAACTTCTCGGCTACGACGCGACGTATTCGCTGGCTCCGGCGACTCCAGCTGTTCGCCAGGCGGAGGCTCTGGCACGGCCAAAATGGTCGTCGGATGTAATCCGCGAAGGCACCGCGGTAGTCACGCACGCTCCCCTCGTAGTCGACGTCGGGGCGGCGGGCAAGGGCTATTTGGTCGACCTCGTCTCGAAGATTCTGCGAACAACCGGAGTCACCGATTTCCTCATCGATGGCAGCGGCGATCTGCGCCATTCCGGGCAGTCACCCATCCGCGTGGGGCTCGAGCACCCGTTCGATCCGACGCTGGTCATCGGCGTGAGCAACCTCCGGGACGTCGCCCTCTGCGCATCGGCGGTCAACCGCCGCGCTTGGGCAGACGGGCTCCACCACGTGCTCGACGCCCGCACCGGCAACCCAGTTCATCACGTCGTGGCGACCTGGGTCGTCGCCGCGGACGCAGCCACGGCGGACGGCCTCGCGACCGCCCTCTTTGTCACCGCTCCCGAGAAGCTGGCGGAGACGTTCTCGTTCGCGTATGTGCGGGTGTTCGCCGACGGGCACGCCGAGGTCTCAGACAACTTCGACGGCCGTGTCTTCTTCGACGCGCGCTTCGGCGAGCACGGCTCGAGCTACGACCCCGGCACCACGGCGAGCCGTCACCGGGCCCTCCCAGCAAGCGACAAGGTTCGGGCAGTCGCAGCTGCCGTTGCGGCAGCCGCCATCCTGGCGGCCTGCGGGACGGCCGCCACCGACGCGACTCGCTCCCCGTTCAGAGATGGTGTCTACACTGCGACCGGCAAGTACGGGAGTCTGCCCTCGTCGATCACGGTCCGCGTGACGCTCAAAAACGGCGCCATCAGAGCTGCCAAGGTCACACCGCACGCGACGGATCCCACCTCTTTGAGGCTCCAGCGCCTCTTTGCAGCCGCCGTCCCGGCCGTCGTCGTCGGCCGGCCGATCGCCACGGTGCGGGTCGGTCGCCTTGCCGGCTCGAGCGGAACACCGGACGGGTTCAACGAAGCGATCGAAAAGATCAAGAAGCAAGCGCGGAAGGCTCGCTGATGCGCGCAACTGTGATGTACGGCGCCGGCGACGTTCGCGTCGAGGACGTCCCTGATGCTCGCCTGATCGAGCCAACGGACGCGCTCGTGCGCGTCCACCGCGCCGCGATCTGCGGCAGTGACCTGTGGCCCTACAAGTCGATGGAGCCGACCGAATCCGGCCGTCGTATGGGCCATGAGTTCATCGGTGTCGTCGAGGCGGC
>JBKPSO010000098.1:0-5526 GCA_046735055.1 Actinomycetota bacterium
CGACAGCACCAGGGCGTGGGCAATCGTCTCGAGCTCGTGGGTCGTCCGGGTGCTCGCCCTCTACGTCCTCCTGGGCGCGCTCGGCGTCGGCCATTCCTTCCCGCTCGCCCTGCTTTTCGTCTCGGCCTCCGCTGCGGCGGCGGTACTGCCGCTCGGCCCAGCCGGTGCGGCCACGCAGGTCGGCGCCGGCGCCGCGGTACTCGCAGCCGCAGGCGTGCCGACGTCGCAGGCGGTCGCGTTCGGGCTCGCGGCGCAGGCGCTCGTCGTGCTCGCGGGCGCGGCGGTCGTGGTGCTTGCCGGAGCGTGGGAGGCGCGCTTGCGCCTCGTCGCCGCCCGAGCCTAGGAGACAATCGAGCCCTTGAAGGCGGGGCTCGCAGCACTCTTCCTCTTCGGAGCGCTCGCCGCCTCGGCGCGGGCAACGCCGGTGGCGGTGATCGTCGTCCCGTCGGGCGAGCCCTTCCCACACACGCGAGGCGCAATGGGGCTCTTCGTTCCCGGCTCCGGTAACACCGTCAGCCGCGAGAGCGCCTTGGCCACGCTCGTTCGCGGGAAGACGAGGAAGTCGGTGCTCGGCGGCGTGCCGGGCGGTAAGCCGCTGATCTCGGTCTCGACGCACCCGGCCGCCACGACGATCTACGTCTCGCTCCCACCGAGCGGGGACCATGCGAACACCCACCGCTACCCGATCGCGATCGTCGGGTCCGGCTATCGCGGGATTCTCGTCTCCCGCTCGACGCGGATCCGCGGGCTCGTCTCGATCGCCGACATCGCGCCGACTGCGCGGGCGCTGGAGCGCGGCGACCGTCCCGTGATCCGGGCACGAGCCGACGACGACGCCGCGGCCGACCTCGCGGAGCTCGACCTGCGCCTGACGCGCAACCACGACGTCCGGCTGTGGGAGACGTTGATCCTGGTCGGCGCCGTCCTCGGTGGCGCCCTCCTCGCGGTCCTCTTCAGGTCGGAGTACCTCGGGCGTGCCGCACTCCTGGCTGCACCCTCGGTGCTGGCGGCGGCGCTGGTGCTCTCCGTGGCCGCGATCACGCGCCCCGGCCTCGTCGTGGGGCTGCTCCCGCCGATCGCGCTCGCGATGGCCGCACTGCTCGCGATTCCGCGCGCCCTCTTGCCGTGGGCGCTGCTCGGGTTCCTGGTCGCCTACCTGGTCGTGTTCGTCGGCTGGTCGGAGGTCGCGTCGTTCTCCGCGATTGGCTCGAGCCCGGACGGCGGCGGCCGGTTCTACGGTGCCGGGAACCTCGTCGAGACGGTGCTGTTGACCGTCTCGGTGGAGGCAGCCGCCCTGCTCGGGCCGCGCGCGATTCCCTGGGTCCTCGCGCTCGCGCTCGTCACCGTCGGGTGGAGCAAGGCCGGGGCGGACGGGGGTGGCATCGTCGTCCTCTTGGCGGCGTTCGCGACGCTAGCGTCGCGAACGTACGGCGTGCGCTGGACGTGGCGGCGCGCGGCCGTAGCGATCGCAGGCGGAGCCGCGCTCGTCGCCGTGCTCGTAGGACTCGACGCGGCAAGCGGAGGATCGAGTCACGTCACCCACGCGTTCCGACAGGGCCCCGTCTCGCTGGTCGAGGACCTGGCGAGTCGCGTTCACATCTCCGTGGCGAGCCTCGGCTCGAGCGCCGTGCAGGCGACGGTGTTTGCGGTGTCGATCGCTTCGCTCGTCGTCCTGGCGACGCGGCGACCGAGGTTCCCCGCGGGCGACGCCTTGCTCGCCGGGATCGCAGTCTCACTCGTCGTCAACGACAGCCCCGGGGCCGTTGCCTCCGCTGGCGCGCTTTCCTACGCGGTTCTCTTCGCCTACGAGCGGGTACGCGGACCGGCGCGTGACCAGCGCCGGGTCGATAACGTCGGGGCCCATGTCCCGGGCCTCGCCTCTCGCACGTGAGGCAACCCTCTCGGCCGGAGCAGCCGCTGCGTTCGCGGCCATGCTCGCCTGGGCGGGGCCGCCCGGAACCGACCTCGCCGCCCACATCTACCAGCGCGCCGTCTTCCTCGACGACGGCTTCACCCTGTGGAACAACTTCTGGTACGCCGGCCGCTACAGCTTCGTCACCTACAGCCTGCTCTACTACCCGCTCGCAGCCGCGCTCGGCATCCGGCTGCTCGCGGTCGCGACCGTCTCCGCGGCGACGCTCGCCTTCGCCGTCGTCGTCTGGAACGAGTGGGGCCCGCGCGCCAGGTGGTCGAGCCGGACGTTCGCGATCGTGTGGGCGGGAATCATCCTCTCGGCCGCCTTCCCTTTCGCCCTCGGCGCCGCGCTGGCGCTCCTGGCGCTCTGGGCTTTGCAGGCCCGGCACCCGTGGCGCTTCGCAGCCCTGGCTGCACTCACTGCGGCGGCAAGTCCGATCGCGTTCCTGCTCCTCGTCCTGATCGTCGTCGGGCTCGCGCTCGGCCGGCCGTCCGAGCGTTGGTTGCGCGTCGCCGCCGGGGCGGGGCTGCTCGCCGTCGTCCTGCTCGAAGGGCTCGTGCTGCGGGCGTTCCCGCCGAGCGGCCGGTACCCGTTCTCGGTCGCCGAGCTCGCGGCCGCCTGCGTCTACTGCGCGCTGTCCACGGCCTTCACGTGGCGGGCCGAGCGCTCGCGGACGCTCCGGTACGTCTTCCCCGTCTACGGGATCGCCTGCCTGACGTTCTTCTTCGTCTCCTCCGGCGTCGGCGAGAACATCGCGCGTCTCCGCTACGCGGCGATCCCCGTGTCGGTGCTCGTGCTCTCGCTGCGCGACTGGCGTCCGCTCCTTCCCGCCCTCATCGTGCTCGGCCTCGCGATCTCGTGGAACGTGACCCCGCTGGCGGCAAGCTACGTGCGGGCGGCCGAGGATCCCGCGTCACACGCTGCGTACTGGCAGCCGGCGATCTCGTATCTGCGGGGCCACCTGACGCCGTCCTACCGCGTCGAAGCCGTCGACACCGCCGGTCACTGGGCGGCGCTCTACCTCCCTCGCGCCGGCATCCCCCTCGCGCGAGGATGGTTCCGGCAGGACGACTTCCCGCAGAACAAGCTGCTCTACGACGAGCTCGGCCCGGGCCCGTACGTGCGGTGGCTACGCAGCATGGGCGTCCGCTACGTGCTCCTGACGAGGGCGCACCCGGACTACAGCGCCCGGGCCGAAGCCGCGCTCGTCGGCGGCCAGCGCTCGCCGCTCCGACCCGTCTTCCGGACGGCCGACCTCACCGTCTACGAGGTTCCCGCGGCGACGCCGATCATCACCGGCCCGGGGCCGGCGCGGGTGAGTCAGATGGACGAATCGAGCATCGTTGCGACGGCCTCCCGTGCCGGCACCTACCGGGTCGCCGTTCGGTTCTCCCGCTACTGGCAGCCGTCGATCGGCTGCGTCATGCGCGCTCCTGACGGGATGATCAGGCTCGCGGTTCCGCGTCCGGGATCGATCCGGCTCGAGTTCTCCCCCACCCCGAAGCGGGCGCTCGCCGCTCTCGCCGGCCGCCCCGCACGATCGTGCGCGAGTTGACTAGACTCGCGCCGGTGCGCCGCCGAGCCCTGATCCTCGTCGCCTGCGGTCTCGTGCTCGCCGGCTGTTCCGGAGGCAAGACCGTCGAGGCGCTGCCGGAAACCGTCGAGGGGAAGGTGCCGACGACGCCCCGGGTGAAGGGCGACGCGGTCGCCGGCAAGAAGGTCTTCGAAACGGCCGGCTGCAAGAGCTGCCACACGCTGAAGGACGCCGGCGCGACCGGCACCGTCGGGCCGAATCTCGACCAGAAGAAGCCGCCGCTGGATCTCGTCATCGACCGGGTGACGAACGGCAAGGGCGTGATGCCCTCCTTCTCCGGGCAGCTCACCCCGAAGCAGATCGCGGACGTGGCCGCGTACGTAGTCCAGGCCACGAACCGCTGATCCTCCCGGCCGACTTCCCGAGGCGCGTCGAGGCGCTCGCCTGCGACCTCGACCGCACGCTGATCGGCGAGGACGCGACGCTCCACCCGCGCACGTGCGAGGCGATCGCGGCCGCGCGGGCAGGGGGCATCCACGTCCTGATCGTCACCGGGCGGATGTTCCGATCGGTGCGCCCCTACCTGCAGGCCGCCGGAATCGACGACCCGGTGATCTGCTACCAGGGCGCAGTCGTTGCCGACCCGGTCAGCGGCCGGTTCCTCAGGCACGAGCCGATCCCGCTCGAGCTCGCGCGCGAGGCGATCGCGGCAGTCGAGGCCGAGGGATACCCGCTGAACTGCTACGTCGACGACGAGCTCTACGTCGCACGGCACACGGCCGCGTCCGAGGCGTACGCGTCGTTCCAGAACCTCGAGGTGCACGCGGTCGGCAACCTGCTCGAATGGCTGGACGAGCCGCCGACGAAGCTCGTCGCCGTCGGCGACCCGGTCGAGCTCGACGGGCTCGAGCAGCGGCTCGTCCAGCACTTCGACGGGCGGCTGTACATCTCGAAGTCACTGCCCTACTTCCTCGAATTCGCGAGCCCGGACGTGACGAAGGCGTCGGGCCTCGACTTCCTCGCCGCGCACCTCGGGTTCTCGCAGGAGCGGACGGTCGCCTTCGGCGACGGCGAGAACGACGTGCCGCTGCTCGAGTGGGCGGGCTACGGCGTCGCGGTCGCGAACGCGCACGCGCGGGTCCTCGCCGTCGCCGACTTCGTCTGCCCGCCCGTCACCGAGGAGGGTGTGGCGCAGGTGATCGAGGCGTACCTAGACTCCGCGGGGTGATCGACCTCCGCGCGGCGCGCAACGACCCCGACGGCTTTCGCGCGGCGCTCGCACGCAAGGGCGCGGACGAGATCTTCGACGCGCTGCTCGAGGCGGACGCGGCGTGGCGTGACGTGACGACACGGCGGGACGAGGTCCGGGCACGCCAGAAGAAGCTCGGCAAGCCCTCGACCCCGAAGGAGATCGAGGAGGCGAAGGGGCTGAAGGCCGACCTGCAGGCGCTCGACGAGGAGCTAGCGAAGGCCGAGTCGGGCCGCCGGGAGCTGCTCGACCGCGTCCCGAACCCGCCCGACCCGACGGCGCCGGCAGGCTTCGACGAGGAGGACGCCGAGGAGCTGCGCCGCGTCGGCGAGCCCCGCGAGTTCGGCTTCGACCCGCTCGACCACCTCGAGCTCGGCGAGCGCCTCGGCTGGCTCGACATGGAGCGCGCCGCGCGCGCGTCCGGCGCCCGGTTCGCCTACCGCATGGGCGACGGCGCGCTGCTCGAGCTCGCGCTCTACCGTTTCGCGCTCGACCGGCTCGTCCGCAAGGGCTTTGTCCCGGTGCTGCCGCCGGTGCTCGTCCGCGAGCCCGCGATGTACGGCACCGGCTTCCTGCCGACGGACGACGTCAACATCTACTACGTCGAACGCGACGAGCTCTACCTGACGGGCACGTCCGAGGTCTCGCTCGCCGCGCTCCACATGGGCGAGATCCTCGACGAGGACACGCTGCCGCTCCGCTACGCCGGCTACTCGACCTGCTTTCGGCGCGAGGCCGGCGCGGCGGGCAAGGATACGCGCGGGATGTTCCGCGTCCACCAGTTCGACAAGGTCGAGATGTTCTCGTTCACGCGGCCCGAGGACTCGG
>JBKPSO010000099.1:0-5836 GCA_046735055.1 Actinomycetota bacterium
CAAGCGTCGCCTCGCACAAGTGCCTCGTGATGACCGGATCCGGCGATGCCGCCTTCACCCGGAACTTCAATCCCTATGCAGGCGGCGGGCTGGCGACGAACGCGATCGCGCAGGGGGCGTTCTACGAGCCGCTGATCGTGACCCCCGCCGGCGGCCGCAGGACCGTCCCGTGGCTCGCCCGCAGCTGGAAGTGGTCGAACGGCAACAAGACGCTCACCATGAACCTCGTGAAGAACGCGAAGTGGTCTGACGGGAAGCCGCTGACGTCCACCGACGTCGTCTACAGCCTGACCGCCGGCCGGCAGGACAAGACGATGGACCGCATCGGTCTCGTCGGGACGGGTAACAACGTCGCCTCGATCAGGGCGCTGGGGCGCTACGCCGTCTCGATCACGCTGAGGACATCGGACTCGCAGTTCATTCCGGCGATCCTGAATCGCCAGTTCGTCGTCCCGCAGCACATCTGGTCGAAGGTCAAGGACCCCGCGACATTCGCGAACCCGAAGCCCGTCGGCTCGGGGCCGTTCAACGTGATCTCGCGGTTCACGACGCAGGACTACGTCCTCGGCAAGAACCCGCACTACTGGCAGGCCGGGCTGCCGAAGGTCCCATGCCTGGAGTACGTGCAGGCGAGCTCGAACGACGCCGCGCTCGCGCTGATCCAGAACGGCTCGGTCGACTGGACGCACAACTTCGTCCCGAACGTCGAGAAGGCGTACGAGGCGAAGGATCCGGCCCACTACCACGCCTTCTACTCGAACTCGGACTACCCGATCTCGCTCGTCTTCGACAACACGCAGTACCCGTACAGCCTGCCGGCGTTCCGCAAGGCGCTCAGCCTCGCGATCGACCGGACGACGGTCTGGAAGCTCGGCGAATACGGCTACGAGCCACCGGCCGACGCGCTCGGGCTCAGCGGCCTCTTCCCGCAGTGGGTGACCGACCCGGCGGTGAAGGAGCAGGCGAAGCGGATGGCGACCTACAACCCGTCGGCCGCGAAGAAGATGCTCACGGACAACGGGTTCACCTACAAGGGCTCGAGCCTGATGGACCCGAAGGGGAACCCCGTCAGCCTCGACATCCACGTGATCTCCGGGTGGTCGGACTGGGTCGCCTCGAACCAGATCATCACGAAGAACTTCCGCGACATCGGGATCAACTCGCAGGTCAAGCTGGAGGCGTCGTGGGGCGATTGGTTCCCGAACGCGTTCTCGACCAAGAACCCGACCCTGCTCTGGCAGGTGGCCTCCCGCGGCTCGCCGTACGGCTACTTCTACGCCAACCTGTCGCAGAACGCCTTCATCCCCTCGGGGCAGGACGGGACCCCGACCGGGAACTGGCACCACTTCTACGACGCCAGGGCGACCCCGCCGCTGAGCCTATGGAAGAACTCGCTGGTTCCGGCCAAGCAGCACCAGACTGCGACGGCGCTGGAGAAGCTCTTCCTGCAGAACCTGCCGATCATCCCGGTGATGATCGGAGCACGCTGGTCGACGTACTCGACGAAGTACTTCCACTGCTTCCCGACCGCGAAGAACTTCTACGCCGACCCGATCTTCACCACGAATCCCGACAACATCCTCCTGTTCACCACCGTCTGCCCCGGCGGGAAAGCGGGGCGCTAGTCGTCTCCGGCGGGCGGGGCCTCGGCTCCGCCCGCCGGTTACGCTCCTCCGACTCGACATGCGTTGGTTCGCCCGCCGTCTTGTCTTCTACGTCTTCGCGATCTGGGTCGCGCTGACGATCAACTTCCTGCTCCCGCGCCTGATGCCGGGGAGCCCGCTCGCCGGTCTGCTCCAGCATCTCGACTCTGCACAGCTCGCGGGCAACCCCGGCCTGATCGAGACCTACCAGGCGCTCCTCGGGGGCGGCAACCACTCGATCTGGCACGACTACGTCGCCTACCTCGGCCACGTCGCCCACTTCGACTTCGGGATCTCGACGTCGAACTACCCGACCCCGGTGTCCGAGGTCGTGGGCCGGACGCTCCCGTACTCGATCTTTCTCGTCGGCTTCGCCTTCCTGATCTCGTTCGTGATCGGCACCGGGATCGGGATGATCGCCGCCTGGCGTCGCGGCCGGCTCGTCGACAACGTCGTCGTGCCGACGTTCATGACTCTGGGCGCCATGCCGGCGTTCTTCACGGCGCTCATCGGCCTCTATTTCTTCGGCCTCAAGCTGCAGTGGTTCCCGATCCAGCACGCCTACGACACCGGGCTGACGCCCGGCTTCAACTGGACGTTCCTCTCGAGCACCCTGCGCCACGCGGAGCTGCCGATCATCGTGATCGTGCTCGCGTTCACCGGCGGGTGGGTGCTGAACATGCGCACCGTGATGATCAACACGATCAGCGAGGACTACGTCGCGATGGGTCACGCGAAAGGCCTGCGCGACCGGCGGGTGATGACCCGGTACGCGGGGCGAAACGCGATCCTGCCGCCGCTGAACGGATTCGCGCCGCTGTTCGCGGCCGCCGTCGGAGGCCTCGTCTTCATCGAGTACGTCTTCAGCTACCCGGGCGCCGGGCTGACGCTCCAGCAGGCCGTGCTCGGGCACGACTACCCGCTCGCGCAGGCGATCCTCGTCGTGCTGTCGGTCTGCGTGATCCTCGCGAACCTGATCATGGACGTGCTCAACCTCGTCCTCGACCCGCGGCTGCGGACCGCCTGATGTCTCAGCTCGAGCCCACAGCCCTCGATCTCGATCTCCCGGCCGTCGCGCCGCCCCGCGCCCACAGCGGCCGGCGCATCCACGCGCCGGGCTGGCTCGTGCTCCTCCTCCGCAACCCGAAGTCGCGTCTCGGCATCCTCATCGTCGGGTCGATCGTCGTCGTCGCGCTGATCTCGCCGCTGATCTCCGTCAGCGACCCGAATGCGTTCAGCATCACCGCCGCCCGCCAGGCGCCGTCGTGGCATCACCTGTTCGGCACCACCGACCAGGGGAGCGACATCTTCTCGCAGGTCGTCGTCGGGGCCCGGCGCTCGCTGCTGCTCGGCTTCGTCGCGGGGGCGCTGGCGACCGCCGTCGCGGCGATCCTCGGGATCACCGCCGGATACTGCGGCGGGCTCGTCGACGACGTCGTCAACTTCCTGATCAACGTGTTCCTGACGATCCCGGCGATCCCGCTCCTGATCGTCGTCTCCGGCTTCCTGAGCTCGCGCGGGATGTGGACGATGGCGCTCGTGCTCGCGCTCGTGCTCTGGGCGTTCGAGGCACGAATCCTCCGCGGGCAAACGCTCTCGCTCAAGAACCGCGACTTCGTCCAGGCGGCCAAGGTCTCCGGCGAGTCGACGGCCCGGATCGTCTTCGGCGAGCTGATGCCGAACATGATCAGCCGGATCGCGGCGGCGTTCGTGCTCGTCTTCTACATCGCGCTGCTCACCGACGCCGGGCTCGAGTTCCTCGGCCTCGGCGACCAGTCGAAGACGAGCTGGGGCGTCACCCTCTACTGGGCGCAGACGAACTCGACCGTGCTGCAGGGCGAGTGGTGGCCGTTCTTCTTCCCCGGCGCCGCGCTCGCGCTGACCGTCCTCGGGCTCGTGCTGATCCTGGCCGGGATCGACGAGCTCAGCAATCCGCGGCTGCGGACGGAGCGCGCCCAGGGCCGGCTGACGCGGCGCATGGTCGCGGCACTCGTCGGCGGCCGCAAGGTCGTGCGCGCGGAGGGAGTGTGATCAGCACTGTGTCCAAGCCTGACGCGCCGCCGACCGCCGCCACGGCCGCACCGGCCCTGCTCGAGCTTCGCGGCCTCACCGTCGAGTACCGGCTCGGCGACCGCGTTGCCCGCGCCGTCGACGGGGTCGACCTCGAGATCGCCGCCGGCGAGATCGTCGGCCTGGCGGGCGAGTCCGGCTGCGGCAAGAGCACGATCGCCAACGCGGTCATGCAGATCCTCCGTCCGCCGGCCTGCGTCGCCGGCGGCAGCATCGCCTTCCAGGGCGAGGAGCTGAACGGCAAGACCGACGAGGAGCTGCGCCGGTACCGCTGGCGGAACGTCTCGATGGTGTTCCAGAGCGCGATGAACGCGCTCAACCCCGTGATGCGGGTCGGCGACCAGTTCGTGGACATGATGCAGGCGCACGAGCCCGTCTCGAAG
The DNA here is from genome assembly GCA_046735055.1 of Actinomycetota bacterium. Lineage (GTDB taxonomy): Bacteria > Actinomycetota > Thermoleophilia > Gaiellales > Gaiellaceae > DATBLE01. Next base: position 4,097 of record JBKPSO010000099.1, read on the forward strand.
CGGCGCGCGCTCGCGGACGCCGGCAACCTGCTCGAGCTCGTCGGCATCGATCGTCGCCGCGTCCGCGCCTACCCGCACCAGCTGTCCGGCGGGATGCGTCAGCGCGTGATCATCGCGATGGCGCTCGCGCTGAAGCCCGAGCTCATGATCCTCGACGAGCCGACGACGGCGCTCGACGTTGTCGTCCAGCGCGAGATCCTGCAGCAGCTCAGGCAGCTCAAGCAGGAGCTCGGGTTCTCCGTCCTCTTCATCACGCACGACCTCTCCCTGCTGCTCTCGCTCGCTGATCGGATCGCGATCATGTATGCCGGGGAGCTCGTCGAGACCGCCGCCGCGGCCACACTCGCCGCGAACACGCGCCACCCGTACACCGAGGGGTTGCTCCGCTCGTTTCCGCCGCTACACGGCCCGCTCGAGCGGCTGACCGGGATCCCGGGCACGCCGCCCGACCTCGCCGATCCGCCGGCCGGCTGCCGCTTCCACCCGCGCTGCCCCCACTGCGTGCGCGACGAGTCGCGGCTCTACTCGCGGCAGACGACCGAGCGGCCGGTGCTCCGCGAGGTCGAGCCCGGTCACCGGGTCGCGTGCCATCTCGTCGTGGAGGACGAGGCATGAGCGCGACGCTCGAGGTCCGTGGCCTGACGAAGCGCTTCGCGCTGGGCGGCACCGACCGCCGCGCGTACGTCCACGCTGCGGACGACGTCTCGTTCGAGCTCCGGCCGGGGACGATCACCGCTCTGGTCGGCGAGAGCGGTAGCGGCAAGACGACGGTCGCGCGCCTGATCGCGCGGCTGCACGATCCGACCGCGGGCAGTGTGCTCTTCGAGGGCGCGGACGTATCGCGGGCTTCCCGCCGCGACCTCATGCGCTACCGGTCGCAGGTGCAGATGATCTTCCAGGACCCGTTCGGGTCGCTGAATCCGGTGAAGACGATCCGGCACCACCTCGAGCGGCCGCTCCGGATCCACCGGATCGTGTCGCGTGCGCAGGTCGAGGACCGCGTCCACGAGCTGCTGCGGACCGTCGGCCTCGTGCCGCCGGAGCACATCGCCGCGAAGTACCCGCACGAGCTCTCCGGCGGGCAGCGCCAGCGCGTCTCGATCGCCCGGGCCCTGGCCGTCGAGCCGAAGGTCGTTCTCGCGGACGAGCCGACCAGCATGCTCGACGTCTCGATCCGGATCGGGATCCTGAACCTGATGCTCAAGCTGAAGGAGGAGCGCGGGCTGGCGCTGCTCTACGTCACACACGATCTGGCCAGTGCGCGGTACGTCGCCGACGAGATGCTCGTCATGTACGCGGGCCAGATCGTCGAACGCGGCCCGACGGAAGAGGTGCTGCAGAACCCGCTCCACCCGTACACGCGCCTGCTGCTCGCGTCGGTCCCGGATCCCGCCGACGGCCTGGACCTGCACCACGTGGAGCGCCGGCCCGCTGAACACGTAGCCACCGCAGACGCGGTCGGCTGCCGGTTCGTCTCCCGCTGCCCGCTCGCAATCGAGCGCTGTAGCCAGGACCCGCCGGCGCTCGTGGAGGCGCGCCGGAACCACAGCGCCCGCTGTCACGTCACCGCCCCGGAGCCATGGCACGCATCGGCCTGATGCTCTACAGCGTGCGCGACGAGTGCGCGCGCGACTTCGAGCGCGTGCTCCGTGCGGCCGCCGGGATGGGCTACGAGGGCGTCGAGATCTTCGACCTGCACGGGCACGAGGCGGCCGCCGTGCGCGGCTGGCTGGACGAGCT
>JBKPSO010000100.1:0-5878 GCA_046735055.1 Actinomycetota bacterium
CGAGGAAAGTCGACCCGCTGTTCCCAGTCGACCGCCATCGTGGCGCCGCGCGAGGCAATCGTCATGCGCTTACTCCTTCCGCTCCCGACTCGGGGTGTTCAAGAACGGTAAACATGCGGCGGACGAGGCGTCAAGTAGTGCCTCACACGGGCGTGCTCCTCCCGATCTTCGCTTCGAGGCCCGGGTCAGACGACCGTGACCGGTTCGGCGAACTCGGCAGCGAACTCCTCGACCGACCATTCCGGGCCGGGCACCTCGTGCTTCAGCCGGGCGACCACGCGACCCCCCTCGACCCGGGCGGGGAAGTCGTGCAGCGGCAGGACGAACTCGTGGTTGAGCGCGCGCTTGATCGCCGCCTTTTCGCTCCGCTTCGTCAGCGAGTGGTTGCCGGTCGTCTGCGGCTCGTAGGCGAGCACCTGGTGCCAGGGCTCCACGACCTGGTTCTGGATGTCGTAGATCACGTCACCGCTGATGCACGCTGTGCCTTCCGCCGTCTCGACGAGGACGTTCATCGAGCCCTCCGTGTGCCCCCCGGCGGACTCGCAGACGATTCCGGAGAAGATCTCGTCGGGGCCGGACTCCGCCAGATCGAGCAGGCGCAGCGCGCCCGGCGTGTGCAGCCGGTCGATGTGGTGCTTGACGTACTCGGGCGGGTACTGCGCACCCATCAGGCCCGAGACCGAGTGCTCGAGCTCGCGCCGGTTCATCACCACCGGCGTCGTCATCGGGAAGCGGTCGTCCTGGCCGGCGTGGTCGATGTGGCAGTGCGTGTGCAGCACCGCGACGACGTCCGCGATCGCGACCCCGTGCGCGGCGAGCGCGGTCTCGAGCTGCATGTCCTCGTCGATGCGTCCCTGCATGTGCAGCCGCCCCATGATCTCCGCGTCTCGTGCGCCGGTGTCGACGAGGATCGGCCCGGCCGGGTTGCCGAGGATCAGGATGCCCCACGTGTGCACCCAGACCGGCGTGCCCATGTCGTGAGCGAGGACGAGGAAGCTCGACTCGACGAAGACGTCGATCAGCGACAGCAGCTTGAGCTCGTGTGCAGGCATAGGCGAGTAGATACGCCCCCGAGCCGGCGCTGTCAACACGGTACAGTCGGTCTGATGCCCGCTCCGGCACCGGCAAAGCCGGCACCTCCGCTCCTCGTCGCCTCCGTCTAGCCTACGGCGATGGCGTTCGAGACGATCGAGGCGCTGGAGCTGGCCCTCCGCAACGCGGCGTACCTGCCGGACCGCGGCCTCGGGACTGCGCTCTTCCTCTCGCTGCGCCTCGAGAAGCCGCTGCTGCTCGAGGGCGAGGCGGGTGTCGGCAAGACCGAGGCGGCGAAGGCACTCGCCCGCGCGCTGCCCGCCCGGCTGATCCGCCTGCAGTGCTACGAGGGGCTCGATGTCGCGCATGCGGTCTACGAGTGGAACTATTCGCGACAGCTGCTGCACATCCGCGCGGCGCAGGAGGGAACGGTCTCCGAGGAGGAGCTCTTCGGGCCCGAGTTCCTGATCCGCCGGCCGCTGCTCGAGGCGATCGAGAGCTTCGAGCCGGTCGTGCTGCTGATCGACGAGATCGACCGCGCCGACGAGGAGTTCGAGGCCTTCCTGCTCGAGGTGCTCTCCGACTTCCAGATCACGATCCCGGAGGTCGGCACGATCACGGCCGCGCGGCGGCCGAGCGTGATCCTGACCTCTAACCGCACCCGGGAGCTCCACGACGCGCTCAAGCGGCGCTGCCTCTTTCACTGGATCGGACATCCGACCCTGGAGCGCGAGATCGAGGTCGTGCTGCTGCGCGTCCCCGGGATCCCGGAGCGGCTCGCCGCGCAGGCGGCGACCTTCGTCCGCGGCCTGCGCGGTCTCGACCTGGCGAAGCCGCCCGGCGTGGCCGAGACGATCGACTGGGCGCAGGCGCTCGCAGCGCTCGGGCGGCAGGACCTCGACGCCGAGATCGTCGAGCAGACGCTCGGCTCGGTGTTGAAGTACCACGAGGACCTCGAGACGGTGCGCGACACGGCGCTCGCGACGCTCGTCGAGGAGGCCCGCGCTGCCGGCTGACGCGCTGGTGCGGCAGGTGGTCACGTTCGGCCGGGTGCTGCGGGAGGCCGGGCTGGAGGTCGGCCCCGGGAGAATCATCGACGCGCTGCAGGGGCTCGACGCGGTCGAGCTCGAGCGGCGCGACGACGTCTACTGGGCGCTCCGGCAGACGCTCGTCTCGCGGGTCGAGGATCTCGACGCGTTCGACCGGGCCTTCGCCGCGTGGTTCCTGCGTGCGCCGGAGCTGGCGCCGCCGCGCATGCCGACGATCGAGCGGGCTCGCCGCTCCCAGGCGTCCTCGCGGGACGGCACCGACGAGGTCGCGGAGGCAGGTGCGCAGGGCGACGAGCGCGCCTCCGGCTGGAGTGCCGACGAGCTCCTCCGCGAGAAGGACTTCTCCGAGCTGACACCGGAGGAGCTCACGAGGCTGCGGCGTCTGATCGCCGAGCTCGCCGCCGCGCGGCCGCGCCGGCGCTCGCGGCGCCTGCGCCGGCATCCGCGCGGTGCCACGCTCGACCTGCGCCGCCTCGTCCGTGCGTCGCTCGCGACCGGTGGCGATCCCGTCGAGCGGGCGTTCCGCAGCCGCCTCGAGACCCACCGGAAGCTGATCGTCCTCTGCGACGTCTCCGGCTCGATGGAGCCCTACTCGCGCGCAATCCTCCTCTTCGTCCACGGCCTGCTCGAGAGCGGGCGTGGGGTGGAAGCGTTCGCGTTCGGCACGCGGCTGACGCGCCTGACCGAGGAGCTCTCCGGCCCCGACCCGGAGCGGGCGCTAGAGGAGGCGTCGAAGCGGGTCGTCGACTGGTCCGGCGGGACGCGGATCGGTGCATCGCTGAAGGCGTTCAACGACCTCTGGGGACGTCGGGCGCTCTCGCGCGGCGCTGTGGTGACGATCGTCTCCGACGGCTGGGAGCGCGAGGACACCGCGACGGTGGCGCGCGAGATGGCGCGGCTCGCGCGCTGCGCCTACGCCGTCGTCTGGGTCAACCCGCTAAAGGGCCACCCCGACTACGAGCCGCTCGCCGGGGGGATGCGCGCCGCGCTCCCGTTCGTCGACCGGTTCCTGCCCGGCCACAATCTCGCGGCGCTCGAGGAGCTGGCCGGTATCCTCGCCGGTATCGAGAGGAGGCACGCAGCGTGAAGGAAATCCTGAGAGACATCGGGCGCTGGCGTGAGGGCGGCGAGAAAGTGGTCGTCGCGACCGTGGTCGCTACCCGGCGCTCCGCGCCGCGGCCGGTCGGCGCGAGCTTCGCCGTCTCCGAGTCGGGAAAGATGTGCGGCTCGGTCTCGGGCGGCTGCGTCGAGTCCGACGTCTACGAGAACGCGCGCGAGGTGATGGAGACGGGCGAGCCAAAGCTGCTCTCCTACGGGATCGCGGACGAGGAGGCGTGGTCGGTCGGGCTGCCCTGCGGCGGCGAGATCGACGTCTTCCTGGAGCGCGTGGAGTGATCGACCGCCTGACCGCGCTCGCCCGCTCGGGCGAGCGCGGTGTCCTCTTCACGGTCGTCGAGGGGAACGGCGCCGGCGGCAAGCTCCTCGTCGTCGAGGGCGGCGAGCGGCTGGGGGACCGGGTGCCGGAGGAGGCGGTCGGCCAGTTCGACGCGCTGATCCGCGGCGGGCGCAACCGGCTGATGGAGCTGGCGGACGGTTCGAAGGTCTTCGCCGAGTGGTACGGCCCGCCGCCGAGGCTCTTCGTCTACGGCGCGGTCGACACTGCGGAGTCGCTGGCGCGGGCGACGAAGCTGCTCGGCTGGACGGTGATCGTCGCCGACGCGCGCGCGAAGTTCGCGACCGCCGAGCGGATCCCGAGCGCCGACGAGCTGGTCGTCGAGTGGCCGGAGGAGGCGCTCGCGCAGGTCGCGCCCGACCACCAGACCGCGATCGTCGTCCTCACCCACGACGACAAGTTCGACGAGCCGGCGCTGAAGGGCGCGCTCGAGACCGAGGCGTTCTACATCGGAGCGCTCGGGTCCCGTCGGAACCAGGAGCGCCGCCGCGAGCGGCTGCTCGAGGCGGGCGTCTCGGAGGAGGCGCTCGAGCGGATCTCCGGGCCGTGCGGGCTCGACATCGGCGCCGACACTCAGGAGGAGACGGCTCTCTCGATCCTGGGCGAGATCCTCGCCGTCCGCGCCCACCGCGAGGGCGGGCCGCTGAAGACGGCGAAGAAACGAATCCACGCCTCGGTGGACTGATCACCATGGAGAAAATTCGCAAGACAGACGAGCAGTGGCGGCAGGAGCTCGACCCGGACCGCTACGCGGTGCTCCGTTGCGCGGCGACCGAGCCGCCGTGGTCGGGCGACCTGAACTACGTCAAGGAGGACGGCGTCTTCCGCTGCGGCGCGTGCGGCGCGGAGCTTTTCCGCGCGGACGCGAAGTTCGACTCGGGCTCCGGCTGGCCGAGCTTCTTCGAGCCCACCGAGGAGGACGCGGTCGAGACCGAGCTCGACGAGACCCACGGCATGCGCCGGATCGAGGTGCGGTGCGCCGCGTGCGACTCGCACCTCGGCCACGTCTTCCCGGACGGCCCGCACCCGACCGGGCAGCGTTACTGCATCAACTCGCTCGCGCTCGACTTCGAGCCGTCCGACGAGGACTAGAGACGGGGACAGGCCTGTCCCTGTCTTTCGTGTTAGGTTCGCCTCGTCTTGAAAACTGTCTTGGGGACAGGATTAATCCTGTCCCCAAGGCCGTGTTTAGGAGGGAAGCGTGAGCGCAGTAGACGTCAGGTCCGACAAGCTCGGGCGGCTCGTCGACGAGAACGTCGAGGTCGGGCAGCTCGGAACCGGCTTCACCTTCACCGAGGGGCCGATCTGGAATCCCGACGGGCAGTTCCTGCTCTTCTCCGACATGCCGGCCGATACCCGGCGGCGCTGGGACGAACAGGGCGGCGTTCAGGTCGTTGCCAGTCCGAGCAACAAGGGCAACGGAATGACGCTCGATGCAAACGGACGGCTGATCGCGTGCGAGCACTCGACGAGCTCGCTCGTGCGCATGGACCCGGACGGCACCGGCAGCGGCCGCGAGGTGCTCGCCTCGCACTACGAGGGCAAGGAGCTGAACAGCCCGAACGACGTCGTCGTCCACTCGGACGGGTCGATCTGGTTCTCGGATCCGTGGTACGGACGCATGCCGGTCTTCGGCGTCGAGCGCGAGCGCGAGCTCGGCTGGCAGGGCGTCTTCCGGCTCCCGCCCGGCGGCGGCGATCCCGCGCTCGTCGTCGACAAGGACGAGTACGAGCAGCCGAACGGGCTCTGCTTCTCGCCCGACGAGTCGCTGCTCTACATCAACGACACGCCGAAGGCGTGGATCAAGGTCTACGACGTCGGCTCCGACGGGACGCTGTCGAACGGCCGCATGTTCTTCGAGGGCATCGGCAGCGGCGTGCTCGAGGAGGGCATTCCGGACGGGATGAAGTGCGACGAGGAAGGAAACATCTGGGTCACCGGCCCCCGCGGCGTGTGGGTGATCAGCGCGGAGGGCGAGCATCTCGGCGTGATCAAGATTCCCGAGAACACCGGCAACCTCGCCTGGGGCGGCCCTGACTGGCACACGCTGTACATCCCGAGCTCGACGTCGCTGTACGCGGTCGAGACCAGAGTCGGGCCGCGGCGCGAGCCCTACATGAAATAGGAGGCGACGAATGGCGAAGCTGAAGCTGAACCCGAAGCGTACCGTGCTGCTGATCCAGGACATGCAGAACGACGTGATCATCGAGAAGGGCGCCTTCGCCGGCTCCGGCGCGCCCCAGCACGCGCTCGAGCAGAACGTGGTCGGGAACGTGAAGAAGCTCGCGACCGCGTTCCGCCGGGCGGGCGCGCCGGTGATTCACGTCTGGTACATCGTCGAAAA
>JBKPSO010000101.1:0-6932 GCA_046735055.1 Actinomycetota bacterium
GGGTGACCCAGCTCTTTACGGCCGCGTGGATCTATCGGAAGCTCCCCTGGCCTCGGCCGAGGCGGATCAACGTCGTCCATCGCTGGGCGGGCAGGCTCGCGTTCATCGCGACGATCCCGGTCGCCTACCACTGCGTCTTCAAGCTCGGCTTCCAGACCTACGACACGCGCGTCGCCGTCCACTCCTTTTTCGGGGTCGCGTTCTTCGGCGCGCTCGCGACCAAGGTGCTGATCGTCCGTATGCACCGCTTCCCGACCTGGGCTCTGCCGGTCGCCGGCGGCCTGCTCTTCGCCGCCTTGATCGGCGCCTGGTGGACGAGCTCCTTCTGGTACCTGCGCCAGGTCGGAGGCGGAACGTAGAAGTAGACTCGGCCTCGTGGACTTCGAGCTCTCGGACGAGCAGCGGCTGACCCAGGACACCGTCCGTGCCTTCGTGGACGAGCGAGTTCTGCCGGTCGCGATCCAGAACGACATCGACCACAAGCTCGACCTCGAGCTGATCGAGGGCATGGCCGAGCTCGGGATCCTCGGGATCGTCATCCCGGAGGAGTACGGCGGCGCGGGCCTCGACTACGTCGCCGAAGCGCTGGCATGCGAGGAGATCGAGCGCGGCGAAGCCGCCTTCCGCACGCTGATCTCCGTCCACGTCGGGCTCAACTCCCTCTCGGTCCTCAGGTATGGAACGGAGGAGCAGAAGGAGCGCTACCTCGTCCCGCAGGCAAAGGGCGAGAAGCTCGCGTGTTTCGGCCTGACCGAGCCGGGCGCCGGGTCGGACGTCGCCGCGATGCGCACGACGGCGCGCCGCGAGGGGGACACCTACGTCCTCAACGGCCAGAAGAACTGGATCTCCTACGCGACGGTCGCCGACCACCAACTCGTGGTCGCGAAGACCGCCCCCGAGGCCGGGCACAAGGGGATGAGCGCCTTCATCGTCGAGCGCGACTGGTCCGGCGTGACCACCCGCGAGACCGAGAACAAGCTCGGCGTCTGGGCGGGCTCGACCGGCGAGCTCTTCTTCGAGAACGTCGAGGTCCCGGCGGAGAACATGCTGGGCGAGGAGGGCCAGGGGTTCGAGATCGCGATGTACTCGCTCGACCAGGGGCGGTTCACGGTCGCCGCCGGTGCCTGCGGCGTCATCCGCGCGTGTCTCGAGCGCTCGGTCGAGTACGCGCGCGAGCGCGAGACGTTCGGTCAGCCGATCGGCCGCTACCAGTTCGTCCAGGACATGATCGCGAGGATGGTGCTCGGCTACGAGACGTCGAAGCTGCTCGTCATGCAGGCCGCCTGGATGAAGAACGAGGGCAAGCGCAACACGCGTGAGACCTCACTGGCGAAGTGGCACGCGACCGAGTCGGCCTTCGAGGCGGCGCATCTCGCGATCCAGGTGCACGGCTCCTACGGCTACGCGGGCGAGTACGGGATCGAGCGTTACTTCCGCAACGCGCGCGCGCCGATCATCTACGAGGGCACGACCCAGATCCACAAGATGATGCAGGCCGAGCACGCCCTCGGCTACCGCCGCCTGAACGGCCACACCGGCGAGATGTCCCCGCTCGTCTCCTGGGGCCCCGCCCTCGCACGCGCCTAGCGGCGCTTCGGCTGCACCACCGTCTCGCACCGACGCACGACGTCGAGCCGGTCGACGATCGCGACGTCGCGCTCCGTGCCGCAGTCGATCCAGTCCTTCTGGCCGTCGCGCGCGTAGATCGTGTCGTTGCCGCCCTTGGCGATGATCGTGTCCCGGCCAGGGCCCCCGGCTACGACGTCCGCCCCGTTCCCCGCGTCGAGGTAGTCGTTGCCGCCGCCACCGTAGACCCGGTCGGCGCCGGGCAGCGCGCAGATCCGGTCCGGGCCGGGTGTCCCGTAGAGGATGTCGTCGCCGTAGGTCCCGACCTTGTCGCAGGGGAGCACTTGGGTCGAGAGCGCCAGCGTGTTCGTGCTTGGGTCGCTGTCGGGCTCGAGGGCCGAGACCGAGAGTGAGAACGGGAAGGTCCCAGCCACCGGCGAGCGCACGAGGAAGCTCACCGAAAGGCCCCTCGCCGGCGCCAGCAGCGGAAGCGCGCAGACGAGGTCGAGGCGTGGCCCTGTGCACGGGAACGTGCCGCCGTTGCCGTCCAGGAGCTCGACGTTCGCGGTCGACTTCAGCTCGACCCGCACGCCCGTTGCGGTCTCGCTGCCGTCGTTGTCGATCTCGAAGCGAAACGGCGACGCCTGTCCGAGTGCGGCCGGGCCGACGTACCCGCCGCTCGGGAGGGCCATCACGCGTAGGTCCGAGCACATGATCGGCCCCAGCCCGGGTTGCGAGCCCGGTCGCCAGACCGGCCGCTGCAGTCGGATCGGCGCTTGACCGAATCGGCCCTCACAGGAGCCGTCCGCGTTCATCACGTAGGTGGTCGGTCCCTCGTTCACCTGGCGCTGGGAGTCGAAGAACAGGCGCGAGCCGTCCGGCCACCAGGTCGGCGACTGGCCCGAGGCCCCGAAGGCGTACCCGTCGCCGTGCGGGCCTGTGAGCCGCCGGAGGTCGGTGCCGTCGGGACGCACCGCGAACACATCCTGCCGCGCGGGCGGCCCGAACTTGGGGCTCGCCAGCTCCGGAAAGATCCGCGTGCCCACGAAGGCGATCCGCGCGCCGTCCGGCGACCACGACGGCGTCGCGGCAGGCAGGGCGGCGATTCGCGCTGGGTCGGATCCGTCGGCGCGCGCGACCCAGAGGCCTTCGCCGGTGACGTAGGCGAAACGCGCCGCGTCGGGCGACCAAGCCAGTCCGACTCCCGCGGCCAGGCGCGCCGGCACGCCGCCCGCCGCCGCGAGGGCAAGCGTGGCGCCGCCGAGCTCCCACGTGACCTGGCTCCCGTCCGGCGACCAGGCGAGCCCTGTCTTCACCCCACCGTCGGCGGTCAACGGCCGCTCGTCGGACCCGTCCGGCCTCATCAGCCACACGTCGACGGCGCCGTGGACGCTCTTCAGGTAGGCGATCGTGCCGCCGGTGGGCGACGAGACGGGCGCGTAGTCGAAGATCTCGGGACTCGAGTTCTGCGGGCCGTTCGGCCCGTCGTGCGTCAGCCGCTGCTGGTTCGAGCCGTCCGCGTCCATCACGTAGATCTCGGTGGAGACGTTCGAGTCGCGGTGGCTCGTGAAGACGATGCGCGAGCCGTCGGGCGACCACGAGCCGTCCTGATCGCCGACGTAGAAGGTCTGGTCGCCGGGCGTCAGGTCCAGGTAGTTCGTTGCGTCGGCGTCGATTTCGACGAGATCGAACGACGAGCCGTGCGGCTCGTCGAAGAGGATCCGCGCGCTCGGAGTCGACCCGGCCGCCGGAAGGACCACGACCAGCGCAACCGCCGCGATCGCGAGCGCTGCGCGCATCGCGAGCACGGTAGCGCCGGGTTGTTAACGAGCCGTTACTCCTCGCCCTCGAAGTAGTCGACCTCGGCGTCCGCTCTGAGGATCTTCCGTAAGTCCTCACCGAAGATCCCGACCTTGCCGCTGTCGGGGTAGAAGGCGATCTCGGCGGGGCCGTCCCGGTCCGAGGAGAGCAGCAGCAGCCGCACCGGCTCGTCGCTGTCGTTGCGGATCGAGTGAGCGCCTTCCGGCCCGCGCTTGAAGACGACACAGTCGCCGGGCTCCAGCGACCGCTCCCCGGAGGGGTCGCGCAGGGTCGGCTTCCCGGCGAGCACGATCAGCCATTCCTCCTGGACCGCCTGCCAGTGGTAGGGAAACGTCCGCTGTCCGGGCCCGAGCTCGTACAGGCTCGCCCCGATCTTCTCGGCCCCGATCCGCTGGCCGACCGCGAGGCGCTTCCACTCCCACCCGGGCCGGTCGCGGCCGCCGTCCCAGTCCTCTCCGAAGAGGTTGATGCTCATGGTTCTCCCTCCCAGTAGCCGACTGCGTCTTCGAGCCGGAACAGCTTGCCCGGCGGCCAGACCCCGACCTTGCTCGAGTCGGGGTAGACGGCGACCGCCGGCTCGATCTGCGTCGAGAAGATCACGATCCGCGCCGGCTCGGCGCGGTGGTTCGTCGTCTTGTGCGCTCCCTCCGGACCGTCGGGGAAACAGACGACGTCGCCCGGCCCGAGCTCGTCCTCGCCCTCGGGGTGGCGCAGCGTCGGCCGGCCCTCCAGCACGAGCAGCCATTCCTCGTTGCCGTGCTCGTAGTGGTAGGGGCAGACGCTCTGGCCCTCGTTCAGCACATAGACGCTCGCGCCGAGCGCCTTACCGCCTACAAGCGGCCCTACCCGGGCGTAGGGCGTCTCGTAGCCGGCCGGGTCGCCCTCGTCTCGCGCCGTCTCGAGCTCGAACAGGTTCGCGGGCTTCGTCACTCGCCGTCCCAGTAGTCGACGCCGTCCGAGCGGCGGAAGTTCCCCCGGTCGGCGATCTGCTCAGGCCACGGAGCAGGACGCGCCCCGAGCTTGTCGCTGTCCGGGTAGACGACGACCTCCGGCCAGCGGTTCGCCGAGAGGAGCAGCACGCGCCCCGGGCCGCGCAGGTCGTGCGCGCTCTCGGGGCCCGTCCCGAAGCACACAGTGTCGCCGGGCCGGAGCTCGCGCTCGCCGTCCGGGCTCCGCAGTGTCGGCCGTCCGGAGACGACGTAGAGCCACTCCTCCTGGCCGTGGTGGTAGTGGTAGGGGGCGACCCGTTCGCCGTCCGCGAGCTCGTAGACAGTGCCGCCGATCAGCGTCGCCCCGATCGCCTCCCCAACACGCGTCGAGAATCGATGAAAGCCTGCCCGCGGCTCCTCCTCGGCCTCGAGCTCCCCCGCGAGGACGTTGAACCTGCGCACGGGCCTATTCTCTCCGCATGGTCGCCGCCGCGCTCGCCGCGCTCGCCCTCGGACTGCCGCAGCACGGCGTCGTCATCCCCGCTCACAGCTTCGCCGGACTGAAGCTCGGGGCGACCCCGGCGCGGGTTCGCGCCGCCTGGGGCTCTCGCTTCGGCCGCTGCCGCGACTGCCGGCAGACGACGTGGTACTTCACCTACAAGGACTTCCAGCCGCAGGGCGCCGGCGTAGCGTTCGCGGCCGGCCGCGCGGCGTCCTACTTCACGATCTGGGCACCGCCCGGTTGGCGGACCAATCGGGGCCTGAAGATCGGGGATCCCGAGATCCGCATTGCGAGCATCTACGGCGTCCTGCCGCGCGTCGAGTGCGGAACCTACGCGGCACTCGTCCTCCGCCGCGGCGCCACGGACACGCAGTTCTACGTCCACAAGCGAGAGGTGTGGGGCTTCGGGCTCAGCCGGGCTGGGGCTCAACCGTGCCACTAGCCCGCTCCCGCTTCATCAGCGAGGCGACGAGCGGGATCGCGGCCAGCACGGGCACGGCGCAGACGGGCCAGAGCACCTCGTAGCCCTGCGTCTTCTCGAGGTAAGGCGACGTCAGGTCGATCATCACGCCCGCGACCAGCGGGCCGACCAACAGGCCGAGGCCCTTGGTCGTCGTGGCGAGCCCGGCGATCGCGCCGCGGTGCTGCGGCGGCATCAGCTTGAAGAGGAGCGCCCACGCGAGCGTCATGACCGTGCCGCCCCCGATCGCGACCGGCAGGATCAGCCCGTAGTACCAGTTGTGCCACTCCTGGGCGAGGCCGGCGACGAGCAGCCCGACGCCGTAGACGAACGAGGCGACGAAGATCACGCGGGCGAGCCCGAAGCGGTCCCCGAGCGGCCCCGCGCCGACGGCCGCAATCGTGTAGCCGACCGCGACCGTCGCCAGCACGGCCGACGAGGTCGAGAGCGGCTGGCCCAGGCCCTGGGTGATGTAGAGGACGACGAAGGTCCGCATCGCCGCGAACGTCCCCTCCCACGCGGCGTTCGCGAGCAGGAAGCGCCGCACCTCCGGCACCTCGCGGAAGACGCTCCAGCTCGTCCGCACGTAGCTGCGCACGCCGCGAAAGACGCGCGAGCCCTCGCCCGGCTCCTCGTGGACGAGCAGGATTGGCGCGCCGCACGCCGCGGTCGTCGCGACCGCCGCGAGCAGGAACGGGCCCGGATGCCAGACGTGGAAGAGGAAGCCGCCGCCGACGAGCGCGATCCCGAGCGCGATCCCGCGCATGATGTGCTGCACGCCCTGCGAGCGGCCGTACATGCGCTCGTGCAGCACGTCCGGGTAGAGCCCACGGTAGGGCGGCTCGTAGACGTAGTAGGCGCTGAAGAAGGCGAGCACGATCAGCGTCATCGTCCAGATGTTCGGCATGAAGGCGATCAGCGCGAGGCAGAAGCCCATCGGCCAGAGCGCGGCGAGCATGAACGGCCGCCGGCGGCCCATCGGCGTCTGGAAGGTGTCGCTCCACGGGCCGATCACGAGCGGGAGCGTGAGCGCGAAGACCCCCTCGGCGGCCAGGACGGCCGCGATCATCGTCTTCGAGTCGGTGAACCGGGCGAGGAGCGGCGGCAGGTAGGCCGCCGTCGTCGTGATCGAGAACGCGAGCCCGAACGCCCCGAGCCCGAGGATCCAGACGAGGCCGCGCCGCGAGGTCACTGGACGACGATGCCCTCGCAGAGGACATCGACGACGGTGCGCTCGGCGGCGGCGACCTGCTCGTCGCCGTCGGCGAGCCGTCCGACGACCCAGCCCGCGAGGATCTCCTCGATCGCACCGTAGAAGATCCAGGCCGCGAGGCCAGGGTCGAGGTCGGTTCGGAAGACGCCCTCGCGTTGGCCGCGTGCGACTATCCGGTCGATGGTCCCCAGCGCGCGCGCGAGCTCGTCGACCTTGCTCCTCACCTGTGGCCCGCGCGCGACCTCCCGGACGAGCACGCGGACGAGGTCGGGGTTCCGCCGCCAGGAGCGGAGCAGGATCGCAGCGACGTGGCCGAGCTGCTCGCGCGGGGTCTCGTCGGAGGCCTCGATTCCCTCGAAGGCGTCGAGCACGTCTGTCCAGGCGTCGCGGAAGACCGCCTCGAGCACCTCCTCCTTCGAGCTGACGTAGGGATAGAGCAGG
>JBKPSO010000102.1:0-7477 GCA_046735055.1 Actinomycetota bacterium
GAGCTCCTCACGCCGCGGTTCGGCCGCCTCGCGAAGCCGGCCGAGAGTGAGGAGCACACCGGTGAGGCGCTGCTGGGCGCCGTCGTGGAGGTTGCGCTGGATGCGCTTCCGCTCGGCGTCCGCGACCTCGACGAGGCGCGCGCGCGAGGCCTGCAGCGCCTCGTCGGCCCGCACCCGGTCGGTGATGTCGCGCAGATAGCCGGTGAACGTGGGAGGGCCCGGGAGCGCGATCTTGGTGATCGTCAACTCGACCGGAAACTCCGTTCCGTCGCGGCGCATGCCGGTCAGCTCCAGCCGCCGGTCGAGAATCACCGGCCGCCCGCCCTCGAGAAACCGCGCGAGGCCCTGGCGGTGTTGCTGCCGCAACCGCGGCGGCACGATCAACTCGGCCATCTCCCGGCCGATTGCCTCGCTTGGGTGGTAGCCGAAGACCGCTGTTGCGGCGTGGTTCCAGCCGATCACGCGCCCTCCCGAGTCCATGGTTATGACCGCGTCCAACGCCGCTTCGAGCATCGCCCGCAACCGGGACTCGCTTGCGTGGACTTCCTCCTCGGCGTGACGCCGGGCGACGAACTGGCCGACCTGGCTGCCTAGGGTCGCCATCGTCCAGAGGAGGCGCTGGTCGGGCTCGCGGTGCTCCCTCGAGAAGAACTCCATCACTCCGACGACGCCGCGCGGGCTGCGCAGCGGGAAGGCGAACGCGGCGTGGAACCCGCTTCGCCGGGCGACATCGGCGCGCGGGAAGTTCGCGTCATCCGGAACCTCCGTTATCCAGGCCGGCTCGCCGGACGAGAGCACGCGTCCTGGAAGACCCTCACCCGGCGAGAAGACGAGACGCTCGCTGATCGCTTCGAACTCCCTGGCGCCGGCACCGGAGTGCCAGGTGCGAACACAGCGCAGCCGTCCGTCCGCGGCGTTGACCTCCCAGACGGAGCCGAGCTCCCAGCCGAGCGAGAATCCGACCACCTGCAACACGGCCCGGTAGGCATCGAGCGGGTGTTCCTGTTCAGCGAGGATCCGGGCGACCGCGTGCTCGACCCGCTGCAGATCGAGGCGATCGGCGATCATGCCTCTCTCGAGGTCTGCCATGGCGGGTAGCGACGTTACACCCCCGGAAGACAAAGCGCCAAAGGCCGAGGCGCTGCGCGTGGTCGTGGCCGACGACAACGCCCTGCTGCGGGAGGGGATCGCCTCACTGCTCGAGGAAAGCGGTCACGTCGTGGTCGCCCGCGCAGTCGACGCCGACGACTTGCTGCTCAAGGTTCGCTCCTACGCGCCGGACGTGGCGATCGTCGACGTTCGCATGCCCCCGCGGAACGTTGACGACGGGCTCGTCGCGGCGGCGGAGATTCGCCGAACCCTCCCCGAGGTCGGCGTCCTCGTCCTCTCCCAGCACCTCGAGCCGTCGTACATGCTGGAGCTCGTCGGCGAGAACGCGGCCGGCGTCGGTTACCTGATGAAGGATCGCGTTCGCGACGTCGCCGAGTTCCTCGACGCCGTGGAACGAGTCGCGGCCGGCGGGACCGCCTTCGATCCCGAGGTAGTGAAGACGCTGGTCGGAGGACACCGACGGACAGCGCTCGACGAGCTGTCAGAGCGCGAGCGCTGCGTTCTGTCCCTCGTGGCCGAAGGCCGCTCCAACCGGGCGATCGCGAAGAAGCTCTACCTCAGCACGCGCGCCGTCGAGCGGCACGTCCAGACGATCTTTCAGAAGCTTCGCCTGCCGGACACGGAGGACGACAACCGTCGCGTACTCGCCGTGCTGGCGCTGCTCGGGCAGACGGGCCTGCCTTGAGGCACTGGCAAAAGGCCGGCTTCCCGCAGCATCGCTAAACGAGCCGTTTCCGGCTGCTCTCCCGGCGCGCCTGCCTTGCCGCGCCGTACACTCGGCACCTTGTTCGACTACGCGGAACGGCGGCGGCGGCTCTCGGCGCAGATGCATGATGAGGGCGTCGACCTGCTGTTTCTCGCGCCGTCCGCCGATCTCGAGTACCTGACCGGCGCGGAGCGGGGCGTCCCGAACTTCGGCGAAACCGCGTACGCGCACGGCTGGGTCGCCGGCGCCTTCTTCGGACACGACGCCGAGCCTGTCTTCGTCCTCCCCCGCATGGTCGTGGCCTTCGAGCTGCAGGGCTTCGACCCGCCCGGCGACCTCGTCGTCGTGGGCGAGACGGACGACGGTCCCGCAGTTTTCGAGCACGTCGTCCGCGGGCTCGGCTCACCGGCGACGGTCGTCGTCGGCGAGCGCGTCTGGGCGGAGGCGGTGCTCCACCTCGGTCGGCTGCTCGGCTTCGACCGGGTTCGCACGGGGACGACGTTCGTGAACGTGCTGCGGCGCGTGAAGAGCGACGAGGAGCTCGAGACGATGGCGCGGGCGGTCGAGGTCGTCGAGAAGACGATGGCGGCCGTGACGCCGAAGGTGCGCCCCGGCGTCTCGATGCTCGATCTGCTCGAGGAGGTCGAGCACCAGCTGAGGGCCCACGGCTCGCGCACGCCGTCGTTCGCGACGCACATCTTCACGGGGCTCGGCTCCGGCGAGCTCGACTCCGGTACCGAGACGGCGCCCCGGCCAATCGCGGAGGGGACGTCGGTCATGTTCGACTTCGGCGCCGTCGTCGACGGCTACTGCTCCGACTTCGGCCGGACGGTCTACTGCGGCGATCCGCCGGACGACTACCGCGAGACCTACGACGTGATGCTCGCCGCGCAGGAGGCGGGCCGCGCGGCCGCGCGGGCGGGCGTGCCTGCCGCCGACGTGAACGCCGCGTGCCGGGCGCCCATCGAGGAAGCGGGGCTCGGGGAGCATTTCCGCCACCGCATGGGTCACGGCATCGGCCTGAACGTCCACGAGCGGCCGTTCATCTCGGCCGAGGACGCGACGCCGCTCGAGTCGGGGATGACATTCACGGACGAGCCGTCGATCATCATCCCCGGCCGCCACGGCATCCGCATCGAGGACATCGTCGTGTGCGAGGAGTCCGGCGGGCGCAAGCTCGGCTCGTACCCGCCGGACCTCGTCACTACGTGACCGCTACTTCGGGCTCACCCGCGTCACGTCGATCTGGTAGACGGAGTTGAAGACGGCGTTCCGCAGGTCCGCCGTCGAGACGAAGACCTGCGTCGGCTGGATGAGCGGGAAGAACGGGCCGTCGACGTTGAGCTTCCGCTGGATCTGCCGATAGAGCGCCGTCCGGGCAGCCGCACCGGTCGCGACGCGCGCCTTCTGGCCGAGAGACTCGAGCGTCGGATCCGCGCCCTTCGGCCAGCCGGCGCGAACGCCGACCAGCTCGCCGGGCAGGAAGGCCAGATAGTCGGCCGGATCCGGGTAGTCCGGACCCCACAGCGACAGCCCGAACGCCATCTTGCCGTCGCGGTACTTCTGCAGCCACGTCCCGACCGGCGCGCCCGAGAGGTCGACATCGAAGCCGACCGCCTGCAGGTTCGCCTGGACCTTCTGCGCGAGCGTTGCGAAGGGGACGCCGTTGACCGTGAGGTCGCTCGGGAACTCGAGCGAGATCTTCGTGCTCCCGACCCCGGAGGCGGCCAGCTCGGACTTCGCCTTCGTGACGTTCTGGTTGATGCGCGCCGACTGCGGCAGGGAGCCGAGGAACATGCTCGGGATGATTCCAGGCGCCTGGATCGCGCCCGGACCGGCCACGGAGACGACCGCGTGGTAGTCGAGCGCGTAACGCACGGCCGCCTGGAAGTGCTTGTTCGGCGTCGAGCTCGAGATGTCCGGGTTGTTGTTCGCGAACAGCCAAAACACCCACGTCGACGGCTGGAGCACGACCTTCAGCTTCTTGTTGCCCCGCAGGCGCTCGGCCTGCTGCGACGACAGGTCGATCGCGACCTCGTGGCTACCGCGCTGGACGTTGATGAACTGCGTCGCCGAGATCATGTTGCGGATCACGACGCTCGACCACACGGGCTTCCTCGCGCCCCAGTAGCGCGTGTTCGGAGCGAGCACGATCTGCGACGTGACGCTGTAGGACTTGAGGACGTACGGGCCGCTGCCCGCCCCCACCGAGTCGGGCGAGTTCAGCCACTTCTCCGCCTTGTCGGTCTTGGCGGCGTTCGGGCCCGCCGTGCCGCCATGCTGGCGGACGAGCCTCGAGTTGACGACTCCGAGCGAGGTGTTGGCGAGGATGGCCGGTAGCGCCGCGTTCGGCGTCGATGACCTGAGCACGACCAAGTACGGTCCGCGCGCGGACACCGTCACGCCTGTGAGTAGGAACGACGGATTCCCCTTCAAGTTGATGAGGCGGCGGAACGAGAAGACGACGTCGGCCGACGTCAGGGGCGCGCCGTCGGCGAAGTGGACGTCGCGCCGCAGGCTGAAGACGAACGTCTTGGCGTTCTTCGACGCGGTGTACGAGCGCGCGAGCATCGGCACCGGGTGCGCGACGTCGCCTCCACGGTAGGTGAGCAGCGTGTCGTAGATTCCGCGGTCGACGATCGACGCGGTAGGCTCGAACGCACGCTGCGGGTCGGCCGTCTTGATCTCGAACGAGCGGTCGATGACGAGTGTGGCGCTCGAGCCGGCGGAGCCGGACGACGCGCCGTGGGCCGCGACCGCGGCGACGAGCGCCGCGACCGAGACGAGGCCCGTCCGGGCGGCCCAGCCGATTCGAAGCTTGATCACGTGACCCTCCTAAGTCGCGAGTCTCCGAGCTTATTCCACGTCCTCGCCCGTGGCGAGTCGCGCGGCCTGCCGGCCTGGCGGGGCAGGCGGCCCGTCGCCCGTCTGCAGCCAGCACGCGGCGCTCCGCCGTTCCGCCACCGGCAGCAGCTCGGGCACTTCGCGAGGACAACGGTCGAAGGCGTACGGGCAGCGCGGGTGGAAGCGGCAGCCGCTCGGCGGCTGCGCCGGGTTCGGCACCTCGCCCGGCAGCGACTCGGGGAGGAAGCCCGCTCCGTCGGCGTGCGGAACTGCGCGGATCAGGGCTTCCGTGTACGGGTGGAGCGGCATGTGCCACAGGGGCCGGGTCGGCGCCGTCTCCACCATCACGCCGAGGTACATCACCGAGACGACGTCGGCGACGTGCCGGACGATGGCGAGGTCGTGCGAGATCAGCAGCAGGCTGAGCTCGAGCTCGCGCGAGAGCCGCACGAGCAGGTTGGCGATCTGAGCCTGCGCGGAGGCGTCGAGCGAGGCGAGCGGCTCGTCGAGAACGAGCACCGACGGGTTGGCCGCGAGCGTGCGTGCGATCGCGATGCGTTGCCGCTGGCCGCCGCTGAACTGGTGGGGATACCGGCTCGCCGCGCCGGCGGGCAGGCCGACGAGCTCGAGCAGCTCGGCGACGCGAGCCCGCCGCCGCTCGCGGGGCATCCGCTCGAGGACTTCCAGGGCGTCTGCGAGCTGCGAGCCGACCTTCCGTCGAGGATTGAGCGAGGAGTAGGGGTTCTGGAAGACCATCTGGAGGCCCGCCACCGCGCGCGGCCGCGCGCGCCGGGTAAGCGGCGTCACCTCGTGGCCCTCGAAGAGCACGGAGCCCGCCGTCGCCTCCTGAAGGCCGACCGCGGCGCGTGCCAGGCTCGACTTGCCGCAGCCCGACTCGCCGACGAGCCCCACGATCTGGCCGCGCTCCACCGTCAGGCTCGCGCCGGCGACGGCGCGCACCGTCTCGCGGCCTCTCCGCTCGTACGCGACCTCGAGGTCTCGCAGCTCGAGCGCGGTCATGAGGCGAACGGGTCGACGTGGCAGGCGAGGCGGCGGTCGCCATGCATGACGAGCGGCGGATCGTCGGAGCTGCACCGGTCGACCGCGTAGGAGCAGCGCGGGTGAAAGGCGCAGCCGGTCGGCCGGCGCTGCACACTCGGCGGCGCGCCGGCGATGGCGACCAGCGGCAGATCGCCGGCCTCCGGATGCGGGAGCGCGTCTAGCAGCGCGCGCGTGTACGGATGACGCGGTTGCTGCAGGACCTCGTCTCGCGTTCCCGACTCGACCACCCGGCCCGCGTAGAAGATCGAGACCGAGTCGGCGATCGACGACAGCACCCCGAGGTCGTGCGTGATGAGGACGACGGAGAGCTCGTTCTCCCGCCGCAGCCGGTCGAGCAGGCGCAGGATGCCTGCCTGAACCGTCACGTCGAGCGCAGTCGTCGGCTCGTCGGCGACGAGTAGCTTCGGCCCGCAGGCCAGCGCGACGGCGATCGCGATGCGCTGGCGCATCCCCCCCGAGAACTGGTGCGGGTACGCGTGCCGCGCGCCCTCGGGATCGGGGATGCGCACGTCGTCCAGCAGCTCCACCGCCCGCCGCGCCGCCGCCTGCCTGTCGAGGCCGAGGTGCCGCCGGACATGGTCGGTGAGCTGGCGCCCGACCGGCAGCATCGGATGCAGCGACGTGAGTGGATCCTGGAAGACGATGCCCACGTCCCGGCCGCACACGTCCCGGAGCTGCGCCCGCGGCATGCGCAGCAGGTCGTGCCCGGCGAAGAGGGCGCTCCCCTCCACGACCGCCCCGGCCGGCAGCAGCCCCATCAGCGCCAGCATCGAGACCGTCTTGCCACTGCCGCTCTCGCCCGCGACGCCGAAGATCTCACCGGGCTGGACGGCGTAGTCGACGCCGTCGACGACGGTCGCGAGGCCGCCCTGGGTCGGCAGGCGCACCCGCAGCCCCGAGACGTCGAGCAGAGCGCTCATACCTGGGTGTCCTCCGCCCGCCAGGCCGTCTGCGGATCGAAGGCGTCGCGCAGGCTGTCGCCGAGGAAGTTGAAGGCGAGCACCGCGGTGAAGATCGCGAGGCCGGGGAACGTGCCCATCCACCAGTACTGGAAGTACTGGGTGCCGGTCGCGACCATCGAGCCCCACTCGGGATCGGGCGGCTGCGCGCCGAGTCCCAGGAACGAGAGCCCCGACAGCAGCACGATGGCGTTGCCGAGGTCCAGGGTGGCGAGCACGAGCACGGGTCCCGCGACGTTCGGCAGGACGTCTCTGGCGAGCGCTCGCCTGGCAGAGGAGCCGAGCAGCCGCGTCGACTGGACGTACTCCGAGTCGCCGATCGAGAGCACGAGCCCGCGTACGACGCGCGCGTATGCCGGCCACGCGACGACGACGATCGCCAGTACCGCGTTCCGCAGGCCGCGCCCTAGCACGGCCGTGACGACCATCGCCAGGATGATTGCCGGAAACGCGAAGACGAGGTCGGTGGTGCGCATGACGACCCCGTCGACGAGCCCGCGGAAGTAGCCCGCGATCGCGCCGAGAACGCTCCCGATGGAGGTTGCGAGGACGACGAGCAGCAGCGCGAGCGGCAGCGAGATTCGGGACCCGTAGATCACCCGGCTGAGCACGTCCCTGCCGAGCTCGTCGGTGCCGAAGAGGTGATCGGCGGACGGCGCCTCGAACGGCGGGTAGAGCTGCGCGAGCGGGTCGTCCGGCGCGATGAGCGGCGCGAAGACCACCGCGAGCAGCCAGGCGACGGCGATCGCCGCGCCGGCGACGGCGAGCGGCTGCCGCCACGCGGGCCGTGCGGCCC
>JBKPSO010000103.1:0-12371 GCA_046735055.1 Actinomycetota bacterium
GGG
Source organism: Actinomycetota bacterium (assembly GCA_046735055.1). Lineage (GTDB taxonomy): Bacteria > Actinomycetota > Thermoleophilia > Gaiellales > Gaiellaceae > DATBLE01. The sequence goes on from JBKPSO010000103.1 coordinate 4, forward strand.
TAGGGACGCGTTGCCGCCGAAGCCGGGCTTTGCCCGTCGAGAGGCTCGCTGCGGCTCAGCAACGTCGGCACCACCCGACCAGCCGCCGGCACCGAAGCGAACGGGGCCCATGAGAGCGCCCGAAAAGGAGGGGGCCAGTGGGGAACCAGGGGTTCCCCCACTACTTGAGGAAGCCCTCGTAGGAGCGCATCATCATCTGCGACTCCATCTGGCGCATCGTGTCGAGGGCGACGCCGACGATGATCAGCAGCGAGGTGCCGCCGAGGAAGGTGCTCGTCGCCTGTGAGAAGTTGAAGAACTGGATCAGGAACGTCGGCAGCACCGCGATCGCCGCCAGGTACAACGAGCCGGGCAGCGTCAGCCGCGAGAGGACGCGGTCGAGGTATTGCGCCGTCGGCGGCCCGGGTCGGATGCCGGGGATGTAGCCGCCGTACTTGCGCAGGTTGTCGGCCTGGTCGACCGGGTTGAACTGGACCGCCGTGTAGAAGTACGTGAAGATGATGATCAGGAAGGCCTCGATCGTCAGGTAGGTCCAGTCGCTGGGGGTGAAGTGGGTGTTGATCCAGGGCTGCGTCTTCGGGAAGAACTGGCCGATCGTCGGCGGGAACGCCATCACCGCAGCCGCGAAGATGATCGGGATCACGCCGGCCATGTTCACGCGCATCGGCAGGTAGGTCGATCCGCCTGCGGTCATCCGGCGCCCGACCTGGCGCTTCGCGTACTGGATCGGGATCCGCCGCTGGCCCTCCTGGATGAAGACGACCGCGACGATGACGGACAGTGCGAGCAGTGGGAAGAAGAGCTTCGTGGTCGGGCCGCCGTCGATCCACGCGCGGATCGCGAGCGGAGAGCGGTCGATGATCGAGGCGAAGATGAGCAGCGAGATCCCGTTTCCGATCCCGCGCTTCGTGATCTGCTCGCCCATCCACATCAGCAGCGTCGTCCCCGCGGTCAGCGTGATCACGATCAGGACGAGGCGGCCGGCATTGTGCGTGAGGATGCCCTCGCGCCGGAAGAGATACGAGTAGCCGACCGCCTGCGCCGCCGCAAGGACGACCGTCAGGTAACGCGTGTACTGGTTGATCTTGGCGTAGCCCGACTCGCCTTCCTTCTGGAGCTGCGCGAGGGTCGGCACGACCACCGCCATCAGCTGCAGGATGATCGAGGCGGTGATGTACGGCATGATCCCGAGCGCGAAGATCGAGAAGCGCGAGAGCGCGTTGCCGGAGAAGAGGTTGAGCAGGCCGAGCACCGTGCCGCCCTGCTGGTTGAAGTAGCCGGAGATCTGGTCGCTGTTGACGCCCGGGGCCGGGATGAAGCTTCCGAGCCGGTAGAACCCGAGCACCATGCCCGTGAAGAGCACGCGGCGACGGAGCTCCGGCACCCGCCACGCGTTGGCAAGCCAGCTGAGCACTAGCTCTCTTCGGGTTCCTGGGCCGCGGGCTCCTCGGCGGCCGATTCCTCGGTGGAAGCCTCCTCGGCCTCGGACTCGGCCGACACGGGAGCGGCGGCCGGCGGAGCCTTCTTGTAGCGGCGGACCTTCTTCTCATGCGGCGGCTTCAGCCAGGTGACGCTACCGCCCGCGGCCTCGATCTTCTCGACCGCGCTCTTCGAGAAGGAGTGCGCGGAGACCGAGAGCTTCGCGGAGGGCTCGCCCTGGCCGAGGATCTTGACGTCGCGGCGGAGGTTCTTGATCAGACCTGCGGCCTCGAGGAGTTCCGGCGTGACCTCGGTCCCAGGCTCGAAGCGAGCCAGATCTCGCACATTCACCGAGTAGGTGAAGGTGCGAAAGGGACCGATCGGCATCGCGTCCTTCGAGGTCGCGCCGCGCTGCTTGCCCATCCGCATGTAGGCCGGCATCTGCCCGCCCTCGAAACCCGCGCGCATCTTGTGCGAGCCTGAGCGCGCCTTCTGGCCCTTGATCCCGCGGCCGGAGTAGCGCCCCTTGCCCGAACCCAGGCCGCGGCCGACGCGCTTACGCGCCTGCCTCGCCTGCGCTGGCTGGAGGTTGGAGAGGTTCAGTTCGCCGGCCATTACTTCGCGCTCTCCTCGACCTTGACGAGGTGGCGGACCTTCCTGAGCATACCGGCGAGCACGGGGCCGTCCTCGTGCTCGGCAGTGCGGCCGATCTTGCCCAGCCCGAGCGCGCGCAACGTCCGGCGGTGCCGCTCGCTCTGGCCGATCTGGCTGCGGGTCTGCGTGACGCGAATTTTCATTGACTCGTCTGCTCGGTCGCAGACTCGTCTGTCGCCGGCTGCGGCTCGGCCGACGGCTCGGCGACAGGCTCGGCAGCACGCGACGCTGCGGCGACGGGTAGCACCTGGCTCACGCTTAGCCCCCGGATGCGGGCGACGTCCTCGGGCCGGCGCAGGTTCTTCAGGCCGTTGACGGTCGCCTTCAGCATGTTGATCGGGTTTGTCGTCCCGAGGCTCTTCGCCAGGATGTCGCGAATCCCGCCGAGCTCGAGCACTGCGCGTACGCCGCCGCCGGCGATCACGCCGGTGCCCGCGCTCGCGGGGCGGAGCAGGACGCGCGCGGCGCCGAACTCGCCGATGATCTCGTGCGTGATCGTCGTCCCGTGCTTCGGGACGGTGAAGAGGTTCTTCTTCGCGTCGTCGACGGCCTTCGAGATCGCGAGCGGAACCTCGCGCGCCTTTCCGTAGCCGACGCCGACCCGGTCGACCTCGTCGCCGATCACGACCAGCGCGGTGAACGAGAACCGCCGGCCGCCCTTGACCACCTTGGCGACGCGGTTGATCTCGACCACCCGCTCCTTCAGCTCGCGAGCCTCCTCGCGGGCGAACACTTCACGCTCGACACTCGTCAAAACTTCAACCCTCCCTCGCGGGCGCCCTCCGCGAGCGCCTTGACGCGTCCGTGGTAGAGGTAGCCGCCGCGGTCGAATACGCACGTCTCGACGCCCGCCTGCTTCGCGTTGGCGGCGAGCAGCTTGCCGACCTCCTTGGCCTGCTCGGTCTTCGAGCCCTTGAACTTCGTCAGCTTTTGCCAGGTCGCCGCGGCGACGGTCTTGCCGCCGAGGTCGTCGACGAGCTGGGCCGAGATGCCCAGGTTCGAGCGGAACACGGCGAGGCGCGGCCGCTCGGCCGTGCCCGAGACCTTCCCGCGCACGCGCCGATGCCGGCGTTCGCGCAGCTGGCGCGGAGTGGCGACGGTCATACCCGCTCCGGCACCGGCAAAGCCGGCACCTCCGCTCCCTTGTCGCCTCCGTCAAGCCTTCGGCTCATGCGCGCTTCCCGACCTTCCTCCGCACGTACTCGCCCTCGTAGCGGATGCCCTTGCCCTTGTACGGCTCGGGCGGGCGTACCTTGCGGATCTCGGCGGCGGTCTGCCCGACCTGCTGCTTGTCGATGCCCTTGACAACGATCTCGGTCGGCGTCGGCACGTCGTACGTGACCCCGGCCGGCGCGTCCTTGACAACGGGGTGCGAGAAGCCGACGTTCAGCTCGAGCGCGGTACCGCGGAGCGAGGCGCGGTAGCCGACGCCCTGGATCTCGAGCTTCTTCTCGAAGCCCTTGGTCACGCCCTCGACCATGTTCGAGATCAAGGTGCGCGTCAGCCCGTGCAGAGCGCGATCCTCGCCGCGGTCGGTGGGGCGCGTGACGGTGAGCGTGCCGTCGGTCAGCTCGACCTGCATTCGCTGCGGAATGTCGCGCGAGAGCTCGCCGAGGGGGCCGTTCACCATCACGCGGCCGGGGCTGACGGACACCGAGACGCCGGCCGGGAGCTCAATTGGTGTTCTTCCGATTCTGCTCATGGTCTCTCAAATTCGCCTTGGTGAAAGTCGTGAGACTTTCACCAAACAAAACAGATGATCTCGCCGCCGATGCCGCGCTCCTCCGCGGTCCGGCTCGTCATCACGCCGCTCGAGGTGGACAGGATCGCGGTTCCCATGCCGCCGAGCACGCGGGGCATCCGGTCCTTGCGCGCGTAGATGCGCCGGCCCGGCTTCGAGATCCGCTTCAGGTTGGTGATCACGCGCTCCCGGCTGCGGCCGTACTTCAGCTCGATCACGAGGCTGTCGAACGCCTCGCCGTCGCGCTTCTCGACGCGGAAGTCGCGGATGTAGCCCTCCTCCTTCAGGAGGCGCGCGATGTCCTCCTTCAGGCGCGAGGTCGGCATCGTCGCCGTCTCCTGGAGAGCTTTGTTCGCATTGCGGATTCTCGTCAGCATGTCGGCAATCGGATCAGTGAGCATTCTTGCTGCCTCCTACCAGGAGCTCTTGGTCATGCCCGGGATCACGCCCTGGTGGGCGAGCTCGCGCAGGCAGATCCGGCAGAGCCCGAACTTCTTGAAGACCGCGCGGGGACGGCCGCACCGGTTGCAGCGCGAGTTCTGCCGCGTCTTGAACCGCTGCGGGCGGGCCGCCTTCGCGATCATCGACTTCTTGGCCATTACTCCGAGTCCCTTCTCTCTCCGGCAAACGGAAGGCCGAGGCCCGCGAGCAGCGCACGCGCGGTCTCGTCGTCCGCCGCCGTCGTCGTGATTGCGATGTCGAGACCGCGTACCGACGCGATCTGGTCGTAGTCGATCTCGGGGAAGATGATCTGCTCGCGAATGCCCAGCGAGTAGTTCCCGCGGCCGTCGAACGAACCCGGATCGAGCCCGCGGAAGTCGCGGATGCGGGGCAGCGCGATCGAGACGAGCCGGTCGAGGAACTCGTACATGCGGTCGCCGCGTAGCGTCACGCGCGCGCCGATCGGCATGCCCTCGCGAAGCTTGAAGGCCGCGATCGACTTGCGCGCGCGCCGCATCTGTGCGCGCTGCCCGGCGATCGTCGAGAGCTCGTCCAACGCGCTGTCGAGCGCCTTCGCCTCGGTCTTCGCGTCGCCGACCCCCATGTTCAGGGTGATTTTCGAGACGCGCGGGACCTGCATCACCGACGAGAGCCCGAGCTCCTCCTTCAGGCGCGGGCGCAGCTCATCGAGGTAGCGCTCCTTCAGGCGGGGTGCGTATCCGTTCTGCTCGGGGCTCATCGGCCGGCCTCCGGCCGATGAGCGGGGAGGGGTCCGAGGGGAACCGGGAGGTTTCCCTGGAAAATCGGCCTCTGGAAGAAGGGGGTCCGTGGGGGAAACATGGTTTCTCCCACGGGAGTGAGCCCAAGGCGAACGACGCTCACTTGTCCAGCTCGCCCTGGCAGCCTGCGCGGCGGCAGACGCGCACCTTCACGCGCTTGCCCTTCACTTCCTTGAACTCGTATCCGACCCGCGTCGGCAGGTTGCACGACGGGCAGACGACCATCACCTTCGAGACCGCCATCGGCGCCGGCCTGTCGATCACGCCGCCCGGGAGCATCTGCGTGCCGCCCATGCGGTTCGCGTCGCGCATCGGGCGTGGCTTCGTGTGCCGCTTGGCGATGTTCAGGTTCTCGACGATGACGCGGCGCTCGTCGGGGCGTGCGTCGATCACGCGGCCCTGCTTGCCCCGGTCCTTGCCCGAGAGCACCTGGACGAGGTCGCCCTTGCGAACCTTCATCGTGGGCATCGCTAGAGCACCTCCGGCGCGAGGCTGACGATCTTCATGAAGTTCTTCTCGCGGAGCTCGCGGGCGACGGGACCGAAGATGCGGGTGCCACGCGGATTGCGCTGCGCGTCGATGATCACCGCGGCGTTCTCGTCGAAGGCGATCTGCGTGCCGTCGTTGCGCCCGTAGGGCTTCTTCGTGCGGACGATCACCGCCTGCACGACCTCGCCCTTCTTGATCGCGCCCTGCGGGGTCGCGGTCTTGACCGTGCCGACGATGATGTCGCCGACCCGCGCGTAGCGGCGGTGCGACCCGCCCTTGACGCGGATGCACAGGAGCTCCCGGGCACCGGTGTTGTCGGCCACGCGGACTCGTGTCTCCTGCTGGATCATTACTTGGCCACCTCGACGATCTCTGCCAGGCGCCAGCGCTTGGCCTTCGAGAGCGGGCGCGTCTCGACGATCCGGACCACGTCCCCGGCCTTCGCCTGGTTCTGCTCGTCGTGGGCGTGGAACTTGACAGACCGGCGGATGACCTTCTTGTACTTCGGGTGCGCCTTCACCGAGTCGACGCGGACGACGATCGTCTTGTCCATCGCCGCCGAGACGACGACGCCGCGCCGCTGCTGCGAGCGGCCGCGCTCGGCCTGCGGCTTCGGCAGGCGGGTGATCGGCTTGCGCGTCGCAGGGCGCTCGCGCTTCGGCCTGACGTGCCTGTGGCGCTGCGCGCGAGGAAGCCGCTTGCTCTTCTTCTTCGGCCCGCGTTGCGGGCCTGCCGGCTGCTCGGTCGCTGCGTCCTCTGGGCTCGGCTGCTCGGTCGCAGCCTGGTCTGTCGCCGGCTCTGTATCGGGCAGCTCGTCCGCTGCAGGCGCTTCCGCAGCGGACTCCGCGGCGACGGGCTCTTCGGCCGGGGCGGGCTCCTCCGCGGGCGGGGCCTCCTCGGCGAGAGGCTCCTCGGCGGCGGCCGGCGCCTCGCCGGGCTCCGCCTCCTCGACCTTCTTGCGCGGCGCCCGCTTCGGCTTCTCTTCCGCAGCGTCCTCGGCCGTCTTGGCGCGCGTGCGCTTCGGCTTCTCCTCGGCAGGCGCCACGGCCTCCGTCTCTTCCGCCTGCGTCTTTCTCGTCGTCTTCTTCTCGTCAGCCATTCCTAGGTGGTCCTCTCCATCGCGCTCTCGCGCTCGTTCTTGATCGTCAGGATCCGCGCGATCTCGCGCTTGGCCAGGCGCAGTCGCGCCGAGTTCTCCAGCGCACCGGTCGCGGACTGGAAGCGCAGGTTGAAGAGCTCCTGCCGCGTCTCCGCGAGTCGGCGCTGCAGCTCGTCGTCCGTCATGTCTCGCAGCTGCCGCGGCCTCACGTGGTCACCATCCCAAAAACCAGGGCTTTACCCCTTCGGGTCAGAGCCTTGACGGATACGGCCCGCGCCACGGGGCTAGCTGTCCTGTTACTCAAAGAGATCAGCCTCCCGCTTCACGACCTTGGTCTTCACCGGGAGCTTGGTGCCCGCGAGGCGCAGCGCCTCCCTGGCGAGCGGCTCGGGCACGCCGGCGAGCTCGAACATCACGCGGCCCGGCTTGACGACCGCGACCCAGTGCTCGGGCGACCCCTTGCCGGAACCCATCCGCGTCTCCGCGGGCTTCTGGGTCACCGGCTTGTCCGGGAAGATGTTGATCCAGACCTTGCCCCCGCGCTTGATCTTGCGGGTCATCGCGATGCGGGCCGCCTCGATCTGGCGGTTCGTCAGCCAGCCGGCCTCGAGCGACTTCAGGCCGTAGTCGCCGAATGCGACCGCGGTCTGGCCCTTCGAGATTCCGGCCCGGCGACCACGCTGCTGCTTGCGGTACTTGGTCTTCTTGGGGAGCAGCATCAGTCGGTCTTCTCCTGCGAGGGGTCACCGGACTGGTCGAGCTTCGTTGGGTCCTCGTGCAGTTGCTTCTGGGTCGTCGTGTCGGGCGCGTCGGCGACCGGCGCGTCGACCGTCTCGACCTGCGGCTCGATCACCGGCTGCTCGCGGCCCTCGGCCGAGGCGGCGGTCTCGTCGGTGCGCGGCTGCTCGACGCGATCACCGCCGCGTGGGGGGGCACCGCCACGACCACGCCCGCGACCACCACGACCTGAACCCCCGCCCGGGCCGCCGCCGCGCCGCCGGCGCACGGGCCCCAGGCCCTCACGGTCGGCCTGGCGGCCGCGTCCGCTCTCGCGGGAGGCGGACAGTCCCTCGCTCGCGCCGCCTCGGCGGCGGGCCTGATCCTGCTCGCCGAGCCGGGAGTCGCGCTGCGAGGCGCCCTCGTAGCCCTCGGGCATGATCTCGCCCTTGTTGATCCAGACCTTGACGCCGATCCGGCCGAAGGTCGTCTTCGCCTCGGCGAAGCCGTAGTCGATGTCCGCGCGAATCGTGTGCAGCGGGACACGGCCCTCCGAATAGCTCTCGACGCGGCTCATCTCGCCGCCGCCGAGGCGACCGCCGCACATGATCTTCACGCCGTGGGCACCGGAGCGGATCGCCGAGGCAAGCGAGCGCTTCATCGCGCGCCGGAAGCTGACGCGATTCTCGAGCTGTTCCGCGATCGACTGCGCGACGAGCTTCGCGTCGAGCTCGGGGCGTTTGATCTCGTTGATGTTGATGTGGACGTTCTTGTGAGTCATGCCGTGAACGTCCTTGCGCAGCGCGTCGACCTCGACACCGGATTTGCCGATCACGATCCCCGGGCGCGCGGTGTAGATGTCGATCGTGATCCGCTGCTTGTCCTTGCGGATCAGGATGTCCGACAGGCCCGCGTGACCGAGCTTGCGGTTGATGTGCTCGCGGATCTTGATGTCCTCGAGCAGAGCGTCCTTGAACTCTTTGTTGGTCGTGTACCAGTTCGACTTCCAGTCGTGGATCACGCCCACGCGGAGCCCGCCCGGGTGAACCTTCTGTCCCATCTAGCTCTCGGCCTCCTCGGTCTTATTCTTCGGGCGCGGCGCCGCCTTCTTCCTGGGGGTCGCCTCCCCCCTGGGCTCGGCAGCCGCCTCCGGCTTCTCGGTCGTCGTCGTCTCCGCCGCCTTCGGCTTTGCAGGAGCGCGCTTCGGCTTCCGCGCCGGCTGCTCCACGAGCTCGGCCTGGGCGAGCGTGACGGTGATGTGGCAGGTGCGCTTCTTGATCCGGGCGACTCGACCGCGCGCGCGGGCGCGCCAACGCTTGAGCGTCGGGCCCTCGTCGACGGCGATCGAGACGACAAAGAGATCCTCGCCTCGCCAGCGCAGGTCGTCGCGGGACTCGGCGTTCGCGACCGCCGACGCCAGCACGCGCTCGATGTCGCGCGCGGCCGCGCGCTGGGTGAACGCGAGCACGGTGCGGGCCTCGGGTACGCTGCGCCCGCGGATGTGCTCCGCGACGACGCGCGCCTTGCGCGCGGACGTCCGCACCCACTTCGCCTGGGCGCGTACGGTCGGCGTGTCGGTCGCGACGGCCACTTAGGCCCTCTTCACCTGCGTCTGGCGGTCACCGGAGTGGCCGCGGAAGAGACGGGTCGGAGCGAACTCGCCGAGCTTGTGACCGACCATCTGCTCGGACACGAATACGGGCACGTGCTTGCGGCCGTCGTGGACGGCGATCGTGTGGCCGACCATCTCCGGGAAGATCGTCGAGGTGCGCGACCAGGTGCGGACCATCCGCTTGTTGCCGGACGCGTTCATCTCTTCGATGCGCTGCATCAAGCGCTCTTCCACGAAGGGTCCTTTTTTCGAGCTACGACTCATCTAGCTGCCTTTCCTATGACGAAAGTGCGGAGCACTTTCGTCATCTCTTCTCCTTCCCGCGGCGCCGGCCGCGGACGATCAGACGGTTGGATTCCTTGTGCGCGGCACGCGTGCGCTTGCCGAGCGTCGGGACGCCCCACGGGGTGACCGGATGCCGGCCGCCCTTCGACTTGCCCTCGCCGCCGCCGTGCGGGTGGTCGACGGGGTTCATCGCCGAGCCGCGCACCGCCGGGCGCTTCCCGCGCCAGCGGCTGCGACCCGCCTTGCCGCCGGTCTGGTTCTCGTGGTCGACGTTCCCGACCTGGCCGACGGTGGCGCGACAGGTTAGCGGCACGCGGCGCATCTCGCCGGACGGGAGCCGGAGCACGCCGTAGCCGTCGTCCTTCGCGACGAGCTGGACGCCCGAGCCGGCGCTGCGCGCCATCTTCCCGCCCTGGCCCGGCTTCAGCTCGACGTTGTGGACGAGCGTGCCGGTCGGGATGTTCTCGAGCGGGAGCGCGTTCCCCGGCCGAATGTCCGCGTTCGGGCCCGACTCGACGGTCGCGCCGACCTCGAGCCGCGCCGGCGCGAGGATGTAGGCCTTCTCGCCGTCGGCGTAGTGCAGCAAGGCGATCCGCGCGGAGCGGTTCGGGTCGTACTCGATCGCGGCGATCTTCGCCGGAATCCCGTCCTTGCGGCGCTTGAAGTCGATGATCCGGTAGCGGCGCTTGTGGCCGCCGCCCTGATGCCGGGTCGTGATCCGCCCGTTGACGTTGCGGCCGCCGGTCTTCGTGATCGGCGCCGTCAGCGATTTCTCGGGCTCGCTCTTCGTGATCTCCTCGAACGAGGAGACGCTCATGAACCGTCGTCCCGGACTTGTTGGCTTGTATTTCTTGAGTGCCATCAGTCAGCGTGCCTTTCAAGCTTCCCCTTGCCGGAAATGCGCAGCATTTTCGGCATGTCTAGACTTGCGCTCCGGCGAAGATCTGGATCTCCTGGCCCTCGGCGACCTGGACGATCGCCTTCTTCCAGCCCTGCTTGACGCCCTTGATCTGGCCGCGCCGCTTGGGCTTCGGCTGGACCTTGGACACGTTCACCGCTGTGACCTTGACATCGAAGAGCTCCTCGACCGCCTGGCGAATCTGGGTCTTGTGGGCGTCCGGGTGCACGCGGAACGCGTACTTGCGCGCCTCGATCAGGCTGTAGCTCTTCTCGGAGACGACCGGCGCGATCAGTACCTGGCGGGCGGTCAGGCTCACTCCGACTCCTCCTTCATGCCCGCGCCGGCGCGCGCCTGCAGGCCGTCCAGCGCCGCCTGCGAGACGAGCAGCGAGCGCGCCCAGACGACGGCGGCGACTTCGAGCTCGCCGGGCGTCACGACCGCGAGCCCGTCGAGGTTGCGGAACGACTTCGCCAGGTTCACCTCGTCCTCGGCGGCGACGACCACGAGCGGGAGATCCTTGCCCCACGCGTCGATCAGAGCAACCGCAGCCTTCGTAGAGGGCTCCGTCCAGGCTGAACCGTCGATCAGGGCGAGCGACGCTTCTTTCGCGTGAACGGCCAGTGCAGCGCGAAGCGCCGCGCGGGCAGCCTTGCGGTTGACCTTGACGGCGAAGCTGCGCATCGAGGGCGGGAACGCGAGACCGCCGCCCGTCCAGTGCGGGACGCGGGTCGAGCCCGCGCGGGCGCGGCCGGTGCCCTTCTGGCGCCACGGCTTCGAGCGGCCGCCGGAGACGAGCCCGCGGCTCTTCGCACCGCGAGTCCCGGCGCGACGGGCGTTCAGCTCCGCGCGGACGGCCTCGTGGACGAGGTGGGGCTTGATCTCGGCGGCGAATACGTCGCCGGCCAGGGTCACCTCCTGCGCCGCCTTGCCCGCGGCATCGAGGAGCGGGGCCTTGACGCCCTCAGTGGTGGCGGTGGTGGCGGGTATGGACCTTCTCCTCCCTGATCTCGACGATCGAGTTCTTGGGCCCTGGCACGGCGCCCTTGACGAGCAGCAGGTTTTGTTCCGCGTCGATCTCGTGCACGTTCAGCCCGACCTGGGTGACGCGCTTGCCGCCGAGCCGGCCGGCCATGCGGATGCCCTTGTAGACGCGCGAGGGCGTCGCCGAAGCGCCGATCGAGCCCGGCTTGCGGATGTTGTGCGAGCCGTGCGTCTTCGGGCCCCGGTGGAACCTGTGGCGCTTGATCGTGCCGGCGAAGCCCTTGCCGATCCCGACGCCTGAGACCTTGACCGAGTCGCCGGGCTCGAACGCCTCAACCGTGACCGTCTCGCCGACGATGAGCTCCGACTGCCCGCGGAACTCGACGAGGTGGCGATGCGGGTCGACGCCGCTCTTGCGCAGGTGGCCGACCTCAGGCCTCGAGAGCTTCCGCGCGGGCACGGCGTCGAAGGCGAGCTGGACGGCCTCGTAGCCGTCGGTGTCGGTGGTCTTGACCTGGACGACGGGACACGGACCGGCCTGGATCACGGTCACGGGCGTGACGATGCCCGACTCAGGATCAAACAGCTGAGTCATCCCGATTTTTCTTCCGATGATCCCCTTCATGTCTCTGTAGTCCGTCGCTAGAGCTTGATTTCGATATCGACGCCGGCCGGGAGGTCGAGCCGCATCAGCGAGTCGACCGTCTTCGGGGTCGGCGAGTGGATGTCGATCAGGCGTTTGTGCGTGCGCACCTCGAAGTGCTCCCGCGAGTCCTTGTCCTTGAACGGGCTGCGGATCACGCAGTAGACGTTCTTCTCGGTGGGCAGGGGCACGGGCCCGGTGATCGTCGCCCCGGAGCGCTCCGCCGTCTCGACGATGTCGCGCGCGGACTTGTCGACCTGCTTGTGGTCATAGCCCTTCAACCGGATGCGGATCTTTTGCTGCGGCACGTGCCCTACCCTCCTTTCGTCCTCGTTACCTGACGATCTCGGTGACGGCGCCGGCGCCGACCGTGCGACCGCCCTCGCGGATCGCGAAGCGGAGGCCCTGATCCATGGCGATCGGCTGGATCAGCTCGATCTCCATGTTCGTGTTGTCGCCCGGCATAACCATCTCCTGGCCCTCGGGCAGCTTGATCGAGCCGGTCACGTCCGTCGTGCGGAAGTAGAACTGCGGCCGGTAGCCGTTGAAGAACGGCGTGTGCCGCCCGCCCTCGTCCTTCGAGAGGACGTAGACCTCGGCCTTGAAG
>JBKPSO010000104.1:0-11867 GCA_046735055.1 Actinomycetota bacterium
GTTCAGCTGGTCCTGGATCTTGGTGTAGACGTACCAGCCGGCGACGATCGCCGCCGCGACGAGCAGCGCTGCGAGCAGCCACGGCCAGAAGGACCGGCGGAGCGGCTCGTCGTACTCGTAGAAACCGGTAGGGCGTGAATAAGGAGGTGGCGGCGTGGCCGGCGGCGGCGCGACGTTCACCCGGCGCGTGATCGCGGTCTGCGCGCCGGCGAGCGTCGCCGCGCCCGCGCCGCGGAGGACCTCGGTCGCCGCCTCCTCGGTCTCGGGGGAGACCGTCTGGCCGCGCGAGGCCCGGGCGAGGTCGGCGTCCATCTCGTCGGCGCTCTGGTAGCGGTCGGCGGGATCCTTGGCGAGCGCGCGCAGCACGATCGAGTCGAGCTCGTGCGGGACCTCGCGGCGCTTCTCGGACGGCGGCAGAGGCGTCGTCGAGAGGTGCTTCATCGCGATCTCGAGCGGCGTGTCGCCGGTGAACGGAACCGAGCCGGTCAGCATCTCGTAGAGCACGATCCCGACCGAGTAGATGTCGGAGGCGGGCGTGACCGGCGCGCCCTTCGCCTGCTCCGGCGAGAGGTACTGCGCCGTGCCGATGATCGACCCGGTCTCGGTCATCTGGCTCGTCCCCGAGCGCGCGATCCCGAAGTCCGTCACCTTCAGCAGCCCGTCGGGCGCGACGACGACGTTGTGCGGCTTGATGTCGCGGTGGACGATCCCGTGGCGGTGCGCGAACCCCAGTGCGGCGAGGATCTGGCGTGCGTAGTCGATCGCGACGGCCAGGGGCGTCGGCCCGCGCGTGATCAGGAGCTCCTTGAGGTTGCGCCCCTCGAGGTACTCCATCGCGATGTAGTAGGTGCCCTCGGCCTGCCCCCGGTCGTAGATCGAGACGATGTTCGGGTGCGACAACCCCGCTGCGTTCTTCGCCTCGCGGCGGAAGCGCTCGACGAACTGCTCGTCCTGGGAGTGCCGTTCGTCGAGCATCTTGATCGCGACGCTCCGGCCGAGCTCCTGGTCCTCGGCCAGGTAGACGTTCGCCATCCCGCCGGTGCCGAGCTTGCGCACCACGCGGTAGCGCCCGTCGAAGACCTGGTCGATGAGGGTGTCGGGGGCCGGCATCCTCTCCCGCTACAGGTTACGGGCGGCCTCGGAGCAGCGCTTCGATGATTTGCTCCGCGATCGGCGCCGCCGTCTGGCCGCCGACGCCGCGCTGGTTCTCGAGGTAGACCGCGACGGCGACCTTCGGCGCGTTCGCCGGGGCAAAGGCGAGGAACGAGGTCGTGTTCACGTGGTTCACTCCCGTCTCGGCCGTGCCGGTCTTGCCGGCGACGGGAACTCCGGGAATCTGGGCGGCGGTGCCGGTGCCCGACTCGACCACCTTCTCCATCATCTTGGTCAGGGTCGCCGCGGTCTGCGGGGAGATCGCCTTCGAGAGCACGTGCGGGTGGGTCCGGAACACGGTGCCGCCGCCCGGCGTGGTGATCTTCTCGACCGTGGAAGGCCGCATGACGACGCCGCCGTTCGCGATGCCGGCGGCGACCATCGCCATCTGCAGCGGCGTCACCTGCAGGCGCTCCTGACCGAATGCGAGGCGGCCCGGGTCGACCTGGTTCGGGTCGTGCGGGCGGAAGAGCTTGCCGTGGTCGTACAGCCCGCTCGGGATCCGCTCGCTGGAGGGCGTCTCGAGCGGCGGATCGGAGTAGAAGCCGAACCGCTTCGCGTAGTCGAGCACCGTCAGCGCGCCCAGCCGCTTCCCGATCTCGCAGAAGACCGCGTTGATCGAGTGCTCCAGCGCGGTCGTGAAGTCGACGTGGCCGAATACCTCCGGGCCGCTCTGGTCGGCGAAGTTCGAGACCCTCTTGCCGTACTCCTCGCAGTAGCCCTTGTCGTCGAAGGTCGAGTCGGCCCTGTAGACGCCGCTGTCGAGCGCGGCCGCCGCGGTGACGACCTTGAATGTCGAGCCGGGGGTGTAGAGACCGTCGGTCGCGCGGTTGACGAGCGGGGCCGGAGAGGCGCACTTCGCTCCGCTGGCGCGGCGGGCGATCGCGCCGAAGTGGCCCTCGACAAGGTTCGGGTCGTAGGTCGGGGTCGAGGCCATCACGAGCACGCGGCCGGTGCTCGGCTCCAGCGCCACCGCTGCGCCGCAGTTGCCGTCTAGCGCCTCGAGCGCGGCGCGCTGCGCCTTCGGCCGGATCGTCAACACGACGTTGTTCCCGGTGACCGTCGCCCCTTTCAGCCGGTCGAGCGTGCGCCGCACGACCGTGTTCAGGTGCGAGTTCGACGCCGTCAGGTAGTCGTTCATCGAGCGCTCGAGCCCCGCGCGGGAGCGCGACTGCGTCGAGTAGCCGACGACCTGAGAAGCGAGGTCGCCGCCCGGGTAACGGCGGAAGTAGAGCGTCTGCCCCTTCGTCTTCACCGCCCGGCGCGCGGCGAGGAGCGAGCCGTCCGCGGCGTAGATCAGACCGCGCCTGAGGGTGAACTGCGCGACGCGCTGGATCGCGTTGTCCTGCCGAGCCTCGAGCCCGCCGACCGCCCACGCCTGCCAGTACGTCGTGCCGACGACGAGCGCCGCCAGGAGCAGCAGCGCGACGAGCGTCACCCGTCCGATCTGCTTGTTCATCGTGGCGCGTTCGCCCGGTTGGAGACGAGGAGGAGTCCGGCCAGAAGGACGAAGTTGGCGACGATGCTCGAGCCGCCGTAGCTGATGAACGGCAGCGTGATTCCGGTGAGCGGCGTCTCGCGGAGCAGTCCGCCGACGTTGAGGAACGTCTGCAGCGCGAAGGCGAAGGTGAGCCCGGTTGCGAGCAGCTTCGAGAACCCGTCCCGGGCGAGCACGGCGATGCGGAACCCGCGCAGGACGAAGACCATGTAGCCGAGCAGCACGGCGGAGATGCCGATCAGCCCGAGCTCCTGCGCGAGCGCGGAGTAGATGAAGTCGCTGTTCACGTACGGGATCAGGTCGGTGCCGCCGGTCGTCGTGAAGGTGCCGCGCCCGAAGCCCGTGCCACCAAACTGCCCGTTCGCGATCGAGTACGAGCCCTGCACACTCTGGTAGCAGGCGCCGTGCACGTCGTCCCACGGGTGGAGCCAGCAGTCGACCCGCTCCTGGACTCGCGCGATGCTCGAGTAGGCGACCGCGGCGCCTGCGAGGAAGAGGCCGAGCCCGATCGCGACGAAGAGCGCCCGGCCCGTCGCCACGTACAGCATCGCGAGGAAGATCCCGAAGTAGAGGAGCGCGCTGCCGAGATCGTTGGTCTCGACGATCACGAGCATCGCCGCGCCCCAGATCAGGAGCAGCGGCCCGAAGTCCTTCAGGCGTCCCTGGGCGAGCACCTCGCGCTTCTCGCGCAGGTAGCCGGCGAGGAAGACGATCAGCGCGATCTTGGCCAGCTCACCCGGCTGGAACTGCAGCGGCCCGAGCTTCACCCACAGGCGCGCGCCGTTGATCGTCGTCCCGATCACGGGCAGCGCGGGCAGCGCGAGCAGGCCGACCGCGGAGAGGCCGAACAGATACTTGTAGCTCTCCAGCACGCGGAAGTCCGTGCGGAGCAGGAGCAGCGTCGCCGAGAACGCGGCCACGCCGACGACGATCCAGAACCCCTGGCGGAACGCGTCGCTCGGTCCCAGGCGGTAGATCTCGGTGAGCCCGACCGCGGTCAGCAGGCCGGCGAGCGGGAGCAGATAGGGATCGGCCCAGGGCACGGCGATGCGCGTGACCGCGTGCGCGGCCATGTACAGGCCGAGGAAAATCAGTGCGTACGAGATCGAGCCGGCGGAGATCACGTCCTGCCGGGCGATGTAGACGCTTGCGAAGCCGAGCGCGGTCAGGATCCCGACCGCGACCAGGTTGACGAGCTCTCGGTTCCTTGCGCTCATCAGCGGGGCACTGGTTAGGGCACGACCTCGGCTTCGTACTGCTTGACCGCCCTCAGCGCCGCGCCGTAGCTCCGCAGGTCGTGGCCGAAGAGCTTCCGTCGCTCCGCCTGGGAGAGCTCGCCCGCGAGCACGGGGCTCTCGTAGCGCAGCCGGTAGAGGCGGACGCTGCCCGCGATGTCCCACGGAAAGCCCTGGTAGACGGCGATCTTCCCGTTCGGCTCGGCCCCGACGAAGTAGGAGCGCGAGAGCGACCAGACGACGAGGGCGGCGAGGACGACGACGAGCGTGGTCGAGCCGACGATCACCGCCGTTCGCGAGACCCGCCGGTGGTCGCCGTGGCCGTTGCCGTCCCGCCGGCTCAGCGCCTCGAGCTCGCCGGGGCTCATCAGCGTCGTGTCGTCGATCGTCGGGATGCCCTCGAGCCCGGAGAGCGTCTCCTCGTCGGCCACCGACTCCTCGACGACGGGCAGCGTCGCCGTGTCCTCCAGCGCGGACGCGCTCTCACCGATCTCGAAGAGGACGATCGTCACGTTGTCCTCGCCGCCGCCCTTGTTGGCGGCGTCGACGAGCGCCCGGGCCGCCTTGTCGAGGTTCGCGCGGTTGCGATCGACGATCTCCCGGATCGACTCGTCTGCGACCATCGTCGTCAGCCCGTCGGAGCAGAGCATGAAGACGTCGCCGGCGCGGGCGTCGACCGAGAAGGTGTCGACGTCGACGTCGGGGTCGGTGCCGACCGTCCGCGTGATCACCGACCGCTGCGGGTGCACGTCGGCCTCCTCGGGCGAAAGCTTGCCGCTGCGGACGAGCTCGGCCACGAGCGAGTGGTCCTCGGTCAGCTGCTCGAGCTGCCCGTCGCGGATCCGGTAGGCCCGCGAGTCGCCGACGTGGCCGATCTGCACCGTGTCGTCCTCGACGAGCGCGGCGGTGATCGTCGTCCCCATGCCCGAGCGCGCCTCGTCGCTCGCGGCCGCCTCGTACACGCGGCGGTTCGCTTCCTTGATCAGCTCGACGACCGCCTCCTCGCCGGACGACTCGCGCAGCACCATGGCTGCGATCCGCGCGGCGATCTCGCCCGCCTGGGCGCCGCCCATCCCGTCGGCGACGGCGAAGAGCGGCGGCTCGACGACGTAGGCGTCCTCGTTCCGCCGCCGGCGCTTGCCGGGGTCGGTCGCTGCTGCCCGTTGTCCCAGACCGATCATCAGCGTTCGAACCTCAGGTCGGTGGAGCCGACGCGGATCACGTCGCCGGCGCGGAGGACGCGCGGCTTGGAGACGCGAGCACCGTTCACGTACGTCCCGTTCGTCGAGCCGACGTCCTCGATCCAGACGCCGTCGCGGCGCGGCTCGATCTTCGCATGCCGTGCCGACGCGAAGTCGTCGGTCTCGAGCCTGAGGTCGTTCTGGGCGCCACGGCCGAGCGTCACTGCCGAAGAGTCGAGCACCCGCACGAGGCCCGCGTCGAGCGACGGGCTCGCCACGACGACGAGGCGGCCGGTCTCGATCCCGCGGCTACGGCCGATCAGCCCCGCCGCCTGCGCCTGGCCCGGCGTGAGCACGAAGCTCTCCTGCGGCAGGCGCAGGTCGCGGCTCGCCGTGCGGACGATCCGCCAGATGAAGACGTAGAGCAGGACGAGGAAGAGCAGCTTCAGGATCAGCAGCGCTTCGCCGACCTCGAGCGAGGCCAGCGACGTCACTCAGCGAGCCTCCGCTCGAAGAGCAGATCGGTCGAGCCGATCGTGATCGTGTCTCCGCTCTCGAGCTTCGCGCGCGTGGAGCGGTGGCCGTTGACGGCCGAGCCGTTCGTCGAGTCGAGGTCGACGAGCCAGTAGGCGGAGCCCTCCTGGCGCAGCTCCGCGTGTCGGCGCGAGACGTTTGGGTCGGCGAGTTGGATGTCGCACTCCTTCGACCGTCCGATTACCACACGACGCTTGTCTACCTCGTGACGCTTTCCGTCGAGCGTGAGCGTGACGATCTCCTGCGCGAGCGCGACGTCGGCCGGCGGTCCGTCCGCAGGGAAGGGCGTACGGGGCTTGTAGACCATCGTCGCGCCCGCCTCGAGCCCCGGGGGCGGCGCCGCCTCCTCCTGCCGCTCGTCGGGCCGGCCCTGCACCATCCGGGTCGCGATCCCGAACTCGCCGATCGAGAGATCGGCGTCCGTCTCGATTGCGACGACCGGCGGCGTCAGCAGGACGTAGCCCTCTCGGCGCGCGTGCTCGGCGAGGTACTCCTGGAGCTCGTTGCAGAGCGAGCTCTCGTAGCTGGTGAATTGCTCGCGGTCGGGGGGCGAGAGATAGACGCTGTACTCGTTCGGCACGTAGACGCGCGAAACGGACACCATCCGGTGGTCCTCCATCTCCTTGACGAGCTTTCTCGCCAGCTCGACCGGCTGCACGTTCGTCCTGAAGGCACGGCCGAACAGGCCTTCGAAAAGGCCCTCGATCTTCTGCTCGATGCTGCGCAGCACGTTCACGGGCAGGGTTTCCCCCGCGCCGAGTCTAAAGCAGCGCCTCGGGGACTGGATTCATCCTGTCCCCGAGTCCGTTGCCGCGCGCAATCGCGGTCGCCGGAGCGAAATTCGCCGCACACGAGCGAAAAACGGGGGCAGCGGCCGCAGCGGGCCGGGCTCGAACGCAAGTAGCACCGCGCTCGCCCAGGCCGCGGCCACCAGCGGCAGTGCGGCCGCGCGCGGATCGGCGAGGAGGCTCAGCGCCGTGAGCAGGGAGCCGAACGCTGCGGCCCCCCACGGGCCGCGCCGCCGGCAGCTTCCGACCGCGGCGGCCGCGGCGCAGAGCGCGACTGCCTCGAGCAGGAATCCGTGCGACTCGGTGAACGCGGCCCAGAGGGAAGAGCTCGCGTCGAGCGGTCCCGGGATCCCTGCGATCGAGAGCTCCGGTGCCGGTGCTCCGACGATCGGCAGGGTGTGCCCGCCGATCGCGGCGACCACACCGGCCGCGAGCAGCGCCGCCGCGGTCTGCGCGGCCCGTCTCGGCGGTCCACCGGAGGGCAGCGCGACGATCGGCAGGAGACCGAGTGCGCCGAGCGGTGCGAGCAGGGGACCCGCGACGAAGAGCAGCCCGGCGCGCGGCGCTGCCCAGAAGAGGCCATACCACGCGCATGCGGCGATCCCGTACACGATCGCGAGCCCGAGGGCGACGTTTCCGAGCGGAAGCACCGGGACTCCGAGGGCGAATGCGAGCCCGAGGCGCGGGCCGGCCAGCGAGAGGAGCGCGGCGGCGGCCGCGAGCAGGGCCGGCCAGTGGGCGGGGAAGAACGGCAGGGTCGCCGACGTCCAGCCGGCGAGCAGCGCGGCTGGAAGGGCAGGGGCGATCCGCGCCGCAATCCGGACGTTGGGGACCGAAAGCGTGCGGTGCCTGTCCCTGGTGGTGCGCGCACGGCGTAGGCTCGAGGCGAGTCGCCCGGCCGGCGGCCGTCGCTTTGGATCGACCGCCAGCGCCCGGTCGACGAGCTCGACGAGCTCGCGGGGCAGATCCGGGCGCACGCTTCCGAGCGACGGTGCGCCCCGGCCGATCCGCTTCGCCACCTCGAGGAACCGCCCGCCCCCGAACGGGTGCCGGTGCGCGAGCGCCTCCCAGAGGAGGACGCCGACCGACCAGACGTCCGTCGCCGGCCCGGCCGGCTGACCGCGCAGGCGTTCGGGCGAGATGTAGGCGAGCGTGCCCGGGACGTCCCCGGCGGCCGTCAGCGTCTCCTCCTCGGTGACGAGCGCGAGCCCGAAGTCGAGCAACCGGACGGAGATCCCGGGCCCGTCCACGAGCAGAACGTTGGACGGCTTCACGTCGCGGTGGACGATCCCCCGCTCGTGGGCATGCGCGAGACCCTCGAGAATCTGGGCCGCCGCCTCGACGGCCCCCTCGTCGTCGAGCTCGCCGTGGTCGAGGGCGTGGCGAAAGGTGCGCCCCGGCACGTACTGGTACGCGATGTACACGTGCCCCTCGTCCCGCGCGAGTGCGTATGCCCGCAGGCAGGCCGGGTGCTCGAGCTGGGCGGCCGCCGCCGCCTCGCGCTCCGCGCGCGGGCCGGCGGTGCCCGTCCGGGGCACGATCTTGAGCGCAACCTCGCGGTCCCGTTTCTCGTCATGGGCGTGCCAGACCGACCCCATGCCGCCGCTCCCGAGCGGCCGGAGCGGCCGGTAGCGTCCGAGCACGAGCCCGTTCGCGGTCGCGTGAGCAGAGGTCTCCGCCATCCCCCTGACACGTTTGGTGCGGGCGATGGAATTCCTTTTGGTTCCAAGGATTTGGCTACAGTGGCCCGAATCTCGCTGCAAAGTGGACATGACGGAGCGCGACACCGATCTCGATTTCGACTTCTTCGGCGACGACGAGCCCGAGCCGCAGCAGGCGGTCGAGGAGGAGCGGCCGCCCCGTCGGGGGCCGGGGCGCCCACCCCGCCGGCCTCCGCCGCCGTCGCGCTCGCCCGTCGGGCTGACGCCGCTGCTTCGGCTCGCCGGCCTGATCGCCTTCGCGATCCTGATCGTCGTCCTCTTCGTCTTCTGGATCTCGAGCTGCCAGGGCGCGAGCAAGAAGAGCTCGTACAAGCACTACATGGAGAAGATCGGAACGGTCGCGAGCGACTCGGAGCAGATCGGGCGCGAGCTGAACGACGCGCTGACGACGCAGGGGATCAAGTCCTCCGAGTTGCAGACGAAGATCACCGGGCTCGCCCAGCAGGAGCAGCAGGACGTCGCCGCCGCGCGCGCGATGAGTCCGCCCGGGCCGCTCCGTCTCCAGCACCAGCATGCGATCGAGGCGCTCGAGTTCCGCGTCAGCGGTCTGTCCGGCCTCGCCGACGCCTTCCGCCAGTCCGCGCTCTCGCCCAAGAACGTGACCGGGAACGCGCTGCTCCTCGCCGGCCAGGCCGAGCGGCTCGTCTCCGGTGATGTCGTCTGGGACGACCTCTTCAAGGATCCGGCGATCCAGGAGCTGCGCCACCAGGGCGTGACCGGCGTCGCCGTCCCGGACTCGAGCTTTATTCCGAACCCCGACTATTCGAGCTCACGCTTCTGGGAGGCGATCCTCCAGCGCCTCCAGGGCGCCGCCACGAGCGGCGGCACGACCGGCGGTCTGCACGGCACGGGCCTCGTGACGACGAAGGCGCTGCCCGGCGGCCAAGAGCTCTCGCAGACAACCGAGAACACCGTCACCGCGACGACCGATCTCGGCTTCGCGGTCACGGTCGAGGACACGGGAGACTCGCAGGAGGTCCAGATCAAGGTGACGCTGACGATCCAGCAGAGCCCGTCGCCGATCGTCCAGACGAAGACGATCGACCTGATCAACCCGGGCGAGCAGAAGACGGTTCTCTTCCGTAACCTCGGTCAGGTGCAGTTCGCAACCAGGACGACGGTCAAAGTCGACATCGCGCCGGTGCCGGAGGAGAAGAACACCGCGAACAACTCCGCGCAGTACCCGGTCATCTTCTCGCTCGGCTAGACACCGTGTCGGCCGCCAGCGTGATCGCCATCGGGGCAATCGCCGTCGCGGTCGCTGCCGTCGTGATCGCCGTGCTCGCGTACAGGAAGCTCAACTCGATTGTCCGTGCGCAGGAGGTGCTGCTCGGCGGGGAGGGTAAGACGGACATGGTCGAGTTCGCGGTCTCGCTGCAGGGACGCGTCGAGGACCTGCACCGCGCGTTCGACGAGCTCGCGGCGGCGCTCTCGCGCGTCGACCGCCGCGTCGACGGCTCGCTCTCGCGCACCGCGCTGATCCGCTACGACGCCTACGAGGAGACGGGCGGCCAACAGTCGGCCTCGATCGCACTTCTCGACTCGGCGCGCTCCGGCGTCGTCCTGACCGCGATCCAGGGCCGCGACTACGCGCGTGTCTACGTCAAGCAGCTCGACCGCGGCCGCACGTCGATTGCGCTCTCACCCGAGGAGTTGCAGGCGGTAGAACGTGCAATGGCCGAAGGCTGAGCCAAGCGACAGGCTCCAGCCTGTCCCTTCGGAATCAGAAGCTACGCTTAAGGTCACATTGGGTCAGGTCCTCGTTCTGAACGCGAGCTACGAGCCGCTGAACGTATGTTCGGTGCGGCGCGCGCACGTGCTCGTGTTCAAGGGGAAGGCGGAGATCCTCGAGGAGCACGAGATGCCGCTCCGGTCCGCGACCGACACCTTCGCCCGGCCGCACGTGATCAGGCTCGTCCGGTACATCCGTGTCCCTCGCGCGGAGCAGCGAAAGATCTCGCGGCGGGCGCTGTTCGCGCGCGACGAGTGGAGCTGCGTCTACTGCGGCACGAGCGGAGGTCGGCTCACGTTGGACCACGTCGTGCCGCGGAGCCGCGGCGGCGACTCGGTCTGGGAAAACGTCGTCACCGCCTGCGCGCCGTGCAATCTGCGCAAGGGCGATCGGCTTCCCGAGGAGGTCTCGATGACGCTGAAGCGGCGGCCGCGACCACCTGCGCCGGTGCTGTTCATCCGCTTGGCCGCGCCGTCCGGGCTGCCGACCAGCTGGCGGCAGTACCTGGATCCCTCGGCCGCCGCCGCCTGACCCCGCACCCTGGGGACAAGAAGTCCCACTCGGCTAGCTGAAGCCAACTGCGGCTGACTGCGGAAAGCGTCCGCTAGCAGGGCTTTCCACTGAACACGGATGCAGCGAAATGCGGGTGTTCGCGGCAAGCCCGTACTACAACTCGTACGCACACCCAGGTCTGCCGCGCAGGGGCCGGGGTCGTGTGGCGGCCCCTTCAAAAAACGCGAGCCGGGGCCGCGCGCCGGGGAGCCGTCGCACCGACGCGAGCACCGGCGTCCCGATGACACGTGCCATCAAGTGGTGGCTAATGGGCGCGGAATGGCGCGGCCTGGCCGCACGACGGCATCGGTCGGTGCCAAGCTTGCATCCATCTTGATGATCGTGGAGAATCGGCCCCGCCACGGGTAGGAAGGAGCTTTGAATGAGCGAGGTATCGGTGTCGTCGGGCGATCCTGGGCGCGTCAAGACCCCGGAGGAGCGGAAGGCCATGCTCGACTCATCTCTGCACCTTTGGGGGGCAAAGGGCTTTCGAGTCGAGAACCGCTCCGACTTTCAGGCAACAGTGTCGAAGGGCAAGGAAATCCGGCACGTCCTGCATATCGTGCTGTCAATTCTGACGGGTGGCATCTGGCTGCTCGTGTACCTCCCCCTTTGGCTGCTGACGGGGGTGCGGCGGCGGATGGTTTCGATAGACGAGTACGGAAACACAATCGAGCAAAAGCTCACCACGCTGTAAGTCGGGGCGAAGCATGAAGGCAGGCGCGATTCTGGTGGGCATTGCGGTCGGTCTCGGTCTATCTACCGGAGCACTTGCAAAGCCGCCTAAAGGCGCAGTTCGCGGCCAGTTCACCATCGGCATCCTCGCCCAAAGCGACTCGTTGACGAAGTACATGCGGTGGAGCAACGTGTGGTGTGTCTGGCGCGGCGATCACGTGATCGTTCACGTGAGCGCGAAGAACACGTCCGCCGAACACGTCACGGCGTCCATCAAGCCGCGCTACTACATCGCACGCGGCGGCGTTCACGGGGACGGAGTCACCAGCGTTCAGGACAAGGGTTTCGACAGTGGTGAGTTCCGAAGCCTGTGGCTCGATGCCGGTAAGCCGAAGGGTGTCCCACCGCGCGCGCCGATCTCTCGTTGCGCCCCGTACCTCTTTTTGATCAAGAGTGGATAGGGCGACTACGTGACGAGGAACGATGTTCTAACCCCCCACAGGGAAGAGGCGGGGGGTGGGGTCAACTCTCGCCGCGCGGCACCGCGTCTCCGACCAGGTTGCGACTGCGGTCGAAACCGCCTTCGGGCCCATCATGCGGCAGTACGGCAGGATGCTCGCCGACCCGAGCGCCGTCCAACTACTCCCTCCTGCGTCTCGTTCGCGGGCTGAGGGAACTACGGGTTCACGTGGCGGCGTCCCGGATCCAGATCGATGACATTCTGCGCCGGCTGGACGCAGCGCTTGCGATTCTCGTCGGCGCCGCAATAGAGGAGGAGGGGGAGGAGAGGTGAAGACAC
>JBKPSO010000105.1:0-3764 GCA_046735055.1 Actinomycetota bacterium
GGACCGGCCCCGCGAACCTCCAACGGGCGACGCCGTCCGGGCCGAGCAGCGTCGCGGTCACGTTCGTGGGACGGACGACCTTGTACGAGAGGTGCTGCGTCTCCGCGATTCCGTCGGCGTTCGGGGAGAGCACCGGCTCGAGCGGCGCCGGGACATAGACGCCCGTGTAGGAGGCGATCAGCGCGTCGCCGACCGGTCGCTCCGGGCCGGCGGGTCGTGAGAGGAGCCGTCCCTCGAAGGCCATCTCCGCCGAGCCCGCGCCGTCCAGCGCTGCGGCCGTGACCGCGCCGAGCTTGACCATCAGCAGGGCGAGCTCAAAGTTCGTCGCGCCCACGCTGTAGCCCGGCTGGCCCCCGTCGACGGTGACGAGCAGGAGGCGACCGTCGCGCAGCTGACCGACGGCGCTCCGCGCGGTGCGCGGGAGGAGCTGGCCGGGAGAAAACTGCTCGTTCGCCCGGAAGATGGGCCGCTCGTCGCGGACGAGTACGGGACCGCCGCCGAGCGCATCGCCGACCCCGGCCCACGCGGGCCTGAGGATCAGCCTGATCCTGACCGTGCGGCCGACGGCGGCCTCCGCCTGCAACCGCGCACCGGCCGTCCCACCGGCGACGAGCACCGCGCCCCCGGCGGGGATCGGCGTCGCGCCGCCTGTCGTCGAGACGGCCACGACCGGTGCCGCCAGCTCGACGTTCGGGGTCGCAGCCGGGAGCGGCGAGAGCACGACCTCGACCGTCCCCGAGGCCGCGGGGGTCCTCGGGCCCCAGGCGTTCGTGTAGAGCGAGACGCCGTTCGGCGTCGAGGCGCCGTTCACGTCGGTGAGCGCCCGGCGTGGGCCCGATCCCTGCCAGGTGGCGAGCATGGCGACGCGCGAGACCTTGAGCATCCCGGCCGAGTCGATCCCGATGCTCGAGCGGCGCGGAATGGGCGGCTGGTCGAGCGCGCCGCCCCGGATCAGGATCCCGCTCGGCGCGCCCGAGACGCCGAACAGGTCGCCGTTGACGCCCGCGACGGTCGCGCTCGCCGTCAGACGGCGCTGGATCGCAGTCAGCGTCTCCGTCTTCGGGATGGTCTCGTTCGAGAGGACAGGGCGGAGCTGCCAGAGCCCGCCCGGACGCGTCACCGTCAGGACGTTTGCGACGACGGGGCCGCTGGTCGTGAACTCGAGCTTGCGGTCGTAGGTCAGGCCCGGGAGGAGCTCCTGCGGCGCGGCCGACGCGGGCGCCGCGAGGACGAGCAGCGCGATGAGCGCACGGCGAAGCACGCCCCTTCATTGGCCGGAAGACGCCGCGATCCTTCGACGAGGCGCGCCTCGCCTTGAGGGATTGACCCTGCTGCGTCAGCCTTTGAGGGCTAGCGCCGCCGGCCGTTCGGCGCGGCGGTACTCGACCGTGTAGCCCAACCGCCGCGGGATCTCGAGCAGCCGCTCGAGGTCGAGGTCGATCCGGGCGCCGGCCTTCTGCGTCACCTCGTCCTCGATCGGCAGGTCGAAGTCGTCCGCCCCGTAGTCGAGGGCGCGGAAGGCGTCCTCGTTCTGGGTCAGCACAGAGGTGCGGACGTGCTTGACGTTGTCGAGGAAGATCCGGCTGAGGGCGATCCAGCGCCGGTACTCCTCGGCCGAGATCTCCGTGCCGCCGAGTGCCGTGCCGTAGGGCTTGTACGTCCAGCAGAGGAACGAGAAGAGACCGTCACCGGTGGTAGCCAATAGAGCGTCCTGGAAGTCCCTCGTCCGCTGGAGGTGCTCGAGCCGCTCGTCGAGCGTCTCGTCGAAGCCGATCACCATCGTCGCCGTCGTCCGCATCCCGCTCTCGACGATCGCGCGCTGGGCCTCGAAGTAGTCCACGACCGTGTACTTCCACTTGGCATGCCGGCGGCGGAAGTCCTCGGTAAGGATCTCGCTGCCGCCCCCCGTGACCCAGTGGACGCCCGCGTGGCGCAGCCGCGCAGCCGCCTCCGCGTAGGAGAGCCCGGCACGGTCGGCCAGGAACACGAACTCGGCCACCGTCAGCGCGTAGAACTCGACGCGCTCGCCGTAACGCTCCCGCACAGCGGCGAACAGATCGCAGTAGTAGTCGAGCGGCAGCTTCGGGTTGAAGCCGCCGTTGAACCCGACGAGGTCGCCGCCGAGTTCCACGAGCTCGTCGATCTTCGCGAAGACGTCGTCGCGCGAGAGCACGTAGCCGCCGTTCTCGTTCGGCAGGACGTAGAACGCGCAGTAGTCACACTGGGCAACGCAGACGTTCGTGTAGTTGATGATCCGCATGACCATGTAGGTCGCGTGATCGGGCCTGTGCCAGCGTGCCCGCACCTCCTGCGCGCGGCGCCGCAGCTCCTCGTCGTCGCCCCGGAGCCACAGCTCGCGGGCCTCGTCGACGGTCACCCGGCTCATGCTGCGACCGCCGCGGGCTCGAGCACGTCCATGAAGGAACTGACCGAGAAGACGGCGTTTCCGGGCCCGGCCTTGCCGTACCCGGGGGGCGGCTGCAGCCCGTGCCGCTCGATCGCGTCGCGGTAGGCCTCGAGCAGCCGCACGTGGTACTCGAGGGGCGCCCCCGCCGGGTTGTCGCGGCCGAGCGGCGTGGTCGGCTCGGGGCACCACGTCGTGAACCGCGGCGTGACCCCACGGCTCATGAAGAAGTCGAGCCCCTCGACGGTGCTCGCGATCGCCTCGTCGATCGTCGCGAACCCGAACGGCTTCGCCAGCTCGATTCCGGCGACGAAGTTCGGGATCACGTGGCGCGGCCCGAAGACCTCGGCCGCATCGAGGATCCGCCGGTGCCACTCCTCGCGACCGACGTAGCGCTGCTTGCCGGGGCAGATGATCGAGAAGAGCCGCGCGTCCCAGACCTCGTAGTTGGGGTGGTAGATCGAGATGCCGTAGTCCCTGTAGCGCTGCACATCCGCGCGCGGCAGCGCCTGCGCGACCACCTTGCCGATCCAGCGGCCGGGGAAGCGCTCCTCGATCGCCTGCGCGTAGCGCCCGTAGAAGTCCGCCTCCTCGAGCCCGTCCACCTTCGAGGTCACGGACCCGCCGGTGAGCGTGTACGCGCGCGAGGCGCCGTCGTCGTGCTCGGCGATGATCGCGAGCGCCTCGAGCACGTCCTCGACCGGCTTGACCCCGGTGTACGGGCGCCCCGCCTTCCGGTGCTGCCGCCAGTTGTGGTTGATGTCGCAGAAGCCGCACTCCTCCTTGGCGCCGAAGTACTGGCAGAGCCGCAGCACGGTCAGGTAGATCAGGTAACCCCACTGGATCGTCGGCGCGGTCTCCATCACCGTCTTGCCGTTCGCGAGCGTGTGCCGGTAGTAGGCCGGCATCGGTGGGAGCTCGACGTCCGCGACCGCGTGTCCGTCGAGCATCAACTGCCGCCCCGCGACCCGGTAGGGCGACCCCGGGTTCACGCGCACCGAGACGATCGTCCGCCGCAGCGCGTACGGGCCGCCGGTGAGCGCGATCTCCTCGGGCGGCCGCCGCACCGCCGCCTCCCCGAGCTCGGCGAGCGGCTGCTGGTCGAACGAGAAGATGAAGTAGGACTTCGGCTTGATCGCTCCGTCGAGGTTGTCGGAGAGTGCCGACGGCGCGAACGCGATCCCCGTGCGCAGCAGGTCCTCCTTCAGCACGGCCTCCGGCGGAACGCCCGGGTAGCGCTCGACCAGCGACTCGACGAGCGCGCCGCGGCTCATCGGCCGGTCCCCGGACAATGAGCGGGGAAGCTAGCGACGCTCATGCGATCACGGCCTCGTGGACGAACCGCAGCTCCGGCACCTCC
>JBKPSO010000106.1:0-9320 GCA_046735055.1 Actinomycetota bacterium
GACGATCGAGATCGGCCCGTCCGAGAAGGTGCCGAAGGAGGCGTACGAGCGCGAGACGCTGCTCGCCGCCCTCCAGGAGATCGGCTCCGACGGCGGCTCGATCGACCTCGCGTCGCTCGGCCTCGACTTCGGCGGCCAGCCAGACCTGAACGACGAGGCGAAGCCGCACGAGGCCGGCGAGGCCGAGGAGATCCCCGAGGTCGACTCGCCGCTCGACGAGGGCTAGGCATCACCGCCTGAACGACGGAGCCCGCCCTAGGCGGGCTCCGTTCACGGCGGCAGCGCACAACAGTTGATCGCCGGCAGGTGTTCGCAGGGACAGTCGCTGGTCCGCACGGGTCCCCCTTTCGGATTCGGGACCCCGCCAGCTGGTCGCGGCGACGACGACACCGCTGGCGCCCGTGAGCACTGCGACGATCACGATCGCCGCCTGCGGTGAGGCGGCATCTGCGCCGATCCCGACGATCAGGGCGCCGAGGACGAAGCCGAAGTCGCGCCAGAAGCGGTAGACGCCGACCAGCCGGGCGCGGTCGCGCGGCTGGCTGGCGTCCGAGACGGCGGCGATCAAGGTCGGGTAGACCATTGCGGTTCCGGCACCGAGCAGCACCGTTGCTACCAGGGAAGGTGCGAAGCTGCCGTCCCCGGCAACGAGCAGGCCGAGCGCGCCTGCCTGCACGAGCATGCCGCCCGTGATCAGCGGCTTTCGACCGATGTGGTCGGAGAGCCACCCGGTCGCGAGCTGGCCCGCGCCCCATACGATCGGGTAGGCGGCGGCAACGACAGCGATCTGGCGGATGCCGGTGCCGTGGGCTCCGAGGTAGAGCGGTACCAGGCCCCAGGCGAGCGCGTCGTTGAGGTTGTTGACCAGGCCCGCCTGGTTGCAGGCGCGTAGCACCGGGTCGCGCAGACTGGCGTGCGTCAAGGCACTGCGCAGGCTGTGCGCGGGTGCGTCGTCTCCGTGGGCGCGCTGCTCGAGAGCGACGTGCGCGCCGGTGTCGCGGACCAGGAAGATGCTGACCAGCAGGCCGACGCCCGTGATCAGGGCAGCGCCGACCCAGACGACGGTTCGCGGCGCGTGGCCGGCGGCGAGGGCGCCGGTGATGAAGGCGGCAGCGGCGACGCCGAGGTAGCCGGCCGCTTCGTTGAGACCGAGCGCGAGCCCGCGGCGCCGTGGGCCGGCCAGGTCGATCTTCATCACCACGGTCATCGACCAGGCAAGGCCCTGGTTGACGCCGAGGAGCAGGTTGGCCGCGACGATGAACCACCACGAGGGGGCGAGACCGATCAAGAGCGGCACCGGCAGCGCGAGCAGCCAGCCGATCACGAGGAGACGTTTGCGCCCGAGCCGCTCGGCCAGCTCGCCGGCTGCGAGATTCGTGAGCGCCTTCGCGGCACCGAAAGCGACAATGAATGCGAGGATCGTCGCAGTCGACCGCAGACCGAAGTCTTGCCCGCCGACGAGCGGCAGGACGCTGCGCTCGAGCCCCACCATCGCGCCGACGAGCGCGTTCAGCCCGACGAGGATGCCGAACTGGCGTGCGTTTGCCCGTAAGCCGAGCTCGACGCGGGCGGTCACGCGGGTGCGCGCACCTTGCCGGAGCGATTGGCGGCGACGATCCGCTCCTGTCCGACCGGCCGGGGCGGCACATCGGCGAGCAGGGCGTCGGCAAAGGCGGCCGCGTCGGTGAGTGCGATCAGCGGGTTGTGGACGCGCTCGAAGCCGATCGAGGAGATCGGATTCCCGGAGAGGCCGCGGCCGCAGACGGAGCCGCCGTAGTGGCTCGGGTACAGAACGACATGGTCCGGGAGCTCGAGGAGTCGGCGCAGGCTCGCATGCAGTAGGCGCGCCTGTCCGGGCGCGTCACCTGCGACGTGTAGATCGGGGCGGCCCACGTCACCGATCAAGAGTGAGTCGCCGCTGAAGACGAGCCACGGCTCTTGACTGCCGCGTCGCAGGTCCGCAACCGAATAGGCATGGTGGGCGGGCGCGTGGCCCGGTGTAGCGATCGCCGTGACGATCGTATTCCCCAGCTCGACCACGGCGCCGTCGGCCAGCGCGACGTGCTCGAAGGCGACGCCTGCGCCGGTTGGGAGGTATGCGGTCGCCCCGGTGCGCTCGACCAGCGAGGGCAGGCCGGACACGTGATCGGCCTGCACATGCGTCTCGAAGACGGCGACGATCGGGGATCCGATCGCGGCTGCTGCCGCGAGGTACTCGTCGACGAGGTCGGCGTTTGCATCGACGACGGCGAGCTTGCCGTGTGTCGTACACCCGAACAGATAGCTCGCACATGAGCCGGCGTCGTTCAGAAAGGGTCGCAGCAGCATCGTCTCTCAGCTCGTCACTTCGACTGGCAGCCCAGAACGCCGCCATTCCGGATAGCCGACATCGAGCCGCCTCGCCTTCAGGCCTCGTTCGCGCAGAAGTCGCACCGCGTCGTCCGCGTAGACGCAGTACGGCCCACGGCAATAGGCGACGATCTCATTCCGCTGTGGAAGCTCGCAGAACAGCGACTCGAACCGCGCCAACGGGGCAGAGCGAGCACCGACGATGTGCCCGGCCCGGTACTCCAGCTCCGGCCTCACATCGAGCACGACGACGTCGCCCCGCGCGAGTCGCTGCTCCAGCTCAGCGGCCGTGACCTGCTCGACGCCGTTCCGCTCTCCCAGGTACTCGTCGGTAAGGACGGCCACCTCGGCGACGTGCCGAGCCGCGGCATCGCGTACGGCTGCCCATAGATCGCCGACACCGTTACTCGCGAGCCGGTAATAGACCCTTGTCCCATCCCGGCGGGCGCGCACCAGGCCCGCCTTCGCCAATACCTGGAGATGTTGGGAGGTGTTCGCGACGGACTGGGAGATCTCCACCGCGAGCTCGTCGACCGAACGCTCTCCCTGGGCGAGGACGTCGACGATCTCCGCCCTCCGGCCGTTGCCGAGCGCCCGGGCAACAGAAGAGAGCGCGTCGAACAGAGCTGCCTTTGCCGAGCTGCTGCCCATCGCTTATCAAGCTATCAATCGACTTCTTGAAATTCAAGCACGCCTGCGGCAGGACGGTCTGGGCGGACGAGGTCATCGCCTCCTGACCGGCCGTATGCCGGGGCCGGCGGAGGCCTTTGGGGCCTCCGCGCGAACTCCCCTTCTGGATGAAAACCGCGCTTGCGATTCTTGCTGCGCTGCTTTGCGCTGCCGCTGCGCCGACGGGCGCCCGCGCAGCGGCGTGCGGTCTGCCCGACTCGAAGCCGCTCTGGATCGACTTCACCGACGGCACCGTGCCGTTCGGGCTCCAGGTCTTCGGCAAGCCGGGCGTCACGATCGCCACCCCGGGCACCGGCGTCCCGCCGCAGTTCCGGCAGCTCGGCGCCGGCACCGTGTACTGGGAGATGAAGCTCGGCCTGATCGTCGGCACGACGCTCGCGCCCGCCGATCCGGCGACGGTGACGGTGAAGGCGCAGAAGCTCTTCGACCGGGCGGTCGCCTCGTCCGGCTGCTCGGCCCCGTACATCGCGCTGAACGAGCTGAACGGCGCCTCGACGACGACGCCGTGGACGGCGAACAACGCGGGCTACCGCGCGAACGTCCTGTCGTTGATGCAGCAACTGGCGACGAAGGGCGCACGGCCCTTCCTGCTCGTGAACTCGGCGCCGTATACGGACGGCGACGCGGGGAGCTGGTGGCGCGAGGTCGCCCGGGCGGGCGACATCGTCCCGGAGGTCTACTTCAACGCGCCCGCGGTCTCGAAGCAGGGCGTGATCCTCGGCAGCCGGCGGATGCGGACGACGCTGCGGACGGCGGTCGCCGCGTACACCGCGATCGGGATCCCCGTCTCGAAGCTCGGCTTCGTGCTCGGTTTCCAGTCCGGCCCCGGCGCCGGCGGCCGTGAGGGGCTGCGCCCCTCGAGCGCCTGGTTCGAGTTCGCCAAGCTCTACACGCTCGCCGCGAGGCGGGTCGCGGCCGAGTTCGGCGTGGCGACGGTCTGGTCGTGGGGGTGGGGGACGTTCAACGTCGCCGGCGCCGATCCGGACAAGCAGGCGACCGCGTGCGTCTATCTCTGGACCCGCGATCCGGACCTTTGCGACGGTCCCGCCGCGGCCGGGAACGGCTTCGAGGAGTCGTTGACCGAGGGCCAGCTCGACGCGCTCGGCAGAGGCGTGCAGTGCTCGCTCGACGGGCGGGTTATGTACCAGACCGACCTCTCGCGGATGGCGGCGGTCACGCGCGACCGCGATGTCGCGTTCACGATCCTCTTCGACCGCCTCGTCTCGCGTGGGGAGGGGAGGGCCTCGCCCGAGCGGGTGAGCGAGGCGGAGCAGGCGATCGTCGAGGGGAGCTTCGCCGGCAGCCGCGAGGCGTACCGCCGCGCGCTGGCGAGGGCTCGCGCCAACCGGGTCGTTGCCCGTGCTGCGATCGAGGACGAGCTGGTACGCGTGGAGGTCGAAGGCTCGCTCCGCGTGCCTGCACCGACGGAAGCCGAGATCCGCGACTTCTACGCCTTCTATCCCGGCACGCTCGCGCGCGCGTTCAGGGTCAAGCCTGCCGCGCCCTGGCTCGGCGGCCGCACGACCGGCTTTGCCCTGGCGTCCGCGGCGCCGGCAGCCCTGTTCCGCCTCCCGGCAACGGTCGCCTCACCGTTCACGATCGGTCTTGGCTCGTACACGGTCACCCCGCTCGACGCGCCGGTCGCGCTCGGAGCTCTCCCACTCGGAAGCGCTCGCCCGGCGATCCGCCGCGCTCTCTTCTCCTTCGCGCGGACGCAGGCCTACGAGAACGCGCTTCGCAAGCGAGTCGAGGCGGCGCTCGGGCGGACGATCTGCCTCCGTGACGACCTCCCGAGCCCGGCGGTCGTCTCGGTCTCGACCTACCTGGCCTTCCTCGCGCTCAGCTCCTAGCTAGGCCTCGCGCTGCGCGCCTAGAAAGGGGGGTTCTTCCTGGTCTCCAATCGGCGACGCCCCGATGCCCGTCGACTCGCTCGCGACGCGCCCCTTGCCGCCTTCCTTCGCGCGGTAGAGCGCGTCGTCGGCGCGCTGGAAGAACACGACCGGGTCGTCTTGCGGACGCAGCTCGGCGATCCCGGCCGACAAGAGGAGCTGGCCGGCGTGTGTGATCGGGCGCGACGAGACCGCGGCCTGGATGCGGCGGTAGAGCTGCTCCGCGTCTGCGAGCGTGGACTCCGGGAGGATCACCGCGAACTCGTCGCCGCCGACGCGGCAGGCGATGTCGGCGTGCCGGACGACGTCGCGCATGCGCTCGGCGACCTCGGCGAGCACGGTGTCGCCGGCGAGGTGCCCGATCCGGTCGTTGATCGCCTTGAAGTCGTCGAGGTCGAAGACGATCAGTGCGAGGCGGCGGTTGTAGCGCTGCGCACGGGCGGTCTCACGTGCGAGCGTCTCGTGGAAGTAGCGGCGGTTGTGGAGGCCTGTGAGCGCGTCCAGGTCGGCCTGGTGCCGGGCCTCGCGGAAGCGGCGCGCGTTCTCGATCGCCGGCCCGGCCCGATGCGCTAGCGACTCGATCTCGGTCAAGACGCTGTCCTCGAACACGTGCCCGGGCATCCGCGAGAAGACGCTGAGCAGGCCGACCATCTCCAGCTCGCCGTGGATAGGCACCACGAGACCGGTTGCGATCGCGGCGGAGTCGCTGAGCTCCCCGTTCTCGCGGTAGCCGACCACGAGCGAGCGGATCTTGCTCCCCACGGGAACGTGTCCCACGGAATACGCCTCCGCCTCCTCCGGCGTGATCCCGACAGCGGTCCTGACCGGGTCACCGTCCGTGCCGACCACGTTGATCAGGGCGCCGTCGACGCCGGGCAGCGCGCCGGCGGCCTCGAGCGTCCGGTTCAGGACCTCGTCCAGGTCGATCGTGCCCGCGAGCTCGCCGAGGACCCGATTCCGGCGGTTCTCCTCCTCGTGGCGCTGGAGCGCCTCGGTCAGCTCGCGACCCATGGCGTCCATGCGGCTCGTCAGCTCCTCGACAACGCGCGAGATCGTCGCCTCGTCGGGCTCTCCCTGCCGCCGGGGACGCCGCGCGACGAACACGAGCAGGAGCACCAGCGTGACGGCAGCCGAAGCGGCCACCGAGATGAGCACGGTGTGTGTCACTTCGAGTGCCGCCGCTCGATGTCGTTCTCCGTCACCACTACCTCTCCCCGGGAACGCTGCGCGCAGGCGCAACTCACCCGGTTCTCACTGTAGTCCGAAGTGCGAGAAAAGACCATCCTTCCTACAGGATCCTGTACTTCTACAATCGGCCCGGCGACGACGGTGCCTGAGCCGTTTTGCTACCATCCTGCCCCGGGTTGGCGGTGGCAACGCCCCGCCGGCCCTGTTGTGTGCAAGGCCCCTATTGGTTAGTGCAAACCCTCTCCAAGGAAGCTGAACGAGCGCTAAGAACATGCCGACTGTCAATCAACTCGTACGCAAGGGTCGCACCGCGCCGAAGGCGAAGGTGAAGACCCCAGCGCTTCGCGGCGCGCCGCAGAAGCGGGGTGTCTGCACGCGCGTCTACACGACGACGCCGAAGAAGCCGAACTCGGCACTGCGCAAGGTCGCCCGCGTGCGCCTGACGAACCAGATGGAGGTCGGCGCCTACATCCCGGGCGAGGGGCACAACCTGCAGGAGCATTCGGTCGTCCTCATCCGCGGCGGCCGCGTGAAGGATCTGCCGGGCTTCCGCTACAAGGTGATCCGCGCCGCGCTCGACTCCTCGGGCGTCGCCGACCGCAAGCAGGCCCGCTCGAAGTACGGCGCGAAGAGAGGCGCGTAACCATGCCCCGCCGCGCAGAGGTTCAGGTTCGGACGCTGGACCCGGATCCGGTCCACAACTCGCGCCTGGTCACCCAGGTGATCAACCGCGTGATGACGGCCGGGAAGCGCTCGACCGCCGAGCGAATCGTCTACGGCGCCCTCGACAAGGTCGGCGAGCGCACCGGCAAGCCTCCGCTGGAGGTGCTGGAGCAGGCGATCAAGACGGTCACGCCCGTGCTCGAGACCCGCAGCCGCCGCGTCGGCGGCGCGAACTACCAGGTGCCGGTCGAGGTGCCGCAGCGCCGCGCGCGCACGCTCGCGATCCGCTATCTCGTCACCTACGCGCGCGAGCGCCGCGAGAAGGGCATGGACGAGAAGCTCGCCGGCGAGATCCTCGACGCGATGAACCAGCAGGGCGGTGCGTGGAAGCGGAAGGACGACATGTACCGCATGGCCCAGGCAAACAAGGCGTTCGCGCACTACCGGTGGTAGCGATGGCAACCCAGGAAAAGGCCCGCACAGGCCTCGAGCGCGTCCGCAACATCGGGATCATGGCGCACATCGACGCCGGCAAGACGACGACGACCGAGCGGATCCTCTACTACACCGGCCGCACCCACAAGATGGGCGAGGTGCACGAGGGCGCCGCCGTGATGGACTGGATGGCGCAGGAGCAGGAGCGCGGGATCACGATCACCTCGGCTGCGACGACGGCGTTCTGGCGCGATTTTCGCATCAACATTATCGATACGCCCGGGCACGTGGACTTTACGGTCGAGGTCGAGCGCAGCCTGCGCGTCCTGGACGGCGCGATCGCGGTCTTCGACTCGGTCGCGGGTGTCGAGCCGCAGTCGGAGACGGTCTGGCGGCAGGCGGACAAGTACCGTGTGCCCCGGATAGCGTTCATCAACAAGATGGACCGCACCGGCGCCGACTTCTTCGGCTCCGTCCAGTCGATGGTCGACCGCCTCGGCGCGCACCCCGTCCCGGTGCAGCTGCCGATCGGCCAGGAGGAGCACTTCCGCGGCGTCGTCGACGTCGTCGAGATGAACGCCGTGATCTGGAAGGACGACCTCGGCACCGAGTTCGAGAGGACCGACATCCCGGCCGAGCTCCTCGAGCAGGCGCAGGAGTACCACCACCAGCTGATCGACTCGGTCGCAGACCAGGACGACGAGCTGTTGGAGACCTACCTCGATAACGAGGAGGCCGTAACGCCGGAGATGCTGAGGCGCGCGCTTCGCAAGGCGACGCTCGACATCACGGTCACGCCTGTGCTGCTCGGCAGCGCGTTCAAGAACAAGGGCGTCCAGCCGCTGCTCGACGCCGTGATCGACTTCCTGCCGAGCCCACTCGACGTTCCGCCGATTCACGGCATCGACCCGCGCACCGAGAACGAGCTCTCACGGCGCCCGGCGCTCGACGAGCCGTTCTCCGCACTCGCGTTCAAGGTCATGTCCGACCCCTACGTCGGGAAGCTGACGTACATCCGCGTCTACTCGGGCCAGATGAAGCAGGGCGACCGGGTGATGAACACGACGACCGGCAAGTCCGAGCGCATCGGCCGCATCCTGCAGATGCACGCGAACCACCGCGAGGAGCGCCGGGAGATCGGCGCGGGCGAGATCGCGGCCGTCGTCGGCCTGAAGGCGACGACGACCGGCGACACGCTCGCGATCGACACGGCCCCGATCCGGCTGGAGTCGATGACCTTTCCGGAGCCGGTGATCTCGGTCGCGATCGAGCCGAAGACGAAGAGCGACCAGGACAAGCTCGGCAACGCTCTCCAGCGCCTCTCGGACGAGGACCCGACGTTCCGCGTGCGGACCGACGAGGAGACCGGGCAGACGCTCATCTGGGGGATGGGCGAGCTGCACCTCGAGATCATCGTCGACCGCCTGACCCGCGAGTTCAACGTCGACGCGAACGTCGGGCGGCCGCAGGTCGCCTACCGCGAGACGGTCGACAAGGCCGTTGAACGGGTCGAGGGCAAGTTCGTCCGCCAGACCGGCGGTCGCGGCCAGTACGGGCACGCAGTGATCAACCTCGAGCCCACGGAGCCCGGCGAGGGCTACGAGTTCATCGACAAGATCGTCGGCGGCAAGATCCCGCGCGAGTACATCCCCTCGGTCGACCTCGGCGTCCAGGAGGCGATGGAGTCCGGTGTGCTCGCCGGCTACCCGGTTGTCGACGTCCGCGTCACGCTCGTCGAGGGCTCGTACCACCAGGTCGACTCGAGCGAGATGGCGTTCAAGGTCGCCGGCTCGATGGCGTTCAAGAACGCGATGCAGCGGGCGAAGCCCAAGCTGCTGGAGCCGGTCATGGCCGTCGAGGTCGTCACGCCCGACGAGTACCTCGGCGACGTGATGGGCGACCTCAACTCCCGCCGCGGCCGGGTCGAGGGCCTCGAGCCGCGGGGGAACACGCAGGCGATCCGGGCCAAGGTCCCGCTCGCCACCATGTTCGGCTACGCCACCGACCTGCGCTCGACGACGCAGGGGCGGGCCACGTTCACGATGCAGTTCGATCGGTACGAGGACGTACCGCAGTCGATCGCGGGCGAGATCGTCGACGCCCAGA
>JBKPSO010000107.1:0-6478 GCA_046735055.1 Actinomycetota bacterium
AACGACGGCTTCCCGCCCGGCGACCCGCGCATCCTGAACGCGTACATCACGACCTACGGCGCGTTCTCGCACGTGAACGGAGCCTCGGGGTCGGTGCCGGTGATCGGCTTCGGCCACTTCTACGTGACGGGCTACACAGGACAGGGCGGCGGCTTCAACAACCCGTGCCAGTCCACGCCGCCGAGCAACTACTCAGGGCTTCATCCGGACGACCCAGTTCCGAACGACGACCCCGGGTTGATCGTGGGTCGGTTCATCTACTACGTCGACAAGCTCGGAGGCAACGGCACCAATCCGTGTGATCCGAGCAGCATCAACGCCTGCGTCATCGTGATGACCAAGTAAGGAGGAAGGAACTCGATGGTGGAAATCGCCCAAAATCTCTTCTCGACGCGGCGTCGCTCATTGATCGCCGGCGCTGTCGCTGCCGGCCTCGCGGTGATCGTGCTCGTCGTCTACCTGCACAACTACCGCAGCAGCGTGAACAGCGCCGTTGCGACGGGGCCGGTGCTTGTCGCGAAGAACCTCATTCCAAAGGGAACGTCCGGCGACATGATCGCCTCGATGAGCCAGTACCAGGTCGCGCAACTGCCGAAGAGCGAGTTCAAGGTCGGCGCGATCACCGATCCCGGCATCCTCGCGGGACGGGTGGCGGTCACCGACATCTACCCGCGCCAGCAGTTGACGGCGGCAGAGTTCTCGCCGACGGTCGTCGACACGCTCGGGCAGCACATCACGGGCAGCGAACGCGCGATCACCGTCTCGCTCGACGCCGTCCACGGCCTCGACGGGCAGATCGCGAACGGAGATCACATCGACATCTACGTCGGCCTGAATCGCGCGGGCGGCGAGCCGGTGATCAAGCTGTTGATGGCGGACATGGACGTCCTCCGGGCGCCGGTCGGCGCCAGCGGCGGCGTCTTCACACTGAAGGCGACGACGCATCAGGCGGCGGTGCTGGCCTGGGCGATGGACAACGCGATGATGTGGTTCGTCCTGCGTCCGCCGAGCGGCGCGCGCACGGCCATCCCCGGCTACATCACGATGCGCACGCTCGTTTCCGGACTGAAGCCGGTGCACTGACGATGGCCGAGCACATTCAGGCACTGGTCGCAGTCGACGGCGGAGTCGACGAGGGTCAGCTGCGCGCTGCGCTTCCGGATGACACCGCGATCGAGATCATCGGCATCGTCGATGGTCTGAACGAAAGCTGGCAGACGTTGCAGGAGACGTCGCCCGACCTGGTCGTGGTGGCGTGTGCCGGCTATTCGGACCGCGCGATCTACTTCATCGACAGTGCCGTCAAGCAGGACCGCGAGCGGCCGGTCGTCGTGCTGACGATCGGCTCACCGAACGGATTCGTGCGCCGAGTCTTCGAGACGGGCGCGGATGACATCATCACGCTTCCCGAAGATCCCGAGCGTGTCGCGTTCACGCTGACGAAGGCGATCGCGCGACGTCAGGGCGCCGCGATTGCGAGCGGTGTCGCACTGGGCTCGATGATCTGCATACTCGGCCCGAAGGGCGGTACGGGCAAGACCCTGACGGCAACCAATCTGGCGGCGGCACTCGCGCAGCGCGGTGAGCGGAGCGTCATCGTCGACCTCGACCTGCAGTTCGGAGACGTCGGCCTCGCGCTCGGCATGCGGCCCGACAAGACGATCTACGACCTTGCTCGCTCGGGCGGCTCGCTCGACGCCGAGAAGCTGGAGGCGTATCTCGTCGACCATCCGTCCGGCCTGAAGGCGCTGCTCGCGCCTACGCGTCCCGACCAGGCAGCCGCGGTGACCGTCGACTTCCTCCGCGATGCGTTCGGACACCTGCGAACGCTCGCCGACTTCGTCATCGTCGACACGCCGCCAGGCTTCACGCCGGAGGTCATCGCGGCGATCGACAGCTCGACGCATGTCTGCCTCGTCGGCATGCTCGACTCGCTGTCGCTGAAGAACACCAAGCTCGGGCTCGAGACGCTCGAGTTGATGGGCTACGACCCCGATCGCATCTCGATCGTGCTCAATCGCTCCGACAGCCGCGTCGGCATCAGCCACGAGGACGTCGACGCCGTGATCGGGCGAACGCCGAGCACGCACATCCCCAGCGACCGCGAGATTCCGATCTCGATCAACGAGGGCGTGCCGATTGTGATGTCCGAGGAGCGCGCGGAGGCGTCACGTGCCTTCAGAGCGCTCGCCGACTTCTATCTCGAACAAGCGACCAAGCGCGAGCAAGCGCAGGCGGAAGCTGAAGCCCCCGAGGCCAAGCCTACGGAGAAGCCCAAGCCCCGCCGCCGCTTCGCCTGGAGGTAACGATGGATCTACACGAGCGACTCTCGACCTCTCGGCCCGTCGCTCCGGCGACCGGGCCGGACCCGTTCGCGGACGTCAAGAACCGCATTCACCTCGCCGTGATCAGCCAACTCGGCCCACAGCTGTTCAACACGACCATGGAGCCGGCGGAGCTGCGCGACCGCGTCCGCGACGACATCCGCGAATCACTCGGCGAGGAGTCCGGCATCTCGCGCGACGACCGCGAGCGCCTCATCGCGTCGATCTCGGACGACATTCTCGGCCACGGCCCGCTCGAGCGGCTGCTGGCCGACGACAGTGTGACCGAGATCATGGTCAACGGTCCGTTCGACATCTGGGTCGAGCGTCAGGGCCGCCTCTACGAGACGAACGTCCGCTTCAACGACGACTCGCACCTGCGCCGGATCATCAACAAGATGGTGGCCCAAGTCGGCCGCCGCATCGACGAGTCGTCGCCGATGGTTGACGCGCGTCTGCCCGACGGCAGCCGCGTCAACGCGATCATCCCGCCGCTCTCGCTGAGCGGGCCGATCGTCACGATCCGCAAGTTCAGCCGCAAGCGGCTCGACCTGCAGGAGCTGATCAAGATCGGCACGCTGTCGGAGGAGACGGTCGACTTCATGAAGCGCTGCGTCGGGGCGCAGCTCAACTGCCTCATCTCCGGCGGAACGGGCTCCGGGAAGACGACGTTGCTGAACGCCTTCTCCGCGGCGATCTCCGACTCGGAGCGGATCGTGACGATCGAGGACGCGGCCGAGCTCCAGCTCAACCAGAAGCACGTGCTCCGGCTCGAGGGAAGGCCGAAGAACATCGAGGGCGCCGGCGAAGTCTCGATCCGCGACCTCGTGCGCAACTCCCTGCGAATGCGCCCGGACCGCATCATCGTCGGCGAGGTCCGCGGCGCCGAGGCGCTCGACATGCTGCAGGCGATGAACACCGGCCACGACGGCTCGCTGTCGACGGTGCACGCGAATGCGCCGCGCGACGCGCTCGCCCGGATCGAGACGATGGTGCTGATGGCCGGCTTCGAGCTCCCTGTGCGCGCCATCCGTCACCAGGTCGCATCGGCGCTCGACCTGATCATCCACCTGGAGCGCCTCGAGGACGGCTCGCGCCGCGTCACCTCGATCACCGAGGTGCAGCGGATGGAGTCGGACGTGATCACGCTGCAGGAGCTCTTCGCCTTCAAGGTCGAGCGCGTCACGCGTGAGGGCATCGTGGTCGGCAACCTGCGGCCGACAGGCCTGCGCCCGACCTTCCTGCACAAGTTCGCGAAGCGTGGCATCGACATGCCGAACGAGATCTTCGTCGGCGAGCCGCTGCCGGACCGCGCAGAGCTCGCGAGGACGCCGGCACTGTCATGAGCCTGCGGCGAGCCGCACTCCTGCCGATCGCTCTTCTCACGGCGGCGACGCTCGCGTCGACGGCCGCGGCTGCGAACTTCCACATCACGGAGGCCGGCTCCGACTTCCCCGACCGCACCTTCGTGCTTTCGTTGCCGAGCGGGATGAAGCTGGGACCCGGTGACGTGATCGTCCAGGAGAACGGGCAACCCGTCAACGATCTCGTCCTGACCCCGGCAGGCGGCACCCAGGTGAAGACGAAGGACTTCGGCGTCGTGCTCGTGATCGACGCGAGCATCAGCATGCGTGGCCAAGCTCAGGCCGCAGCGCTCAACGCGGCACGCGCGTTCGCGGCTCAGCGGCCGGCCAAGCAGCAGCTCGGGATCGTCGCGTTCAACGGCACGCCGACCGTCGTGCTGCCGCTGACGACTGACCCGGCGAAGATCGACGCCGCCCTTGCGAAGCCGACTCCGCTCAACGTCGGCACTCACATCTACGACGCGGTCGACACGGCCGTGAAGATGCTCAAGAGCTCGAAGATCGGCGCCGGCTCGATCGTCGTCCTCTCCGACGGCGCAGACACGGGCAGCGAGAAGAACCTTGGCGAGGTCGCCGCCGAAGCGCAGCAGGCGCACATCCGCGTCTTCAGCGTCGGCCTGCGCTCGCGGTTCTTCGACAAACAAACGCTGGAGGCGCTGAGCGCGCAGGGCGGCGGACGGTACGCCGAGGCCAAGGCCGCATCCGACCTCGCCGGCATCTACAGCTCGCTCGGCTCGCAGTTCGCGTCCGAGTACCTGATCCATTACCGCTCGCTCGCAGGCCCGGGAAAGCACATCCTCGTCACCGCCAGGGTCAACGGCCTCACGGGAGTCGCCGGCAGCCAGTACGAGACCCCGCAGCTCCAGATCGTCAAGAGCGTCGAAAGCCCCTACGAACCGTCCAGAGCCGGTCGCATCTGGCGCTCGAGCGGGACGATGCTGCTGATCGTGTTGTTGACGGCGGCGCTGATCGGCTTCGGCGTGGTGTCCGTCATCGGCACGCCGCAGAACGGAACGATGCGCCGCCGGATGGCGGAGTTCGTCAGCGTCCCCTCGGTCGCGAAGGGCCCCCGTCCGACGGCGCAGGTCACCGCAAAGATGCTCGAAGGGACGGAGTCCCTCTTCCAGGGAAATTCGCGTTGGGAGAAGTGGAAGTGGGAGCTGCGGGTCGCCGGTATCTCGCTGCCCGCAGAGCAGATCGTCATCCTGACCGCGCTCGGGACGATCGTGACGGGGTTTGTCGTCAACTTCATCACGAGCTCGCTCATCATCTCGTTGGCCTTCGCGATCACCGTGCCCCTGACAGTGCGCTGGTGGCTCAAGCGCAGCCTCCTCAAGGTGCGGCAGCTCTTCGCCGAGCAGCTGCCGGACAACCTGCAGGTCCTCTCCTCGGCGCTGCGCGCCGGCCACAGCTTCGTCGGCGCGCTGTCGGTGGTCGTGAACGACGCTCCGGAGCCCGCGAAGACGGAGTTCAGCCGTGTCGTCGCGGACGAGCAGCTCGGCGTGCCGATCGAGGACGCACTCCGCGTCGTCGTGGAGCGCATGGACAACCGCGAGCTCGAGCAGGTCGCACTCGTCGCGGCGTTGCAGCGCGAGACGGGCGGTAACACGGCCGAGGTGCTCGACCGCGTCACCGACACGATCCGCGAGCGCTTCGAGCTACGCCGCACCGTCCAGACGCTGACGGCTCAGGGACGACTCTCACGCTGGGTGCTGACGCTGCTGCCGGTTGTGCTGTTGGGCGTCATCACCCTCGTGAACCCCGGCTACATCAACATCCTCTACCACTCGACGGCCGGGAAGGTCCTCCTCGTCGTGGCGGGGATCTCGGTCGCGGCCGGGTCGATGGTGATCAAGCGAATCGTCGACATCAAGGTGTAGCCATGATCATTCTTCTCGTCATCGGAGTCGTCCTCGTCGTCGCGGCGATCATGATCATCGCGCACGGCGTCAGTCCATCTTCGACGGAACAACAGGCGAAGACGCTCGGCCAGATCAGCACGTACGGTTTCAGCAAGCGCGGCGGCGACGCCGACAGCACCGGTGGCAGGATCCGTGAAGGTTTCGACAATCTGGCGGCCCGTCTGGGCGCGGCCGTCGGAAGTCGTGGCGGCGAGCATACGAACCTCGAGCGCATTCGAACCGAGCTCGTCGCGGCAGGCCTCTACCAAACCAGCCCCGGGAAGTTCCTCGGTTACCGCGTCCTGTGCACGATCGCTCTGCCGCTGCTGTGGATCTGGTTCGGCGTCACCGTGCACGTCTCGCCGGTCCTGCTCGTAATCGCGACGATCGTCGCCGTCTTCGCCGGCTGGTTCCTGCCGCTCCAGTTCGTCAAGGACCAGGCGAACCGCAGGCTCGACGAAATCGACTACCAGCTTCCCGAGCTGATCGACCTCCTCGTCGTGACGGTCGAGGCAGGTCTCGGCTTCGTCGGCTCGCTGCAGATGGCGGCGCAGCGCATGTCCGGCGCGCTCGGCGACGAGCTGCAGCTGACGCTCCAGGAGCAGCGAATGGGTCTCTCGATCCAGGAAGCGCTGATGAACATGCTCGCGCGAGTCGACACGGCGGCGATGCGCTCGTTCGTGCGCTCCGTCGTCCAGGGCGAGACGCTCGGCGTGTCGATCGGCCAGATCATGCGTGACCTCGCGCTCGAGATGCGGCGCCGGCGTCGCCAGGTTGCGCAGGAACGCGCGCAGAAGGCTCCGATCAAGATCCTGTTCCCGCTCGTGTTGCTGATCTTCCCTGCGATGTTCGTCGTGCTGCTCGGCCCCGCCCTCTTCATCTTCTTCCG
>JBKPSO010000108.1:0-31467 GCA_046735055.1 Actinomycetota bacterium
CGCCACTCAGGCAGCGCTGCGGGGAACGCTGCTCGACGGCCTGGTCGAGGCGGCCGAGCGGAACGTGAATGCCGGGAACG
This sequence comes from Actinomycetota bacterium, assembly GCA_046735055.1. Taxonomy (GTDB): domain Bacteria; phylum Actinomycetota; class Thermoleophilia; order Gaiellales; family Gaiellaceae; genus DATBLE01. Next base: position 81 of record JBKPSO010000108.1, read on the forward strand.
ACCGGATCGCCCTCTTCGAGATCGCCCGGGTCTATCTCCCGGAGGAGCGGCTGCACGTCGGCGGGATCGTCGAGGGCGGCTTCCCGGCGGTGAAGGGCATGCTGGAGACGCTCTATGAGGCGCTGCGGGTGGAGTTCCGCGTCGAGCGGACGCAGGAGCCTTTCCTTCATCCCGGCAAGGCCGCCCGCACCGACGCCGGCTGGCTCGGGGAGCTGCATCCTGGGCGCCTCGAGGGTGGCTGGGGCGTCTTCGAGCTCGACCTCGGCACGCTCTTCGCGGCGGTCGAGCCGGTGCCGACCTACGAGGACGTGATCACGTTCCCGCCCATCCGCCAGGACATCGCCGTCGTGGTCGCCCAGGACGTTCCCGCCGGCGCGCTCGTGGATGCTGCGCGCGAGGCAGCCGGCCCCGAGCTGCGCCAGGCGCGCGTCTTCGACGTCTACCGCGGCGAGCAGGTGGGAGAGGGGCGGAAGTCGGTCGCGCTCGCGCTCGTCTTCCAGTCGGCGGAGCGCACCCTCTCCGACGAGGACGCGGCCGCGCTGCGGGCGCGGATCGTGGCCCTGGTCGCGGAGCGCTTCGACGCCGAGCTTCGCGCGTAGGCGTCGTCCGCAATCCGATCGGGCGTTGTGTTACGTATGGCTGGACGATGCGTGCTCTGCTCCTGATCGCCGTGTTCGCCGCACTCGCCCTCGCCGGCGGGGCCGCCGCCGACAACCCGACGCTGTTCGGGACCGTCGGCCCGGGATTCTCTATCCGGGTCGCCGACGGCGCCGGCAACAGCATCACGCGGATCCCGCCGGGCACGTACACGGTCGAGGTCAGCGACCTCGCCGCGGTGCACAACTTCCACCTCACGGGGCCCGGCGGCTTCGACGTGTCGACCACCGTCGAGGGCACCGGCACCGCGGAGTGGACGGTGACCTTTCAGGTGGGCACCTACCACTACCAGTGCGACCCGCACTCCGGCACGATGAAGGGCGACATCGTCGTCGAGGCCGGCGCGCCGCTGCCAACGCCGGCGACGACCACCACCACGACGACGACCACGACCAGCACGCCGCCCCCGCCTGCGCCGCGACCGGTCAGGAGGCTCGCAGGCTCCGTCGGCCCCGGCGCGACAATCGCCGTGCGGGTCGGCGCGAGGAAGCTCACCGCGCTGAAGGCCGGCCCGGTCGTGCTGACGGTGCGCGACCTGTCGAGGAAGGACAACTTCCACCTGACGGGCCCGGGCGTCAACCGGGCGACCTCGCGGGCGGGCAAGGCGATCCTCATGTGGCGGCTGACGCTGAAGCGGGGGCTCTACGTGTACCGGTCCGACGCCACCCCGCGGCTCAGGGGCTCGTTCCGCGCGACCTAGTACCAGCGCGCCGCTCGAGCTCCGCGTTCAGCTCGGCGCCCAGCAGTAGCGCGACCGCCGAGTAGTTCAGCCAGAGCAGGAGGATGATCGCGCCGGCGAGCGAGCCGTAGGTGCGGTCGTACGAGCTCGAGTAGCTCGTGAAAAGGGAGAACAGTGCCGAGAGCGCGAGCCACAGAACTGCGCCGAGCACCGAGCCCGGCGTGAGCCACTTCCAGTTCCGCAGCTCCCGGTTCGGTGCGATCCAGTAGACGGTCGCGAAGAAGAGCAGGATCCCGCCGAACGCGATCGGCCAGCGCAGGGCGTTCCAGACCACCGTGAACGAGTGGCCGAGGTCGGCGCGCCTCGCGATCGCGTCCCCGAGCGGTCCGCCGAAGACGATCAGCACGAACACCGTCGCCGTGCCGAGGCCGGAGAGGACGACGAGCGTCAGTGCGAGCAGGCGAACTTTCCAGAACGGCCGGGTCTCCTCGAGGTCGCTCGCCCGATTGACGGCCTTGATGATCGAGTTCGTCGCTCCGCTCGCGGCCCAGACCGCCCCGACGACGCCGACGGTGAGTGCGATCGAGGGGCCGGCGCTGCTGCCGGTCGAGCTGCGCTTGGCGAGGTCGATCGCGTCCAGGACGGCCTTGGGAGCGACCGTGCCGAGCAGGTGGACGAGGGAGTCGTAGGCGCCCGGGCCGATCAATCCGAGCAGGCCGACCACGAGGATCACGCTGGGGAAGAACGCGAGCAGCGAGCTGAACGCGATCTGCTGCGCGAGGCCGAAGCAGTCGTCGGCGAGGAACTCCTTGCCGGTCGCCTTGAACGCCGACAGCCACTCCGATGCGCGGAGGCGGTACGGCGAGCTCGGCTTCGTGAGGGTGGTTCTCGAACCTCCCTCAGTCTCTGTCGAGAAAGGGGAGACGCGCACCTTTGTCCTTCCCCGAGTCGTCCCGGCGAAAAACGCGCGTGCCGACCGCTCGCGCGGCGAGGATGACCGCCACGGCGCCGAGCGCGGTGAGCGTCACCCTCTTCGCGACGCTGCCGGACTGCGTCCGCAGGGTCTGTGCGGCGTCGCCGAGCCGTTCTCGCTCGGACTCGAGCTCGCGCCTGACCTCGCCGCTCGACCTACTTCCCATCGACCACCGCCTCGGTCGTCAGCCGCGCCTCCTCGATCGCCTCTTCGGGGATCGGCGGAGTGCCGGCATTGATCGACCTGATGCCGAGCCACGCCAGGAGGGCCGTCAGGCCGAACAGCGTTCCGCTGACGATCAGCAGCGAGGCCCAGAGCGGAACGGCGAGCGCGAGGCCCGCAGCGGCTGCCGCCGCGAGGAAGCCGAACGCGAACAGCGCGACGACGGCCGCCCCGACTGCGAGGCCGACGCCCACTCCGATCCGGGTCAGCTTGGCCTTGATCTCGAGCAGTGCGAGCTCGATCTCGAGGCGGACGATCGACCGGGCGCGCTCGACGAACTCCTTCGCCGCGTAGCCGACGCCGTTTGTCTTCAGGAGCTGCATCGCCGGGACATTACCTCAGCGGTTGACGCGGAAACGCGGGGCCTCCGCCGCATTGCTTGCAGGTTGCGTTGCCGCCGGTTGCAAATGACACACCTACAACGCGCAACGGGTTTGTGAAGGTACGGCGTTACTCGGGGGATTCGAGCGCTAGGACCTCTTCGCTGGTCAAGGCGAGGTGGACCTCGCCCTCGCGGATCTCGCCGACGTGCTCCGAAGGCACGTACGCGGGCTTCGACAACGCGCCCGTCGAGACGGAGAGCCCGTCGAAGATGTCGAGCTCCGGGTCGCCGAGGGTCTCGTGCACCGTTCCGACCTCGCTTCCGTCGGCGGCCAGGACCTTCCAGCCCGGTTCGACCACGAACCACGACGCTGGGTCGGGCATCAGACGGCCTTGCCGCCGATATACCAGACCGGGCCCTGCGTGGCGACGGGCTTCGTATCGGAGAGCGCGACGAGGACGCGCACGTCGGCCGGCAGATCACGCTCGTCGAGCCGCTCCAGGCAGCGGCTCACCATCTCCGGCGAGGCGCCGTACCCGAACCGGTGCGCGCACCGGAAGCGGAAGGCTGGCGTCTCGCCGAAGCGAGTCGGGTTCAGCGGCGCGAGCGCCAGGGCGGCAGGGTCGAGATGGTCGCTCGATGTGAGCTCCACCTCGCAGAAGAGATCGCTCCAGTCCGCGGGCAGCGTCTCCAGCGCGTCGTCCCAGGCCTCGGCGGCGGAGCGGCGCGCGGCGGACGCGGCTGTCGGCGCCTCGACGACGCCGACGAGGCGTAGCTCTCCGGCGATGCGCTCCTGGTCGAGCCGGGCAAGCGCACGGCCGATCGCGGCCGGCGACGGGCCGGCACCGTGGCGCGCTGCGAAGAAGTGAAGCTCGTCCCCGGCGCGGCCGGGCTGGAGGGGCCCGAGCAGGGCCGCGGCCCGGTCGACCCTGCGCGGGTTGGTGACCGTGAGCGCGAGTTTCACTTCCGCCCAGGCCTCGGGCAGACGCGCCTGGATGCGCCTCCACTGCGTCGCGAGCCTCATCGCCCGGAGCATAAACTCAGGCTCGTGGCAAAGGTCGAAAGCAAGCGGGGGTCGCTGTCGGCGGAGCGCTTGCGGCAGGTCCTCCAGGAGATGCTGCTCATCCGGCACTTCGAGGAGAAGGTCGAGGAGCGGTTCCGCGCGGGCGAGCTTCCGGGATTCCTGCATGTCGCGATCGGCCAGGAGGCGGTCGCGGTCGGCGTCTGCCAGGCGATGGAGGACGGCGACGTGTTCGCCTCGACTCACCGCGCCCACGGCCACACGCTCGCTCGCGGAACGCACCCGAACGAGGTGATGGCGGAGCTCTACGGGAAGATCGAGGGCTGCTCGCACGGCTACGGCGGCTCGATGCACCTCTACGACGTCGAGCGCGGAAACCTCGGCGCGAACGCCGTCGTCGGCGGGGGCCTGCCGGCGATCACCGGTGCGGCGCTGGCGTTCAAGCTCCGCGGCGAACCGCGCGTCGGGGTCGCGTTCCTCGGCGACGGGGCGACGAACATCGGCACGTTCCACGAGTCGCTCAACCTCGCCTCGCTCTGGAAGGTGCCGGCCGTGTTCGTGCTCGAGAACAACCACTGGGCCGAGTCGACGCCTGCCAAGCAGCAGCTGCCGATCGAGGACCTCGAGAAGCGCGCGGTCGCCTACGGGATGCACTCGGCGAAGGTCGACGGGCAGGACGTCGAGGCCGTCTACAAGGCCGCGAAGCGCGCGCTCGACTACGCGCGCAGCGGCAAGGGGCCGGTCTTCCTGGTCTGCGAGACCTACCGCCTCGTTGGCCACTTCGTCGGCGACGCGCAGGTCTACCGTCCGAAGGGCGAGCAGCAGGAGCTGCGCGAGACGCAGGACCCGATCACGAAGCTGCGCGAGCGGATGGGGCTCACGGACGAGGAGTTCGAGGCGCTCGACGCGGAGGCACGGGAGATCGCAGAGGCGTCCGTGGCGTTCGCGAAGGCGGGGACCGACCCCAAGCCCGAGGACGCCCTCAAGAACGTGTATGCCTGAGCTCACCTATCGCGAGGCGGTGCGGGACGCGCTCTCGCGCGCGATGCGCGAGGACGAGGACGTCTTCATCATGGGCGAGGACATCGCCGAGATGGGCGGTTCGATGGCCGTCACCCAGGGGATGCTCGCCGAGTTCGGGCCCGAGCGCGTCCGCAACACCCCGATCTCCGAGATGGCGATCGTCGGCGCCGGGATCGGCGCGGCGATGCAGGGCATGCGTCCGGTCGTCGAGATCATGTACGAGGACTTCACGACACTCGCGATGGAGCAGATCGTCAACCAGGCGGCCAAGCACCGGTACATGTCAGGCGGCCAGATGAAGGTGCCGCTGACGATCCGTACGCAGGGCGGCGCCGGGTGGTCGCCGGGCGCGCAGCACGCGCAGCAGCTCGAGGCCTGGTTCGTCCACGTCCCCGGGCTGAAGGTCGTCTTCGCCTCGACGCCGACCGACGTCCGCGGGCTGCTCTGGTCGTCGATCTACGACGACAACACCGTCCTCTTCTTCGAGCACCGGACGCTCTACCCGGTCAAGGAGGAGGTGCCCGAGGAGTTCGAGCCGATCCCGCTCGGGCAAGCGCGGGTGCACCGGCAGGGGGAGGACGTGACGGTGATCGCGACCGGCCGGCTCGTGCACGAGTCTCTGGCGGCTGCGGCGGAGGCGGAGGAGGAGGGCGTGTCCGTCGAGGTCGTCGATCCGCGCACGCTGTTGCCGCTCGACGAGCAGACGCTCGTCGACTCGGTGAAGAAGACGAACCGGTGCGTCGTCGCGCACGAGGCGGTCAGGCGGATGGGCTTCGGCGCCGAGGTCGCGGCGGTGATCCAGTACCAGGCCTTCGACTGGCTCGACGCGCCGATCGAGCGCGTCGGGTCGAAGTTCGCGCCGGTTCCGTTCGCCCCAGTGATGGAGAACTTCGTCGTGCCGCACGGCGCCGACGTGCTCGAGGCGATCCGGAGGACGGTGGGCCGTGGCTAGCGAGGTGATCCTGCCGCGGCTCGGCCAGGGGATGGAAGCGGGCACGATCGTCCGCTGGCTGAAGGCGGAGGGCGATCCGGTCGAGAAGGGCGAGCCGCTCTTCGAGCTCGACACCGACAAGGTGACGCAGGAGGTGGAGGCGGAGGCCAGCGGCGTGCTGCTGAAGATCCTGGTGGCGGAAGGCGAGGTGCCGGTCGGCACGCCGATCGCCTATGTCGGCGAGGCCGGAGAGGAGGTTCCCGCGGAGCCGGCACCGGCTGCCGTTCAGACAGCGACAGGCACCGAGGCACGGCAGGAAGAGACGTCTCGTGAGGCAGTGCCTGTCCCCGAGGCAGTGCCTGTTCCCGAGGCGGCGCCCGTCGCAGCCGGCGGAAACGGCGGCCGGATCAAGGCCTCGCCGCTCGCGCGCCGGATCGCGCGCGAGCGCGGCATCGACCTCGCCGCGCTCTCGGGGACCGGGCCCGAGGCCCGCATCGTCGCCGAGGACGTCGAGCGCGCGGCTGTTGCGCCGGCGCCGAAGGCAGCGCCGGCCACAGCTCCGGCGCGCGGGGTCGAGCGCGTCGAGCTCAGCACGTTGCGCAAGACGATCGCGCGCCGCCTGACCGAGGCGTGGACCGTCCCCGCCTTCCAGATCTCGATGTCCGCCGACATGACGAAGTCGCAGGAGCTGCGTGCCCTGCTCGTCGAGCGCCACCCCGACGAGCGCCCGACCGTGACCGACCTCCTGACGAAGGTCTGCGCGATCGCGCTGATGCGCCACCCGGCCGTCAACGCGACGTTCGCGGGCGACGCGATCGAGCTGCACCCCGCCGCGAACGTCGGGCTCGCCGTCGCGACCGACCGCGGCCTGGTCGTCCCGGTGATCACCGGTGCCGACAGCCGGACCGTCGCGGAGATCGCCGTGGCCCGCGCCGACCTCGTCGGCCGTGCCCGCGACGGAAAGCTCCAGGCCGAGGACCTCGAGGGCGGCACGTTCACGATCTCCAACCTCGGCATGTACGGGGTCGAGCAGTTCATTGCGGTCCTCAACCCCCCGCAGGCTGCGATCCTCGCCGTCGGCGCGATCGAGGACCGGCCGGTGGCGCGCGACGGAGCGGTCGTCGTGCGGCCGATGATGACGATGACGCTGACCTGCGACCACAGGACGATCGACGGCGCGACCGGGGCCGACTTCCTCCGGACCGTGAAAGACTTCCTCGAGGAACCGGGCCTGACCCTCTGAGCGGATGAAGGTCTGGTACCGAGTCCGCGATCTGGATGCCGGACGCGCGTTCTACACCGGCACGCTCGGCTTCGAGGAGGTCTTCGCCGACGAGGACGCGCGCTGGGCGCAGCTCCGCCGTGAGGACATGGAGATCGCGCTCTGGGAGGCGCACGGCGACGAGGGCGGGGTCGCGTCCGTGACCGTTCCGGACGTGCGCGCCGAGGCCGAGCGGCTCCGCGACGCAGGCGTCGAAGTCGGTGTCGTCGTCGAGCTACACGGGCAAGTCAGGATCGTCGACGTGTTCGACCCGGACGGGAACCGCATCCAGCTGACCGAGGAAATCACGTGATCCGGCCCGCCGGGTCGCAGGATCTCCCTTTCCTCCGCGACATGCTCCGTCACGCGTACTACGCCCGCTGGGGGAACGAGGCCGACGTCCCGCTCGAGCGCTACGTCGCCGGCTGGGGCCGCCCGGGTGACAGCGCCTTCGTCGCGATCGACGAGTTCCAGCCCGTCGGTGCCGCCTGGTACCGGCTGTTCGAGCAGGCCGAGCCCGGCTACGGCTTCGTCGACGAGCAGACGCCGGAGCTGACGATCGCGATCGTGCCCAGCCGCCGCGGCAAGGGCCTCGGTCGCGAGCTGCTCGCGAAGCTGCTCGAGCAGGCGCGGGAGGAGGGCTTCCCGGAGATCAGCCTCAGCGTCGAGCCGGACAACCCGGCGCTCCATCTCTACGAGGATTACGGGTTCGCGAAGGTCGGCGAGCGCGCGGGCACGTTCGTGATGAAGACCGCGCTTTCGTAGTCGCGGAGAACGTTCTACCCTGTTGAGTCCGATGCTGTGTCCGGCATGCGGGACTGAGAACGATCCCGGGAGAAAGTTCTGTGGTGAGTGCGGAGGCGCGCTTGCCCTCACCTGCGCTGCGTGCGGGTCGCCGAACTCGCCCGGGGTCAAGTTCTGCGGGGAGTGTGGCGCGCAGCTCGCCGGTCCGACTCCCCCGGCGGCAGCCCGTGAGGCGCCGGCCTCCGAGCGCCGGTTCGTTTCGGTCCTGTTCGCCGACCTCGTCGGCTTCACCGCCGCGTCGGCCGACCGCGACGCCGAGGAGACGCGGGAGCTCCTCTCGCACTACTACGAAACCTGCAGGCGGCTGATCGCGCTCTACGGCGGCACGGTCGAGAAGTTCATCGGCGACGCTGTGATGGCGGTGTGGGGCACGCCGACGGCGACCGAGGACGACGCCGAGCGAGCGGTTCGCGCCGCCCTCGACCTGGTCGCCGCCGTTTCCGCGCTCGGCGACGAGGTCGGCACGGACGGCCTCCATGCGCGTGCAGGGGTCCTGACCGGGGAGGCGGCGGTGACGATCGGTGCGGAGGGGCAGGGGATGGTCGCGGGCGACCTCGTGAACACGGCCTCCCGCATCCAGGCCGTTGCGCAGCCGGGTGCGGTCTTCGTCGGCGAGACGACCCGTCGGGCGACGGAGTCGACGATCGTCTACGACGACGCAGGCGCGTTCGAGCTGAAGGGCAGGGACGGACTCACTTCACTCTGGCGTGCGCTGCGCGTCGTCTCCGGTGCGCGCGGGTCGCTGAAGTCCCACGGCCTCGAGGCGCCCTTCGTCGGCCGCGACCGGGAGCTGCGCCAGATCAAGGACCTGTTCCACGCCTCTGCGGAGGAGCGCAAGCCGCACCTGGTCTCGGTCACGGGCATCGCCGGGATCGGCAAGTCGCGGCTGGCGTGGGAGTTCTACAAGTACTTCGACGGCCTGCCGCAGCTGACGTACTGGCACCGCGGCCGCTGCCTGGCCTACGGCGAAGGTGTCACCTACTGGGCGCTCGCCGACATGGTGCGGATGCGCTGCCGCATCGCCGAGGAAGAGGAGCCGGGCTCGGCGCTCGCGAAGCTGCGCGCTGCGCTCGAGGAGCACGTCCTCGACCTGGAAGAGCGGCACTTCGTCGAGCCTCGACTCGCGCAGCTGCTCGGGCTCGGCGACCAGGAGCCGCGCGAGCGGCAGGACCTGTTCGCGGCCTGGCGGCTGTTCTTCGAGCGGCTCGCGGACGTCTACCCGACGGTGCTCGCGTTCGAGGACATGCAGTGGGCGGACGAGAGCCTGCTCGACTTCGTGGAGTACCTGCTCGAGTGGTCGCGTACCTCGCCCCTGTATGTGATCACCCTCTCGCGTCCCGAGTTGCTGGAGCGGCGTCCGACCTGGGGCGCGGGCCATCGCAACTTCAGCTCGCTCTACCTGGAGCCGCTCTCGCCGGCTGCGATGGAGGAGCTCCTCAACGGGCTCGTGCCCGGCCTGCCGGCCGAGGTGCGCGAGCAGATCCTCGCGCGGGCGGAGGGTGTGCCGCTGTACGCCGTCGAGACGGTGCGGATGCTGCTCGACCGCGGCCTGCTCGTCCAGGAAGGCCCCGTCTACCGGCCGGTCGGAGAGATCCCCTCGCTCGAGGTCCCGGAGAGCCTGCACGCGCTGATCGCAGCCCGCCTGGACGGCCTCTCCGCGGAGGAGCGGCGCCTGCTCCAGGACGGCGCAGTGCTCGGCAAGACCTTCACGCCCGCCGGGCTCGCTGCAGTCGGCGGCCGCCCGGAGGAGGAGCTCGGACCGCTCCTCGCCGCACTCGTCCGCAAGGAGGTGCTCGGCGTGCAGGCCGACCCGCGCTCGCCCGAGCACGGCCAGTACGGCTTCCTCCAGGACCTCGTCCGCCACGTCGCCCACGAGACGCTCTCGAAGCGGGAGCGGCGCACGAAGCACCTGGCAGCTGCCGAGTACCTCCTGAGGGCAATGGCCCCCGAGGAGAGCGAGGTCGTCGAGGTGATCGCGTCCCACTATCTCGACGCCTACCACGCGGCCCCCGACGCCGACGACGCGGCTGAGATCAAGCGTAAGGCCTACGACACGCTCGTCCGCGCCGGCGCACGGGCCTCGTCGCTGGGAGCGGCGGCCGAGGCGCGGCGCCACTTCGAGGACGCGGCCGCCTTGACCGACGATCCCCTCGAGCAGGCCGACCTACTCGGTCGGGCCGGGGACATGGCGGGCCACGCGGGCGACCCCGACGGCTCCTGGCAGCTCATGGAGCGATCGATCGCGCTGTACGACGCCGAGGGCGACATGCGCGCGGCGGCCAGGGTCACGGGGCGATTGGCCACTGTCCTCGGCTTTACCGCCCACCGGGACGAGCTCCTCGAGCGGCTGGAGCGTGCCTTCGACGTGATCGTCGACGACGAGCCCGACGAGGATCTCGCCGTGCTCGCGGCGCGCCTGTCCCGGGCCTACTGGTTCTCCGGCGACCTCGAACGGGCAAGCGCGCGGGCCGAGCTCGCGCTGGACATCGCCGAGGCGCAGGGGCTGCCGGGCGCCCTGACCGTGGCGCTGCGTGCAAAGTCGGCCACCCTCGAGAGCCGCGGGCATACCCAGGAGGCGTTCGCCCTCCTCAAGCACGCGCTCGACGTCGCGCTCAAGCACGACCTCGTCGAGGACGCATCGACCTGCTACTTCATCCTCTCCGACGGCTGCTTTCGTCTCGACCGCTACGCGGACGCGCTCCGCTACCTCGACGAGGCGCTCGCTCTCGCGCGCAGGATCGGGAACCGTCCGTACGAGTGGGCGACGCTCGCCGAGCGTACGTACCCGTTGCTGATGACGGGAGGCTGGGACGAAGCGTTGGCCACGGCCGACGAGTTCACGCAGGAGCAGGTTGACTCCGGGGGCGTTGTGCTCAGCCTGCTGCAGTCCGGTGTCGAGATCCACGCGTATCGCGGCGAGCTCGACGAGGCGCGCCGCATCTATTCGATGTTCGACCGGCTCGAAGGCTCGACCGACATCCAGGACAAGAGCATGCGCCTCGCGGCCAAGGCTGCGCTGTCGCGCGCGGAGGGGCGGCTGGAGGAGGCGCTCGCCGCCGGGGCGGCGACGATCGAGACCGCCGCCACCCTGAGCCCGAGCTTCCAGGGCGTCAAGCAGGGCCTCGTCGACGCGCTCGAGGCGGCGCTCGCCCTCGGCGACACGCGAAAGGCGGAAGAGCTGCTGGCCTGGATCGAGGAGCTGGCGCCGGCGACACGGCCTCCCTACCTCGACGCGCAGGCTCTTCGCTTCCGCGCGCGCCTGAACGGCGACGCCGCGGGACTCGCGACCGCCGCCGCCCGCTTCTCCGCTCTCGGCGTCCCGTTCTGGCTGGCGATCACCCAGCTCGAGCAGGCCGAGACGCTGGGCGACGCCCAGGAGGCGAAGCCGTTGCGAACCGAGGCGGGTGCTACCTTCGAACGGCTCGGGACGACGCCGTGGCTCGACCGGGCGGGCGGCGTGGTCGAGACAGGAGTGGCGGTATGACCTGCCCGAGCTGCGGCGCCGACAACCGGGCGGGGGCAAAGTTCTGCGCCGAGTGCGGCGCCGGCCTCGCTCTCGTCTGCCCGAACGGCCACCCTGTGGGGCCCGGGGCGAGCTTCTGCGACGAGTGCGGTGCCGCGCTCGCGGCGCCACCCGACTCTCCCGCCCCCACGCCGGCGCCGGCGGCCGAGCGCAAGCTCGTCTCCGTCCTCTTCGCCGACCTGGTCGGCTTCACCTCGCTCTCCGAGGAGCGCGACAGCGAGGACACGCGCGAGCTCCTCTCGCGCTACTTCGACAGCTGCCGCCGGCTGATCGAGCTGTACGGCGGCACGGTCGAGAAGTTCATCGGCGACGCCGTGATGGCCGTCTGGGGCACACCGACCGCGACCGAGGACGACGCCGAGCGCGCGGTTCGCACCGCGCTCGACCTGGTCGCCGCCGTCTCGGCGCTCGGCGACGAGGTCGGGTTGCCGGACCTCCGCGCCCGCGCCTCGGTCCTCACCGGCGAGGCCGCGGTCACGCTCGGCGCCGAGGGCGAGGGCATGGTCGCGGGCGATCTCGTCAACACCGCCGCGCGGATCCAGTCGCTCGCCGAGCCGGGCACAGTCCTCGTCGGCGAGGCCACCCGCCGCGCGACCGAGCAGACGATCGCCTACGCGGACGCGGGCAGTCACGAGCTGAAGGGGAAGGTCGGGCTGACGCCGCTCTGGCGCGCGCTCAGGGTCGTCTCGGGCGCGCGCGGCTCGTTGAAGTCGGCAGGTCTCGAGGCACCGTTCGTCGGCCGTGACCGCGAGCTGCGCCAGATCAAGGACATCTTTCACGCGTGCGCGGACGAGCGGAAGGCGCACCTGATCTCGATCACGGGAATCGCCGGGATCGGCAAGTCGCGCCTCGGCTGGGAGTTCTACAAGTACTTCGATGGGATCGCTCAGGTCACCTACTGGCACCGCGGCCGCTGCCTCTCGTACGGCGAGGGGGTCACCTACTGGGCGCTCGCGGACATGGTCAGGATGCGGGCCCGGATCGCCGAGGACGAGGAACCGCGCTCGGCGCTCGCCAAGCTCGCCGTGGTCGTCGAGGAGCACGTCTCCGACCACGGCGAGCGCCGCTTCGTCGAGCCGCGTCTCGCCCACCTGCTCGCACTCGACGAGGAGAGCGGCGGCTACGAGAGGGAGGACCTGTTCGCCGCGTGGCGGCTCTTCTTCGAGCGACTGTCGGACGTCTACCCGGTGGTGATGCTCTTCGAGGACATGCAGTGGGCGGACGCGTCCGTCCTCGACTTCGTCGAGTACCTGCTCGAGTGGGGGCGCAACTCGCCGATCCTCGTCGTCACCCAGGCAAGGCCCGAGCTGCTCGAGCGGCGCCCGACGTGGGGAGCCGGCCATCGCAACTTCAGCTCCGTCTACCTCGAGCCGCTCTCCGGCGAGGCGATGGACGAGCTGCTCGCCGGGCTCGTCCCGGGTCTGCCCGGGGAGTTGCGCGCACAGATCCTCGCCCGGGCGGAGGGCGTCCCGCTCTATGCGGTCGAGACCGTTCGCATGCTCCTCGATCGCGGCGCGCTCGCTCAGGAAGGCGCCGTCTACCGTCCGACCGGGACAATCGAGTCGCTCGAGGTCCCGGAGACCCTGCATGCCCTCATCGCAGCACGGCTGGACGGGCTGCCGCAGGCCGAGCGGCGCATCGTGCAGGACGCGGCCGTGCTCGGCAAGACCTTCACGAGGCAGGCGCTCGCGTCGCTGGCAGACCTGCCCGAGGGCGAGCTCGAGCCGATCCTCTCCTCGCTCGCCCGCAAGGAGGTCTTCGGCGTGCAGGCCGACCCGCGTTCGCCCGAGCACGGGCAGTACGGTTTCCTCCAGGACCTCCTGCGCAAGGTCGCCTACGAGACCCTGGCCAAGGCCGACCGGAAGGCGAGGCATCTCGCCGCGGCCGCGTTCCTCGAGCGGACGCTCCTCGAGCAGGAGGTGGTCGAGGTCGTCGCCTCGCACTACCTCGCCGCCTACGAGGCGGCGCCCGACGCCTCCGACGCTGACGCGATCAGGACGAAGGCCGGCGAGCACCTCGCCCGCGCGGGCGAGCGCGCCGCGTCGCTCGGCGCGAACGAGGAGGCCGAGCGCTACTTCTCGCAGGCGGCGGAGCTCGAGGACGACTCGGTGGCGAAGGCGGAGTTGCACGAACGGGCCGGCCGCACGGCCTGGCTGGCCGGCAGGGGCCCCGAGGCGAGGACGCTCCTCGAGCAGGCAGTCGGAGTCTTCGAGGCCGAGGGGTTGCCGCGCCGGGCTGCGCGCGTCTCGGCGCACCTCGCCGAGATCGACCATCGGGAGGGCCATCCGCCCGAGGCGGTCGCCCGGCTCGAGGCCGCGCTCGAGACCCTCGCCGGAGAGGAGCCGGACGAGGACGTCGCGTACGCCGCCGCGCAGCTCGGACGCTTCCTCGTGCTCAACCAGCAGCACGACCTCGCCGCTCCCCGGCTGGAGGTCGCACTCGAGCTGGCCGAGGCGCTGGGTCTACCAGAGGTCTTCGCCCAGGCGCTGACGAGCAAGTCGCTCCTCTATTCGCAGCGCAACCGGCTCGAGGAGGCGCGCATCCTCCTCGAGGGCGCGCTCGAGCGTGCGCTCGCCCATGATCTGCACGCCCCCGCGCTCAGGGCGATGAACAATCTGGCCGTCGCCCACGAATCGAGCGACCAGTTCGCGGACGCCGTCGCGATCTCCGACCGGGGCCTCGAGCTGGCGCGCAGGGTCGGCGACCGGATCTGGGAGTCGAGCTTTCTCCTCGGGCCGATCAGCTCGCTCGTGCCCCTCGGACGCTGGGACGCGGCGATCGCGCGCGAGGCGGAGTGCGACTGGTCGGGGTCTGAAGAGCGGGCTCTGGTCCTACCGATCGTGATCGCCGAGTGCGCTCGGGGGCAACTGGCCCGAGCGAGGGATCGCCTCGATCAGCAGGTCGACTTGAAGGTCTCCGACGACCCCCAGGCGCGCTCTTGGTACCTCTCCGCCGAAGCGCACGTGCTCCGGGCCGAGGGAAGACCGCGGGAAGCGCTCTCGGCCGCCGAGTCGGTGATCGCCGGCGGGTTCGGCGTCACGTTCCTGACGATGAAGCTGAGCCTCGTCGAGGCCCTCGAAGCCGCCTTTGTCATCGGCGACCCGACCGGCGTGCGGGAGCAACTCGACCGGATCGAGGCACTCAGGCCGGGAGAACGGCCGCCGATGCTCGAGGCCCACGCCCACCGGTTCCGGGCCAAGCTGACAGGGGACGAGGACGGCTATCGGGCCGCCGCGGCCCTCTTCCGCGAGCGCTCGCTCGAGTTCTGGCTCGCGGTCACCTTGCTCGAGCACGGGGAGCAGGTGCAAGGCGCTGAAGGCGAACGACTGCTCGCCGAGGCATGCGAGATCTTCGAGCGGCTCGGGGCAACCCCGTGGCTCGACCGTGCGGCCGCGGCCGGCGTCGAGGCGGAGGTCGTCGCGTGAGCTGCGCGAGCTGCGGGACGGAGAACCGGCCGGGCCGCAAGTTCTGCTCGGCCTGCGGGGCGCCGCTCTCCGTGAGCTGTCCCTCATGCGGTGCGGCGAACGAGCCCGGGGATGTTCTACAAGTACATGGACGGGCTGCCGCAGACGACGTACTGGCATCGAGGCCGTTGTCTCGCCTACGGCGAGGGCGTTGCCTACTGGGCTCTGGCTGACATGGTTCGCATGCAGGCGCGGATCGCCGAGGACGAGGAGCCGACGTCAACCCGGTCGTCATGGTCTTCGAGGAATGCAGTGGGCGGACGCGTCGCTGCTCGACCGGCGGCCGCTCGAGCATGCCGAGTGGCTCGACGAACGCGGCCGGAACGGCGAGGCCGGGCCGCTCGCCGCCGAGGCGCGGGAGATCTTCGAGCGCTCGAGGCGACGCCCTGGGTCGAGCGGCGTCGCGGCTCGGCGCGGAGGTTCGGGTATGACCGCTGCTCGCCGAGTCGCGAGAGGTCTTCGAGGGGCTGAGGGCACGGCCGCGGGGCGAGCGCTGCGACGCCGCGATCGCCCCCGTCGCTAGGATCGCTGCCGGAACCGACTAGGGAGCGAGATGGACTGTGACGTTGCCGTCCTCGGGGGCGGTCCCGGCGGCTACACCGCCGCGATCCGAGCCGCGCAGCTCGGGGCGAAGACCGTCTGCATCGACAAGGAGCCCGAGCTCGGCGGAACCTGCCTGCGCATCGGCTGCATCCCGACGAAGGCGTGGGTGCAGACCGCCACGTACCTGAAGGAGGCGGAGGAGACCTTCGCGAAGGCCGGGGTGGGCGTCGGCGAGGCCCAGCTCGACCTCGCCGCCGCGAACGAGTGGAAGGCGGCCGTCGTCAAGCAGATGACCGGGGGCGTGGCCATCCTCTTCAAGGCCAACGGCGTCGAGTGGGTGCAGGGCACGGGCCGCTTCAGGGATGCGAACACGATCGCGGTCGAGGGCGGGGAGGACGTCACCTTCAAGAGCGCGATCGTCGCCACCGGCTCGTTTCCGATTCGGCCGCCGATCGAGGGGCTCGACTCGCCGCTCTGCGTCGACTCAGAGGGCCTGCTCGCACAGGAGCAAGTGCCGGGTCGGCTCGTCGTCCTCGGCGGCGGGATCATCGGCTGCGAGTTCGCCTCGATCTTCCGGCGCTTCGGCTCCGAGGTGACGATCGTCGAGATGCTCCCGCGGCTGATTCCATTGGAGGACGAGGACGCGTCGAAGGAGCTCGCCAAGCAGTTCGGGAAGCGCGGGATCGCCCTCAACCTCGAGAGGCAGTGCAAACGTGTCGAGGACAAGGGCGGCTCGCTGACGGTGCACTTCGGGCCGGCAGAAGAGGCTGCTGGCGAGAGGGTCGACGCCGACCTGATGCTGGTGTCGGTCGGCCGCGCGCCGCTCGTCGAGGGGTTCGGGCTCGAGGAGATCGGCGTCGAGCTCGACCGGGGCAAAGGGATCGCGGCCGATGAGCGCCGGCGCACGACCGTGCCGCACATCTATGCGGTCGGCGACTGCGCCGGGTACTGGCAGCTCGCGCACACCGCCTTCCGCGAGGGCGAGGTCGCGGCCGAGAATGCGATGGGCCACGACGCCGTCGTCGAGCCGCGCGGCGTCCCGCGCCCGATCTACACGGATCCGGAGATCGCCGGCGTCGGCCTGACGGAGGCGGAGGCCAGGGAGCAGTACGGCGACGACGTCGCGGTCGGCGTCTTTCCGTGGGTGGCAAACGCCAGGGCCGTGATGCAGAACGAGACGGTCGGCTGGGTGAAGTCGATCCACGAGACGCGCTACGGCGAGCTGCTCGGGCTCGTGATGGTCGGGCCCCACGTGACCGACCTGATCGAGGCGGGCGTCGTCGCGCTGGACGCCGAGGCGACGGTCGAGACGGTCGCGGACGGAATCGCCGCCCACCCGACGCTCTCGGAGGCGATCAAGGAGGCGGGCCTGGTTGCACTCGGCCGACCGATCCATATCGGGCCGAGGCGCAAGGCTGCGGCGAAGGCCTGAGGAAAGGAAGGGAGCTGCGATGGGCATCGTCAACAAGCGGAACGCCGTGCTCGGCTGGGCGACCTGGAAGGTCGGCAAGCGTGTCGCGAGGAGGAAGGCGCGTCAGACCGTTCCCGCAGTCGAGGAAGGCAGGCCGAACAAGCCTGCGCTCGTGGCGGGCGCGGCGGCCGCGCTGGCGGGATCGCTGATCTTCTGGAAGGCGAGGAAGCGCGGCGGCGCCGAAGCCGAAGCGAAGCCTGCAGGCGAAGCCGACACGGAGTAGACACAGACGCGTCACGGCTTCACTGCTCCAATGCGGGGGTGGAGAAGGAGCAGACGATCACGATCCGCAACCCGGAGGCGAAGCCGACCGGCAGGCAGATCTACGCGCTCGCGCATGAGCTGGCCAGGCACGCGGACGTCGAGTTCCCGCGGACGCGCGGAGAGGCCTCGCTCTTGATCGAGCGCCTGCGAACGGAGGGCGCCACGCGGTAGTAGTACGGGTGTGGAGCTGACGAGTTCCGCGTTCACCGACGGCGAGCCGATCCCGGCGAGGCACACCTGCGACGGCGACGACCTCTCGCCGCCGCTCGCCTGGACCGATCCGCCCGAGGGCACGGTGTCCGTCGCGCTCTGCCTCGACGATCCCGACGCCGGCCGCTACCCGTTCACGCACTGGCTCGCGTGGAACCTCCCGGCTGCGGCAGGTGGGATCGCCGAAGGCGAGGCTGCGCCGGCCGAGGGGCGCAACGACTTCGGCGCTCCTGGCTACCGCGGGCCGTGTCCGCCGCCCGGCAAGCCGCACCGCTACGTCTTCACGCTCTACGCGCTCGATGCGGAGCCGGAGCTCGGCTCGAGCGACCGCCGGCTCAGCTTCGGCAAGGCGATCGAGGGCCACGTCCTCGCCACCGCCGCGCTGACCGGGACCTACCGGCGGTGAGAATCCGCCACGCCGAGCCCTCCGACCACGCGCGGGTCGCCACCCGGCGGCTCTGAAGGTGCGGTCCTGAGCCGGTAGTACGATGGCTCTCCCGGTGCCCGAGGCCGATTTCGTCCATCTCCACGTCCATTCCGAGTACTCGATCCTCGACGGCGCGTGCCGCATCCCTGCCCTCGCGGTGCGGGCGGCCGAGCTCGGGATGCCGGCGGTCACGCTCACCGACCACGGCTCGCTGGCCGGGGCGGTCGAGCTCCAGCGCGAGGCGCGCAAGCATGGGATCAAGCCGATCGTCGGCTGCGAGGTCTACGTCACCGACGACCGCCGCCGGCAGGAGAAGGGCTACGCGCACCTGACCGTCCTCGCCGAGACGGACGAGGGCTACGCGAACCTGATCAAGCTCTCCTCGCTTGGATATCTGGAGGGCTACTACTACAAGCCGCGCGTCGACTGGAAGCTACTCGAGCGCCACGCGAAGGGACTCGTCGTCCTCTCCGGCTGCCTCTCCGGGCGTGTCAGCAAGGCGCTCGAGGAGAACCGGCCGCAGGATGCCGCCGCCGACCTCGACCGGCTCGTCCAGATCTTCGGGCGGGACTCGACCTACGTCGAGATCCAGAATGCCGGCCTCGAGCCGCAACAGCGCATCAACCCACAGCTCGCGAAGCTCGCCGAGGCGACCGGGCTGCCGCTCGTCGCGACCGGCGACGTCCACTACCTCCTGCACGAGGACGCCCGCGCGCACGAGGCCCTGCTCTGCATCCAGTCCGGCGACTCGCTGAAGAACCCCAACCGCTGGCGCTTCGACACCGACCAGTTCTACTTCAAGACGCCCGAAGAGATGGCCGCCGACTTCGCCGCCTACCCCGAGGCGCTCCGCCGCACCCTCGAGGTCGCCGAGCGCTGCAGCGTGTCGATCGAGACCGACCGCCTCCTGCTGCCGCGCTTCGACACGCCCGGCGGCCGCGACGCTTTCGAGTACCTCGCCGAGCTGTGCGAGGCGGGGCTCGCCCGGCGCTACGAGCAGATCACGCCCGAGCTCCGCGACCGGCTCCAGTTCGAGTTGAAGACGATCCGCGAGATGGGCTTTGCGGACTACTTCCTGATCGTCTGGGACTTCGTCCACTTCGCGAAGACGTATGGGATCCAGGTCGGCCCGGGCCGCGGCTCCGCGGCCGGCTCGCTCGCCGCGTACTGCCTGGAGATCACCGACGTCGACCCGATCCGCTACGGCCTCCTCTTCGAGCGCTTCCTGAACCCGGGCCGCAAGTCGATGCCGGACATGGACATCGACTTCGCTGTCGCCGGCCGCGAGCGCGTGATCAACTACGTGGCCCAGAAGTACGGCCGCGACCGCGTCGCCCAGATCATTACGTTCTCGACGATGATGGCGCGCGCCGCCGTCCGCGACGCCGGCCGTGTCCTCGAGATCCCCTACGGCGCGGTCGACAAGGTCGCGAAGCTGATCCCCGAGGGCCCGAAGGTCTACCTCGACGACTGCCTGAAGCCGGGCGCAGAGTTGAAACAGGCGTACGACGCCGACCCGCTCGTTCGCGAGATCGTCGATCTCGCGAAGCCGCTCGAGGGGCTCGTACGCGCGGACTCGATCCACGCAGCCGGGGTCGTGATCTCCGACCGTCCCCTGACCGAGATCGTCCCGGTGCAGCAGAAGGGGCAGGACCAGGAGGTCGTCACGCAGCTGCCGATGGGCGACGTCGAGGCGCTCGGCCTGCTGAAGATGGACTTCCTCGGCCTGCGCAACCTCGACGTGGTCGAGGAGGCGGTGCAGCTGATCGGCGACCTCGACATCGAGACGATTCCGCTCGACGACCCCGCCACCTACGAGATGCTCCAGCGCGGCGACGCGATCGGCGTGTTCCAGTTCGAGTCGTCGGGCATGCGCGAGGCGCTGCGCCAGGTGAAACCGACCGAGTTCGAGGACCTGATCGCGCTCGTCGCCCTCTACCGTCCGGGCCCGATGCAGTACATCCCTGTGTACGCGCGGCGCAAGAACGGCCTCGAGCCCGTCACCTACATCGACCCGCGCCTCGAGCAGATCACCGGGCCCACGTTCGGGATCGCGATCTACCAGGAATCGAGCATGGAGATCGCCAAGCAGATCGGCGGCTTCTCGCCGGCGGAAGCGGACGACCTCCGCAAGGCGATCGGCAAGAAGATCCACTCCCTGATGGCCTCGCTGAAGGACAAGTTCATCGAGGGCTGCGTCGCCAACGGGACGACGCCGCAGGTCGCGCGCCAGCTCTGGGACGACATGGAAAAGGCGCAGGACTACTCCTTCAACAAGTCGCACGCGGCGGGCTACGCGCTGATCGCCTACCGGACTGCCTGGCTGCGGGCGAACCACCCACATGAGTACATGGCCGCGCTGATCTCCTCGGTGATGAACACGAAGGACCGCGTGCCGTTCTACGTGAACGCGTGCCACGAGCTCGGGATCGAGGTGCTGCCGCCCGACGTGAACGCGTCCCAGGTCGACTTCGCCGTCGTCGAGGGCAAGATCCGCTTCGGGCTGAACGCCGTCAAGAACGTCGGCGAGAACGCGTGCAGGGCGATCGTCGCCGGCCGCGAGGCCGGCGGGCCGTTCGAGTCGATCTGGGACTTCACGGAGCGGGTGGATCCGCAGGTGGTGAACAAGCGCGCGCTCGAGTCGCTCGTCAAGTGCGGCGCTCTCGACTCGACCGGAGCGTCGCGCAAGGGCATGGTCGAGGTGCTCGACCACGCGCTCTCCTGGGGCGGCGGCGAGTTCGAGGCGCGAGAGCGCGGCCAGGGCTCGATCTTCGACCTCATGGACGAGAGCGAGCAGAAGCCCCGCCACCACGCGCCGATTCCGCCCGAGGAGTACGAGAAGGGCGACCTGCTCCGGCTCGAGAAGGAGACGCTGGGTCTCTGGGTCAGCGAGCACCCGCTCGCCGGCATCGGCGACCAGCTGCGCCGCAAGGCCGACCGGCCGCTCGGCGAGCTCGAGCGCTGTCGCGACGGCGAGATCGTCACCGTCGGCGGGATCGTCTCCTCGGTCAAGCAGCTGACCACGAAGAAGGGCGACCCGATGGTCTTCCTCCGGCTCGACGACCAGACCGGAAGCGCCGAGGCTGTCGTCTTCAACTCGGTGTACGCCGCCTCGCGCGAGCTCTGCGAGGTCGACCGCGTGCTCGTGCTCAAGGGCCGGGTCGACCACAAGGAGGGCGAGTCCAAGCTCATCGCGATCGAGGTGGGCGAGTTCGAGGCGTACGTCCCGCCGAGCGAGGTCAGGCTCAAGATCGACGCGCGCAAGGCGCCCGCCGGCACGCTTCGCGAGCTCGGCCACGTCGTCCGCGACTACCCAGGCGAGGCGAAGGTCGTGCTCGCTCTCGAGACCTCCGAGGGGCCGCGAACGCTCGAGTTCGGTCCGGACTACCGGGTCGCCCCGGTGGCGGACTTCTACGCCGAGGTGAAGGCGCTGCTCGGCGAAGCAGCCGTTCTCTAGGCAAACCATCGGCGCCTTCCGCCGTCTATAACAAGCTGCAGCCAGCGACGGTCGCGCGTTCTACTACAACGTCTTCGAGACGATCCGTCCGGCCAGCGCCTGGCAATGCGGCGGCGGCGGCGCCTGCCGCTGGCAGCTCGGCCGCGGGCATATCGCGCGGATCGACGGTTCGCATCCGGTCGTCCTCCGCGGGCTCTCGCCGACGGTGATGTTCGCGGTCGCGGCGGGACGGATTCTGCTCGTCCAGCCGTTGCGCGAGGCGTCCTCCAACGGCGGGTGGCCGCGCGCCGCGCGGAACGGGAAGGTGGAGGTTCGGGACATCGCGACAGCCCGGCTGGAGGCGTCGTTCAGGCCCGAGGGGATCGTCCGGTCGGTGGCGCTGACGAGGACACGGGCGCTCGTGCTCGTCGAGCTCAACGGGTTGCGAGGGGTCGATGGGGCGAGAATCGCACCACGTTCGCGCGCATTCGCGCCGCGCGCGCCTCGTAGGTCAGTCGGCGAGCCCCTTCGCGCGCAGCTCCTCGAGCGCGCGCTCGCGCTTCTCCAGTCCGTCGAGGCCCATCCCGGCGAGGATCCGGTCGGTCTTCGTGAACTGGATGTCGCGGTAGTCGACGACCTGGAAGTGGTTTCCCCACGGGTCGCGGAAGTCGTTGTCGCCGAGCATCTCCGCCCCGGCGTCGCGGGCGGCGGCGAGCGCGCCATCGCGGTCGTCGACGACGAGACCGATGTGGCGCGCCTCGTCCGGGGGTTGACGCCGGCCCTCCGAGAGCGCGAGGAACTGGTCGCCCAGGTCGACGAACGCCATGCTCTTCCCGTGGCGGCCGCGCAGCGTGACGTCGAAGATCCGGCTGTAGAAGGCGAGCGCCTCGTCGAGGTCGCCGACCTCGACCGCGACGTGGTTGATGCCGACGAGCCGGGGCATTGGGAACCACGTTAGCGACTGCGGTGTAGACAACGCAGTGGTGGGCCGGCCACTCGACGACCGAGAGCTCGTCGCCCGCGCGCAGCGCGGCGACGCCGACGCCTACGAGGAGCTCGTGCACGCATATCAGGGCATCGCGCTGCGCATCGCCTTCCTGATCGCCGGCAACGCGGCCGACGCCGAGGAGGCGGCGCAGGACGGGTTCGTCAAGGCCCACGGCGCGCTCTGGCGGTTTCGCGCCGGGGCGCCCTTCAAGCCGTGGCTGCTGCGGATCGTGGCGAACGAGGCGCGCAACCGCAGGCGCTCGGCCGGCCGGCGGACCGCGCTCGCGCTGCGGGCGGCCGGGGACGCGGCCTCGGGGGACGCGGCCCCGTCCCCCGAGGCGGCGCTCCTCGGCGCCGAGCGCCGCGCGGAGCTGATCGCGGCGCTGAACCGGCTCGGGGAGGCCGACCGCGAGGCGATCGCCTGCCGCTACTTCCTCGACCTCTCCGAGGCCGAGACGGCGGCGGCCCTCGGTGTCCGGCGGGGCACGGTCAAGTCGCGTCTCTCGCGCGCGCTCGAGCGGCTGCGGGCGGAGCTCGAGGGTGCAAGCGCCGCCGGCGAAGCCGGCGACGCGCGGCCGAACCTGGGGGAGGAGGCGGAGTGACCGAGCGCGAGCTGAGAGCCCTCGCGGCCTACGTCGCCTTCCCCGCCGATCGGGACCTCGCGCCGGCGGTGAGGGCGCGCCTCACCGCCCATCCGCAACGCCGCCGCCGCGCGTTCGTCGCCGCGCTCGCCGCGCTCGTGCTCGCGCTCGCCGTCGCGTTCGCGGTGCCCCCGGCTCGCTCCGCGATCTTCCGCTTCTTCCACCTTCAGGGCGTGACGATCGAGCGCGTCGACCGCCTGCCCGAGGTGAAGACGTCCCGACCGCTCGACCTCGGCAAACCGCTCACTGTGGCCGAGGCGCGGCGGACGATGCACTTCCGGCCGCTCACGTCCCGGCTGCTCGGCGAGCCCGACCGGATCACGTGGGACGGGCACCAGCTCTGGTTCGTCTACGGCCACACGCGCCTGCTCGTGTCGCAATTCCTCGCGAGCGGCGTACCGGTCTACATCAAGAAGGTCGCCGAGCCGGGCACGACGATTACGCCCGTCGCCGTCAACGGAGGCAGGGGCTTCTTCCTCTCGGGCGCGCGGCACTTCCTCTACATGGCGCCGACGCGGATCATCCTGGACGAGCGTGTTCGCCTCGCGCGCGACGTGCTCCTCTGGGAGCATGGGTCGCTCACCCTGCGGCTGGAGGGCCAGCTCACGCTCGCTCAGGCCCTGAGGATCGCGCGCTCGTTCCGGTAGAGATGTGGCCGACCGGCATTTCCCCCCGAAGGGGGAGATCCGGTCCGGCCCCGTCGCCGAATAGCCGTGTACAACGGCAACGCGAAAGGAACACGATGTCTGCGGCAGAGCTTCACGTCGACTTCGAAACCGAGAGCGAGCGGATCGAGCGCTGGCGAGCGGCAGAACTGGAGCGCGCCGGCTACGGCGCCGAGGAGGCAGTCGCGCTCGCGAGTCGAAACTACGTCGATCTGCACCTGGCAGTCGAGCTGCTCGAGCGGGGTTGCCCCACCGAGACTGCGCTCCGGATTCTCCTGTAACCGACGCTGACCTCGCGGCGCGGCCAGTATCTTCTGCCCGTGCCGTCACTCGCCTCGATCCCGTCGCCTTCGAGCGGCGTCGTCGATCTCGGTCCCCTGCACATCCACATGTACGGGCTGATGCTGCTGCTCGCGATCGCCGCGTGCATCCTGCTCACGGGATACCGCTGGACCCGGCTCGGCGGCGACTGGGATCTCGTGCTCCGCGTCGCCGTCTGGGGTGTCGCGTTTGGGATCGTCGGGGCGCGGATCTACCACGACATCACGAGCTGGAACGAGGTTCCGGACACGTGGTGGGGCCCGTTCGCCGTCTGGCAGGGCGGGCTCGGTGTCTGGGGCGGCATCTTCTTCGGTTGCATCGCCGGCGCGGTCGTCATCCGCCGCGCCGGCCAGAGCGTGAGGCTCTTTGCCGACGCGATCGCCCCCGGCCTGCTGATCGCGCAGGGGATCGGTCGCCTCGGCAACTGGTTCAACCAGGAGCTGTACGGCAAGCCGACGAACCTCCCCTGGGGGCTGAAGATCGACCCGGAGCACCGGCCGCCGCAGTACCCGCTCTCGGACACGTTCCACCCGACCTTCCTCTACGAGCTGATCTACGACCTCGCCATGGCGGGCGTGCTGATCGTGATCGGCAATCGGTTCCGGATCCGCCCACCCGGGCTGTTCGCGCTCTACGTCTCCTTTTACACCTTCGGCCGCACGCTCGAGGAGCTGCTGCGCGTCGACCCGTCTCACCACTTCGCCGGCGAGCGCCTCAACTTCTGGGTCTCGCTCGTGGTCTTCGTGATCTCGTCGGGGTTCTTCATCTGGTGGCAGTTCATCCGCAAGAAGGAAGATCGCCCGACCGTGCGGCGCAAGCCGCGGCCGATCCCGAAGGGCCCCGCGATGGCGGTCCCGAAGGGCCGCGTCCGCCCGCGCCGCTAGCCTCCGCTCGGTGCCGGACGTCCGCGAGCTCGAGCTCGACCTCGACGCGTTCGAAGGACCCTTCGACCTGTTGCTGACGCTCGTCCTGCGCGAGGAGCTGCAGCCGCGCGACGTCGACGTCGCCGAGGTCGTCGTCACGTTCGTCGAGCGCCTGGCCCTCGGCACCGGCGGAGCCGGTGCCGCCCCGCCGGGCGACGGCGGCTTTGCCGCCGTCGCTTCCAGCCCAGAGCGCGAGCGGCTCGACCTCGACGCGTGCGGCGAGTTCCTGCTCCTCGTCGGCGCGCTGCTCGAGCTGAAGGCACGGGAGCTCTTCCCCGAGGAGCGCGTCGAGCTCGCCGACCTCGACCCGGAGGAGGCCGCGGAGGAGCTGGCGCGCCGGCTCGAGGACTACCGGCGGATGAAGGAGGCGGCCGGCTGGCTGATGGAGCGGCTCGCCGCCGAGCAGGACCGCTACTTCCGGCTCGGGCCCGCGCCGCTCGCGCCGAAGGCCGAACCGAGGATCGCGCCGCAGGAGCCGGAGGCGCTCGCGCGAGCGCTGCGGCTGCTCGCCGCCGAGCCGCCGCAGGTCTCGCTCGACCACATGGCCCTTCGCTTCCCGCCGGTGACGCAGTTCGTCGAGCGCTTTCGCGCGCTGCTGCGGCGCAGGCAGCGCCTCGACTTCGAGCAGGAGGTGGAAGGCCTCTCGCGCGTCGAGCAGGCGGTCGCATTCCTCGCCGTCCTCGAGCTCCGCCGGGCCGGCGAGATCACGATCGAGCAGGCGACGCCGTTCGCGCCGATTCGGATCGCGCGCGCGGAGGAAGGAATCGGGTCACGCGACGAAGAAGGAGGCCGCACGTGGAACGTCCGCTCCGCCTGATCACCCCCGGGCCACTGGAGGCGCTCGCCCGGACGCTCGAGGCCCTGCTCGTCGTCGCCTCACAGCCGCTCTCCGTCGAGGACCTGGCGGTCGCGGCCGACGACGGGGTGGCGCGCGTCGAAGGGGCGCTCGAGCTGCTGCGCGAGCGCCACGCGGATGGCCGGAGCGGAATCGTCCTCGAGCATGTCGCCGCCGGGTACGCGTTCCGTGCCTCGCGCGAGGCCGCGGACGCGTGTGCGCGGCTGTTCGAGCGGCCCGTCGAGCGCGGGCTCACCGCCGCGGCGCTCGAGACGCTCGCCGTGATCGCGTATCTCGGGCCCTGCAGCCGTCCTGACATCGCGCGGATCCGCGGGGTCGCCGCCGACTCTGTCGTCGCCGGCCTCGTCGAGCGCGGGCTCGTCTCCGAGTCCGGCCGGGACGATGGCGGGGCGGTCCACTACCGGACGACGCCGTTGTTCGAGCGGGTCTTCGGGCTCGAGAGCCTCTCCGCGCTGCCGCGCCTCGACGACCTCGGCGGCACCGCGGAGGAGATCCGCGGCCGGCTCGAGGCGATCGCCGAGCGCCGCCCGGCCTAGCCTTCGCCGATCTGGGGATACAAAGTCCCAGAATCGTCACAGCGCCGGTGCCAGGCACTGGTTGTGGACAATCGCTCGACATGGACGTAACGGACGAGACCTTTTACACAGACGTGCTGCAGCGTTCGCACGAGACGCCGGTCGTCGTCGACTTCTGGGCGGACTGGTGCGGGCCCTGCAAGGCGCTCGAGCCGGTGCTCGAGCGAGAGATCGAGGCGCGGCCCGGGATCGCGTTCGCCCGGGTCGACGTCGACGCGAACCGGGCGCTCGCGGAGCACTACGGGATCCGCGGGGTCCCGGCCGTGAAGGCGTTCCGGAACGGGCAGGTGGTCTCGGAGTTCACCGGCGCGCAGCCGGCGCCGGCGGTCGCCGCCTTCCTCGACGGCCTGCTCGGCCCGACGGCAGGCGAGCGTCTGATCGAGGAGCTGCGCGAGCGCGGCGACCGGCCGGACGTTCTCGCGGCGCTGGAGGCGGGGGACGAGGAGCGTGCGCTCGAGCTGCTGCTCGACGAGGCACGTATGGCGACCGGCGAGGAGCGCGACGAGATCCGGCGGCTGATGGTCGCGCTCTTCGAGGAGCTTGGCCAGGACCATGAGCTCAGCACCCGGTACCGCAGGGCGCTCGCGTCGATGCTGTATTGAGGAGAGGCGGCGGCTCCCCCAAGAACCGCCGCCTCCCGCTTTCGCCCCGTTCCGGGCGCTATGTGCTCCGCTGGAGCTGGCCCGTGCGATTGACGAGATCGTCGATGTGGGACGTGAGCTCGGCGAGCATCGCCTTCGCCTGCTCGGCCGTGATCTTCCCCGCCGCGACCGCGTCGTCGAGTTGCGACTTCGCCTCGGCGAGAATCGCCGCCTTCAGGCCTTCGGCCGACTTGCCCTGCGTGGTCGCGATCTGCGCCAGCGACTTGCCGCTCTCGATTTGCGTGCGCAGCTCGGTCTCGCTCAGGCCGAGGTAGCTCGCGACGGCCGCAGCCGGGCCGAAGATGCGGACGCCGGCGCCCTTACCGTCAGGGGACCCGGTGTTGTTGACGATGTCGTCGAGGTGCGACTTTAGGTCGGCGAGCATCGTCTGCTCCTGAGACACGGTCAGCTTCCCGGACGCCACCGCCTGATCCAGGTTGGACTTCGCGTCCGCGTAGATCACGTCCTTCAGCCCGGATACCGACTTGCCTCGGGCGGTCGCGATCTGCGCCAGCGACTTGCCGCTCTCGATTTGCGTGCGCAGCTCGGTCTCGCTCAGGCCGAGGTAGCTCGCGACGGCCGCAGGCGTGCCGAAGACGCGGACGCCTTTACCACCAGGCGGCCCGGTTTTGTTGACGATGTCGTCGAGGTTTGACTTGAGGTCGGCGAGCATCGTCTGCTCCTGCGCCGCCGTCAGCTTCCCGGCGGCGACCGCCTGGTCCAGGTTGGACTTCGCGTCCGCGTAGATCACGTCCTCCAGCCCGGACACCGACTTGCCCTGGGCGGTCGCGATCTGGGCAAGCGTCTTCCCGGACTCGAGCTGCGTGCGCAACTCCGCCTGGGTGAGGCCGAGGTAGGAGGCGATTGCATCTCCGCCGGGTGCGCTGAGGACGACGTCGGGGCCGCCCGGTCCCGGCCCGCCTACGCTGAGGACGACGTCGGGGCCCCCCGGTCCCGGCCCGCCCCCGAATCCGCCTGCCGCATACGCCCCGCCGGCACCGGCCGCGAGCGCGACTGCTGCGCCGGCCGAGGCGATGATCGTTCTCTTGCCCATCTGCTGCTCCTTTCGTCGAGGGACGAGGAGAGCGTCGGTGTTCCGGCTGAAAAGCCCCTGAGCCGGGGCTAAGAGAACGCTGAGAGTTGGGTAAGGATTCGCCCGTGCGCCTGAACGCCTATCTGGCCCGCGCGGGGGTCGCCTCGCGGCGCGCCGCCGACGAGCTGATCAGGACCGGCCGCGTCCGCGTGAACGGGCGGCCGGGCGAGCTGAACACGTTCGTCGGCTCGGGCGACGCCGTCGAGGTCGACGGGCGGCCGGTCGAGAAGCAGGCGCTCGCCTATCTGCTCCTGCACAAGCCGTCGGGTGTCGTCACGACCGCCCGCGATCCGCAGGGCCGACCGACCGTGGTCGGCCTCGTCCCCGCCGAGCCGCGCGTCGTCCCGGTCGGCCGCCTCGACGCCGAAACGACCGGAGCGCTCCTGCTGACGAACGACGGTCGGCTCGCCCACCGCCTCGCGCACCCGCGCTACCAGGTGGACAAGGTCTACGACGCTGAGGTGGAAGGCGACCCGTCGGCAGAGGCACTGCGCCGCCTCCGCGAGGGCGTCGAGCTCGACGACGGCCGCACCGCGCCGGCGAAGGCGCGGTGTCTCGGTCGCGGACGCCTCGAGTTGACGGTCCACGAGGGCCGCAAGCACCAGGTCAAGCGGATGTGCGAGGCGGTCGGCCACCCGGTGCGCAGCCTCCACCGCAGCCGCTACGCGGGGCTCGACCTGCGCGGGCTCGCGCCGGGGGAGTGGCGCGAGCTGGCGCGCGCCGAGGTCGAGGCGCTCCGGCGCCTGGTCAAGCCCTGACGAACCCCATGCGCTCGTACATCGCCTCGAGCGTCGGCGCCGACGCCGCCCGCGCCTTGTCGGCGCCGATCGCGAGCAGCCGCAGCAGCTCCATCTCATCCGCGCGGAGCGTCGCGTACCGCTCCTGGACCGGAGCGAGCAGCGCGATCACCGCCTCGCCGACGGCCTCCTTGAACCGACCGTAGCCGGCGCCCTCGAACTGCCGCTCGATCGCTATCGGCGACTCGCCGGTCGCGACGGACATGATGTCGACGAGGTTGGTGATCCCGGGCTTGTCCTCACCGCGGCGGACCTCACGACCCGAGTCGGTGACCGCGGTCTTGAACTTCCGCCGGATCACGTCCGGCTCGTCGAGGATGAGCACCGTGCCCTGCTCGGTTCCGCCGGTCGTCGACATCTTCCTCGTCGGCTCCTGGAGATCCATGATCCGCGCGCCGACCTCCGGATAGACGCCCTCGGGAACGACGAACGTCTGGCCGAAGCGGGCGTTGAACCGCTCCGCGATGTCGCGCGCCAGCTCCAGGTGCTGCCGCTGGTCGTCGCCGATCGGGACGATGTCGGTCTGGTACAGCAGGATGTCGCCGGCCATCAGTACCGGGTAGGTGAAGAGGCCCGCGGAGACGAACTCCTGCCGGTCGCCCTTGTCCTTGAACTGGGTCATCCTGCCCAGCTGTCCGTAGCTCGTCACGGCCGAGAGCAGCCACGCCGCCTCGGCGTGCGCCGTCACGTGGCTCTGGCAGAAGACGGTCGAGCGCTCCGGGTCGAGCCCGGTCGAGAACAGCATCGCCGCGAGGTCGAGCGTCCGTCGCCGCAGGTCGGCGGGGTCGTACTCGACCGTGATCGAGTGCAGGTCGACGATGCAGAAGAACGCCTCGCCGCGCTCCTGCGTCGCCGTGTACTGGCGGAAGCCGCCGATCAGGTTGCCGAGGTGCTTGTCCCCGGTGGGCTGGATGCCCGAAAAGACCTTCATCAGAGCTGGATTCTCCTTCATCGAGGGACGAAAAAGGCCTCTCGTCGAGGCCTGAAGCGGGCGAAGCGGCTGTGCGCGGTCAGCTCACGCGCATGCTCCCGCCTCGCCCGGGGGCCACAGGCAGCTCCGGTCCGAGAAGGTCACCATTCGGGAAAATGATACCCGGCTCACAAGCTTGCGCAGACTCGGCCGCGGTCCGTAACGTGCGTGGAACATGCTCGAGCGCCTCGCGCACTTCATCGTCCGCCATCGCCTGCTGATCGTGCTCGTGTGGGTCGGCCTGTTCGTCTTCGGGCTGTTCGCCACCTCGCGCCTCTCCGACCGCTGGTTCGAGTCCTTCTCGATCCCCGGCTACTCCGCGTACGAGTCGAACCAGCGGGCGCTGAAGACGTTCAAGTCGGGCGAGCAGGCGCCGCTCGTTGCCGTCTTCCGGTCGGACGGGGACGTGACCAAAGCCGTCGGGATCCAGAAGGCGATCGACGCGGCCGCGAAGGTCAACCCGGACTCGCGGACGAGCTCATACTTCACGACTCACTCGGACGCGTACCTGTCGAAGGATCGGCACACGACCTTCGCCGAGATCTACCCACCGGGCCTGCCGGGGTTCAACTCGAACGTGCACATCAAGCGCGTCCGGGCGGCACTGAAGGAGAACGCGCCCACAGGGGTCACCGTCAACCTGACGGGTCGCGACGCTCTGCAGGAGGACATCGGCGGCACCGGAGGCCCTAGCCTCGCGATCGAGATCACGATCGGCGCCGTCGGTGCCCTGCTCGTGCTGCTCTTCGTCTTCGGAACGCTGCCCGCGGTCGCGATGCCGCTGGTCATCGCCGCGATCTCGATCATCACGACCTTCAGCCTGGTCTGGGCGCTCACGTACGTGACCGACGTCTCGATCATCGTGCAGTACCTGGTCGCGCTCGTCGGGTTGGGCGTGGCGATCGACTACTCCCTGCTGATGCTGTTCCGCTTCCGCGAGGAGCTCCACCACGGCCGCGACCCCGAGAGCGCGCTCGTCGAGACGATGACCCACGCGGGCCGCTCGGTGATCGTCTCGGGATCGACGGTCGCGATCGGCCTGCTCAGCATGATCATCCTGCCGCTGCCGTTCATCCGCTCGATCGGGCTCGGCGGAATGCTGATTCCCGCGGTCTCGGTGCTGTCGACGATCACGCTCCTCCCGGTGCTGCTCTACACGATGGGCAAGCGCATCGACAGTCTGCGCGTGGTCCCGAAGAAGATCGTCGCCGCGGACCCGGGCGAGGCGGGCTTCTGGCAGCGCTGGGCCGGCTACGTCGTCAAGCGGCCGGTGCCGATCCTGCTCGCCGGCCTCGCGATCGTCGTGCTCCTGCTGATCCCCGCCGCCAAGCTCAACCCCTCCGACGCCGAGGCGAAGAACCTGCCGGGGAAGGGCGACGCCTTCACCGGCCGCGATGCGCTCGCAGCCGCCGGGATCAGCGCCGGTGTGTTGAAGCCGTTCGACATCCTCGTCGAGAACGGGGCGGAGCCGCAGAAGCTGCGCATGCTTGTCTCGACCCTCGAGCAGACCAAGGGCGTTGCCGGTGCCGCCGCGCCGCCGGCCTGGCAGAGGGGCGGCACCGCCATCGTCGAGGCGTTCGGGACGGACGACTCGTCGGCGAAGCCGATGCGCAAGGTGATCTCGCGGCTCCAGCACGACGTGTTGCCCGCGACGGAGACCGCGGCGGGCGGGAACACGCGCATGACC
>JBKPSO010000109.1:0-5530 GCA_046735055.1 Actinomycetota bacterium
AACCTCGCCGGTCGCTCCGGCTACGTCGCTGAGACTTCCGCCCTGCCCCCGCCCCGAGCGGCGTCCCGACTGGGAAGCTGCGGATCCGCCACAGCGGCCGGTGCTGTTCGTCAACCCGAAGTCCGGGGGTGGCAAGGCCGCGCGTGTCCGCCTTGCCGAGCGGGCACGGGAGCGCGGCATCGACGTGATCGTCGCCGGCCCCGACCAGACACTCGCAAGGCTGGTCGGCGAGGCAGTGCAACGCGGCGCTGACGCGCTCGGCGTCGCCGGCGGGGACGGGTCACTCGCCGTCGTCGCGGCGGCCGCACTCGCGCACGGACTACCGTTCGTCTGCGTTCCCGCCGGCACCCGCAACCATTTCGCGCTCGACCTCGGTGCCGATCGCCACGACCTGGTCGGCTCGCTCGACGCGTTCACCACTGCTGTCGAGCGCCGGATCGACGTGGCGGAGGTGAACGGCCGCATCTTCCTCAACAACGTGTCTCTGGGGATCTACGGCGACGCGGTTCGGCAGCCGGGATACCGCGACGCCAAGGCGCGCACGCTGCTGGCCACGGCGGCGCAGGTGCTGGGGCCGAGTGCGGCCGCGGCCGACCTGCAACTCGTGGACGACCGCAGCCGCGCGTGTCGCGGCCCAGCCGTCGCGCTCGTGTCGAACAACCCCTACTCGCTCGATCCGGCGCGTGCGGCCGGCACCCGGCCGACCCTCGACAGCGGACAGCTCGGGATCCTCGTCCTGGACACGCCGTCCGCCCGCCAGAGCCCGGGGCGGGCGTGGACCGCAACGCGTCTCGAGGTGAGCGCCCCGGCGCCGCTCCACGCCGGAGTGGACGGCGAGGCCGTCGACCTCACGCCGCCGCTCACGTTCGTCATCCGACCTGCTGCGCTCCGCGTGAGGCTCTCCCCCAGCCACCCCGGCGTGTCGCCGTCGGCGCGGCTCCCGTCGAGAACGGGCGCGTAGACCGGCCCCGGAAACGTCGAGACCCGCCGACCTGACGGTCCGCGGGTCTCGATCACCGGCAGGTGAGTGAGTCGCGATCACTTCGGCATCGGCGCGTCGCTTCGCGTAGTCGTCCTTGCGCGGCACCGTCGACGCCGCAATCCAACACTACGAGCGTTCCCTCCCGCCGGAACCCCACGAGAGGATCGCGCGGGCAAGCGCGTGTAGTCCAAGGCCGTGACCGCGCGCTTCGGGGAGAACCTCAACCCGGTCGGCGATCAGTAGGCGCCGGATCGGAACGGGCCCGTCGTAGTCCCCCGTCTGACGATGATCGGTTGGGCGATTCGGGCTCGGCTGAGAACCCTTCGAGAGCAAGAAGGACGTGCCGCCGAATGACGGCACTCATGTGGCACCCCCGAGCGCACAGCGCAAGATCGGCGTGTGTGGGGCAACACCTTTTTGGCTTGCCGGCATCGAGCCGAAGGCTCCGGAACTCGCCAGCGGCGAAGCCCTTGTCCTGGACGCTGGTGAGACCGTACCCGTGGGTGCCGCTGCGCGCGATGTAGTACTTCCGGCTTGATGGAGGCGGTGACGTGCTCAGACTGAGGTGTTCTTGGCGCTTACGTGAACGATTACGTGGTCGCCGCGCCAGACGAGGGAGCAGGGCGCGCGTAGCAACCACAAGCCGCCGAGCAGGCGTACCGAGGACGTGATCCGAGTCCGGCGATGAACGCAAAGAGACACAGTTCTGTGCCGACTTCCTCGGCAGGTGCGATGGGGTCAGGGAGAGAGACAAGAGCGTGTCGCTACCTAAGCTCCGGCGACAGTGTCAAAGAGGTCGCGGCATTCCGCGACCCGGCGAGTGGCCCCGGCGGCCCGCCAGATTTGTGCTAAAATTCACATTCGAAACGCCGAGCCAAGTCGCGCTGACGGCAGATTTAGCCGTCGGGCCGCCAGCTTCTTCTTCCTCGATGAATCGCGTCTCAGCATTCTGCTGAGCCAGCCCGTGGAGGTAATCGCCTCCGGGGTGCTGCTTGCTTCTGAGAGGAGTACACGATGACAACTCTGGTTCGCTTTGATCCCTACCGTGAGGCGACCGCTCTACAAGGCGAGATGGCCCGCTTCCTAACGCTGTTCGCTGGGGAAGCCGGCGCTACGACAGCCGGTGTGTGGGCTCCAGCGATGGATGTCTGGGAGACGGACGAGGAGATCGTCTACGCATTCGATCTGCCCGGGATCCCGAAGGACACGGTCTCGATCGAGTTCGATCACGGTGTCCTGACCGTCAGCGCCGAGCGCCAGCGCACACCGGAAGTCTCGGCCGGCCAGCTGTACCGTTTCGAGCGCCGATACGGAGGCTTCTCGCGGACTATCGGGCTGCCCCAAGGCGTGTCTGAGGATCAGATCTCGGCCCGCTACGAAAACGGCGAGCTCGAAGTCCACGTCAAGAAACCCGAGGTCGAGACGCCGCACCGGATCCAGATCGGCAACGGCAAGGCCGCGATCGAGGGCAAGACGACGAAAGCGTAACGAGCACAGCGGCTACGTTCCTCGCGCGACAGAGAAGGCCCGTTTCGGCGGGCCTTCTTTTTGACCGCTGGCCTGGACCGCGCCCCCTTCCCCTTCCCAGACCTGCAACGCTTCCCCGGAAGGCGCCCCGGCTTCTCGCGGAAAACGCTCTGCCAACGAGGAGCCGTTCCGGTACGCCTCGTACGCCTTCACCACCTCGAAATCGTGCCGGCCCCGATCGGGGAAGTAGCGGGCGCAAAACGCCTGCCAGTCGAGGTGCGTCGTCATAGGCGCGCCTTCACCGTGGTGATCGGCACGAGGGCGGGACTGCCGGCTGTGAGGCTGCGCCGGGCCACTGCCCGGGTGGCGAGCGAGGCGACGACGCCCATCAGGGCGGCTGCGAGCGCGCTGGTCACGAGCAGGAGGCCGGAGGCAAGAGAGAAGTTGATCGCGATGTCCTTGCCGACGCCGAGCGCGAGCAGAATGCCAGCGGTTGCTCCGGCACCGACGACGACGCCTCCGGAGGTGATCGGGATCACGCCGGCCGCGGCGGCGAGGCAGATCACGGCGAGCGCGGTGGTCGGCGAGAAGGAAAGCCCGAGCGCGGTGAGTAGGGCGGCGCTGCCGAAAGCCCGCGTCGACCAGCAGGCGAACAGGTAGAACCAGGCGACGGTTGCGTCCCGACGCCCCCGCGTGGTCGTGTGCCGGGCGACGTGCTCGCTGATCGTGCGCAGGCGACGGCAACGGCGTAGGACCGGCAGACGGATCAGGCGTCCGCCGACCACCAGCAGCGTGCAGCATCCGACGCCGAAGGCGACGACGATCAGCAGCGGGCCGCGGAGGGCGGAGCCGCTCGTCGCCGTCGCCGAGATCGAGAGCGGGAGCATCGCGATCGCGTCAATCATCCCGAGCGAGACGATCGAAAGGACAATTGCCTCGAAGCCAACGCGAATGCCCCCAAGCTTCCGCAGCATGCCGACCTTGACCAGGTAGTCAAGACGGAAAGGAAGTACCGCCCCGCTCGCCGCGGCTGCACCGACCGAGGCAAGACAGCGGGCTTGGTCGGGACACTCGCCCGGCGGGAAGAGCCGGTGCCAACCGCGAGCGCGAAACAGGTAGCTGGCGAGGTAGGAGAGAGCGGCAGCGCCAGCCAGCGCCGGCTCGGCGTGATCGAGCGGCCAACTCGCGTGCGTCAGCCGCCGCCCGACCAGAATCGCGGCGGCGACTGTGAGCAGAACAAAGGCCAGACCCGCGACAAACCGGCCCCGGTGGCGCAGAGCAGCGCGGTTCCCCCGATTCATTGCCACGTTTCGACCGCAACCCACCGGGCGAGCCGGTAGGAGTGGTCCCCCAGCCACATCTCTGCGGATCCGACCGAGGCGTGCTCAAGCCACCGCTCGACCGCGTCAAGGACGTTCAGAATGGCTCGATCGGATCCATGCTCGACCCGGACGTCCACCTCCTGGCGATCCCCTAGAAGCGAGATGCGCTCCGCGCCGACGACGAGAGTCAACCGCTCGGCAAGTGCGCTGGCGCTCGCGGCGTCCGGTACCACGATCCGCATTTCCATCGCGATCCTCCCTCAGCTCGTGCTCCCCGGCGCCCAAAACGTGGCCGGCCCGAAAAAGCCGTCCCGCCCGATTGTTGAGGGTGGACCTTTCGCGGGGCCGATTGCTATGGCCCCGCGCCGTCATTCACTGCGCCAATGATTACGGCGCCGCAAGGCAAGTCTAGCGCGCTTTTGCGGCCTCGCCGCCTGGACCGCGCTAGATTTCCCTTGTTGCGATGGCTGGGGAAGAGGTCCGGCACCTGCGTGTCCTGATCGCGAACGAAAAGCGGGAGCGGCTCGAGTTGCTCGCCCAGGTCGTCGCCGGGCTCGGGCACGAGGTGATCGCACGCGAGATCTACGTGAAAGAAGTCGGGGCGGTAACCGCGAGAGAGCGACCCGACGTCGCCCTGGTGGGACTCGGCCTGCACTCCGAGCATGCGCTCGATTTGATCTCGGAGATCGTTCGCGAGGCCTCCTGCCCGGTGATCGCGCTGCTCTCGGCCAAGGACCCCGCCTACGTCCACGAGGCGGCCAAGCGCGGCGTCTTCGCCTACATCGTCGACGGCAGGCCGGATGAGCTGCAGAGCGCGATCGACATCACGCTGCAGCGCTTCGCCGAGTACCACAGCCTGCAGGGCGCGTTCGGGCGCCGGGCCCTGATCGAGCAGGCGAAGGGAATCCTGATGGCTCGGCACGCGATCGACGCCGACCGAGCGTTCGAAATGCTCCGCGACCACTCGCAACACAACGGCCACAAACTGGTCGACATCGCCGAGGCCATCGTCGACAGCCATCTCCTACTCCTGCCGTCGCTCACGCCACCAGCAACGCCGTCCGAGCGGCCAGCGTAGCTCCCCGGCTCGCGGGGCTCGTCCCCCGCCTTGGGTCGGCTTGGCCTGCGGCACTCATGCAGCGGACAAAGGTGCGGCACGGAGACGCGGACGAAGGAAGACGAGCAGATCGAGCGCGAGCAGGACGAGGCACGCGACCGCAGTGACCGACGACGTGTAGCCGACCATCCCAAGAAGGGTCCCGTACGATGACCTCGACAGTCGAGAGGAGAGACCGCTGTGACCGCCGCCATCGTTGTCGTTGTTGTCGTCGTCGTTCTCGTGCTGCTGTTCGCGTTCGCAGCGGTCAAGGTCGCACGCGAGTACGAGCGCGGCATCATCTTCCGCCTCGGCCGGCTGCTCCCGGAGCCGAAGGGGCCGGGCCTCTTCCTGCTGATCCCGGTCGTCGACCGCATGGTCAAGGTCGACCTGCGCACGATCACGCTGAACATCCCGCCGCAGGACGTGATCACGAAGGACAACGTCCCGGTGCGGGTGAACGCGGTCGCCTACTTCCGGATCGTCTCCCCGAAGGACGCGATCGTCCAGGTCGAGAACTTCATGGTCGCCACGTCCCAGATCGCCCAGACGACCCTGCGGTCGGTGCTCGGCCAGCACCTGCTCGACGAGCTCCTCTCGGAACGCGACAAGATCAACGCGATCCTGCAGGAGATCATCGACACGCAGACCGCACCATGGGGC
>JBKPSO010000110.1:0-18811 GCA_046735055.1 Actinomycetota bacterium
CATCCCGAGGATCAGCAGGAAGACGCCGACGATCCAGTTCAGCTCGCGCGGGTACTTGTAGGCGCCGTACAGGAAGACCCGCGCCATGTGGAAGAAGAGCAGGATGATGAAGACGCTCGCGCCCCAGCGGTGCATGCCGCGCACCAGCCAGCCGAAATCGACGTCGTTCGTGATGTGCTGGATCGACGGATAAGCCTCGTCCGGGCTCGGCTTGTAGTACATCGCCAGGATTACGCCCGTGATCGCCTGGACGAGGAAGGCGGTCAGCGTCGCCGAACCGAGCGTGTGCGCCCAGCCGCTGTCGCTCGGAACCTTGCGGAAGAGGAAGTAGCGGAGGCCGCCGACGAGGCCCGACCGCTCCTCGAGCCAGTCGACCGGGTAGAGGACCATCGCCTCGATCTGCCGGCGGCGCTCCGACTTTGCCATCAGGCGCGGATCTCCGGGATCGGAAAGAGCCAGAACTCGGGGCCGGCGACGTGCTGCCCCGGCATGTGCAGCGGGTACTTCTTGATCCTGGCCGTCTTTCCCTCGCCCTTGACGTAGTCGACGCTGTAGGCGCTACCCAGGACCAGGCGGCCGTCGACGATCGAGTAGTTGTAACGGTCGAGCGCGCGGACGGGCGGCCCGGCGGTGCGGTTGCCCTCGGTGTCGTACTGGCCGCCGTGGCACGGGCAGCCGAAGCCTGCGGGCTTGACCGGGGTCTTCTTCAGGACCTCGTTCCCGCGCCTGTCCGTCTCGGTCTTCGCCTGGTTCTCTTCGACGGGGCCGTTCGGCTGGACGGGGCAGCCGAGGTGGGCGCAGCGGTTGGAGAGGATCGTGTAGCTCGGCTGGTTGACGAGCAGGCCGTTGTAGCGGATGTAGGCGGTACGCCGGGAGACCTCGCCCGCGTTCGGGTCCTCGACGAAGGTCGTGATCAGGAACTGCCCCTCCGGGAAGTCGGAGAGCGGGCCGAGGTCGACCGGTTCGAACTTCTGGCCCTCGACCGAGGAGGCGACGAGCATCCCGAGCGGCGGGATGGTGACGATGCCGCCGATCAGCGCGCCGAGGCCGAGCGTCGAGAACTCGAGGAACTTGCTGCGCGGGAACCGCTCGCCCGGGGCGGGCGGCGGAGCACCCCCGGGTCCGACGGTCGCCGGCGGCGCTGGGCCGGTCGCCGCAGCTGCAGGTGAAGGCGGCGGGGGCGGCTTCGCCGGACCTTCGCCCTTCGAGAGGTCGCGCACCCAGAGGAAGCCGAAGACGAGCGCGATCGCGCCGCCGACGGCGACCGCGGGCCAGCTGACGATCAGGCCGACGAGGAGGCACGCCAGGCCGATGGCGAATCCGACCGGCCACAGAGTCGGACGCGGAGGCTGAGGCTTATCGTCCCCTGACCGGGGCTCCACTTCGTAACGCCTCCTTCTCGCTTACCGAGAGGCATTCAAACGGTCGCCTGTGCGCGGTGTCAACGACGTAACACTTGGCGCAACGCGCCGGACTATGACGCATCTCGTGGGACCGGGCGGGCAAAACCGTATTCCCCCCAGCGGCGGTCGACCAATGCCTTGACCTCGTCGCTCATCACGATCTCCGGCGGCCAGTGGCGCGCGCCCTCCTCGCGGAGCTTGTGGGTCGCGTCGATGCCGATCTTCCCCCCGACGAACTGGGCTGCGGGCGCGTGGTCGAGGTGGTCGACCGGCCCCTCGGAGAGCAGGATGTCCCGCTTCGGGTCGACGTTCGCGGTCACGCGGAAGAAGACCTCATCGTAGTCGTGGACGTCGACGAAGTGGTCGACCACGACCACGCACTTGGTCAGGCTGAGCATCCCGAGGCCCCAGATCGCGTGCATGACCTTCTGCGCCTGGCCCGGGAACGTCTTGCGGATCGAGACGATCGCGCAGTTGTGGAACGCGCCCGCGACGGGCAGGTCGTAGTCGACGATCTCCGGGACCGACATCCGCACGGCCGGCAGGAAGATCCGCTCGGTCGCCTTTCCCAGCCAGGCGTCCTCCGCGGGCGGCTTCCCGACGACGATCGAGGCGTAGATCGGGTCGCGCCGCATCGTCATCGCAGTGAGATGGAACACGGGGAACGGCTCCGGCGCGGTGTAGTAG
This sequence comes from Actinomycetota bacterium, assembly GCA_046735055.1. Lineage (GTDB taxonomy): Bacteria > Actinomycetota > Thermoleophilia > Gaiellales > Gaiellaceae > DATBLE01. The sequence continues at coordinate 2,091 of JBKPSO010000110.1, forward strand.
CCCGTGTGGTCGCCGAACGGCCCCTCGATGCCCTCGTCGCCCGCCTCGACGTAGCCCTCGAGGACGATCTCGGCGTTCGCCGGAACCTCGAGGTCGACCGTCTTGGCCTTGACGAGCTCGACCGCCTCTCCCCGCAGGAACCCCGCGACCATCAGCTCGTCGATGTGCTTCGGGAGCGGCGCGGACGCGCTGTAGGCGGTGACCGGATCGAGCCCGATCGCGACGGCAACGTCGAGCCGGCCGTCCGTGGCGAGGTAGTCCATCCGCCCGTCCTTGTGGATCTGCCAGTGCATGAAGGTCGAGCGCCGGTCGATCTTCTGCATCCGGTACATGCCGACGTTGCGGCCGCCCGTCCGCGGGTCGTTCGTGATCACGGCCGGGAGCGTGATGAACGGTGCCGCGTCATCCGGCCAGCACGTCTGGATCGGGAGCAGGTCGAGGTTCACGTCGTCGCCGGTGAGGACGACCTCCTGGCAGGCGCCGGAGCGCACCGACTTCGGGCGCGAGTCGGCGATCGACTTCAGCTTCAGCAGGCCGCTGATCTTGTCGCGGAGGCCTTCGGGCGGCTGCAGCTCCAACACGTCCGCGAGCTTCTGGCCGACGTCGTCGAGGCGCTCGACCCCGAAGGCGAGCGCCATCCGCCGCTCCGTGCCGAACTGGTTGATCAGCAGCGGGAGCTCCGATCCTTTCGGCTTCTCGAAGAGGAGCGCCGGGCCGCCGGACTTGACCGTGCGGTCGACGATCTCGGTGATCTCGAGGTGCGGATCGACCTCGGCGTCGATGCGAAGGAGCTCCCCCTCGCGCTCGAGCAGCGCGATCCAGTCGCGGAGGTCGCGCGGGTGTGCCACGAGTGTGAGTCTACGGAGGTGCTGGTCTACGTCACCGGGGCGAGCGGGTTCGTCGGCGGGCACGTCGCGCGCGAGCTGCGCGAGGCGGGAGCCGAGGTTCGCGACGACTGGGTCGACCTGCTCGACGGCGACCGGCTTCGACACGCGGTCGCGGGCTGCGACGCCGTCGTCCACGTCGCGGCGCTGTACAGCTTCACCGCGCCGGCGCGCGAGCTCGAGGCGGTGAACATCGAGGGCACGCGGAACGTGCTCGAGGCGTGCCGCAGGGCCGGCGTCGGGCGGCTCGTCCACACCAGCACCTGCGCGACCTGCGGCCCTGTGCCCGGCCGGGCTGCGACCGAGGAGGATGCGCCGCCCGCCTGGGAGCTCGTCGTCCCCTACAAGCGCACGAAGCTCGAGGCGGAGCGCCTCGCACTCGGCGCGGGTGCTGTCTGCGTCAACCCGACGACGCCGGTCGGCGACGGCGACACGCGGCCCACGCCGACCGGCGCGATGATCCACGGTGTCGCCAGCGGCCGCTACCGCGCCTACCCGCGGATCGGCGTCAACCTCGTCGACGTCCGCGACGTCGCGCGGGGGCACGCCCTCGCGCTCGAGCGCGGCCGCCAGGGCGAGCGCTACCTGCTCGGCGGCGTCGACCTGCCGCTCCGCGAGGTGTTCGCGGCGGTGGCCGACCTCGCAGGGCGGCCACGACCCCTCGCGCCGGTCCCGTACGCGGCCGTCCGAGTCGGCGCCGCGCTCGGCCTCGTCAACCGCCACGAGGCGATCCTCGCCCGCACGCCCGCCTACTTCTCGTCAGCGAAGGCGGAGCGCGAGCTCGGCTACCGGCCCGGGCCCGTCGAGCCCGCCCTGCGACGCGCCGTCGAAGAAGCGCTCAGGGCTTGACTAGTGCTTGCGGATCTTCCTCGAGAGCGTGCCGAGCCCGATCACGGCCAGGAAGATGAGCCCCACGATCAGCATGCCGGTGATCACGTCACGGCCTTCCTTGGCGGCGTCGGCGACGAGCGCGAGCACCGGGCGAGTCTAACCCACCCGGGCTGCGTGAGCCGCGAGCGCGCGCTCGACCGCCTCGTCGCCTGCCGCCTCGCGCGCTGCGGCCGCGTGCGCCGTCGGGTCGCGGGTCTCGAAGAGTGGTCCCCGCCCGAGGAGCGCAGCGGTCGCCGCCCACGCCTCGCCGTCGCCGGGGACACCTTCGGCCCGAACCTGAGCGCAGAGGGAGATCAGCGCGGCGAGGTCGGCGACCGCCTCGACGCGCTCCCAGGCGGCGATCCGGACGAGCCCGTGGGCGTACAGGTAGTCGCCGAGGAGGAGCTCCGTGTGGCGTTCCACCGGCGCGAACAGCCTGGGCCTGCCGTAGTGGAGCAGGTAGCCCTCGTAGATCGTCTCCAGGCCGAGCGCATACCGCTCGTCGGCAAGCGGCGAGAAGACGGCCACGAGCTGACGCTCGTGGCTAGGGAGGAGCGCCTCTGCCCAGAGTGGGCTCTCTCGCTCGGCCTCCGTTGCGATCGTCGTCCAGACGCCCATTACTGGCGCACAGCTTCGAAGAAGCTGTGCGCTGCCTCCACCGTCTTGGCGATCTCGGCGCCGCCGTGCGCGGCCGAGAGGAACCACGCCTCGAACTGGGACGGAGCGACGTACACGCCGCGTGCGAGCAGGTGGCGGAAGAGCTCGCCGTAGCGGGCGGTATCGCAGGCCTGCGCGTCCTCGAAGGTGCGGACGGGCTCGTCGCGCATGAAGAGCGTGAGCATCGCGCCGACGCGCTGCACGCGCCCGAAGGGCGAGAGTCCGGCCTCGAGCCGCGACCCCGCGTCCTCGAGCCGCTCGTACACGGCGGAATCGCGCAGGCGGCGCAGGACCGAGACCCCCGCGGCGGTCGCGAGCGGGTTTCCGGAGAGCGTCCCCGCCTGGTAGACCTCGCCCGCCGGCGCCAGGTGCTCCATCACGTCCGCGCGTCCGCCGAAGGCCGCGAGCGGCAGGCCGCCGCCGACGATCTTCCCGAGCACGGTCAGGTCCGGCACGACGCCGTACCGTTCCTGGGCGCCGCCGCGGGCGACCCGGAAGCCGGTGATCACCTCGTCGAAGACGAGCAGTGCGCCGGATGCGTCGCACAGCGAGCGCAGCGCCTCGAGAAAGCCGGGCTCCGGCGGGACGACGCCCATGTTCCCCGCCACCGGCTCGACGATCACGCAGGCGAGCCCCTCGCCCCATCGGGCGACCGCCGCGGCGGCCTCGTCGACGTCGTTGTAGGGGCAGACGATCGTGTCTTCCGCCGCGCCCGTCGGGACGCCGGACGAGGATGGGATTCCGAGCGTGGCGAGGCCCGAGCCCGCGCTCGCGAGCAGCGCGTCGACGTGACCGTGGTAGCAACCGGCGAACTTGAGAATCCGATCGCGGCGGGTCGCCCCGCGGGCCAGCCGGATCGCGCTCATCGTGGCCTCGGTCCCCGAGGAGACGAGCCGCACCTTCTCGACCGACGGGACCGCGTCGACGATCTCCGCGGCGAGCTCCACCTCCCGCTCGGTCGGCGCGCCGAAGCTCGTTCCGTCGGCGGCGGCCTCGGTGACCGCGGCCAGCGTCTCCGGATCGGCGTGGCCGAAGACGAGCGGCCCCCAGGACATCACCCAGTCGACGTAGCGGCGGCCGTCGACGTCCTCGATCTCCGCCCCGGCGCCGCAACGCATGAAGACGGGCTCGTCGAGGCCGACCGCGCGCATCGCCCGCACCGGCGAGTTGACCCCACCCGGAATCAGCTCGAGCGCGCGCCGGTAAAGGTCCGAGCGCGTCAGGAGAGCCACGCGGCGAGGTCCTTCGTCCAGTACGAGACGACGATGTCGGCGCCGGCGCGCCTGATCGCGGTGAGCGACTCCAGAGCGGCCGCCGTCTCGTCGAGCCATCCCGCACCGGCGGCCGCCTTCACCATCGCGTACTCGCCGGAGACGTTGTAGGCGGCGAGCGGAAGGTCGAACCGCTCGCGGGCCGCACGGATCACGTCGAGGTACGGCAGCGCCGGCTTGATCATGATCACGTCCGCACCCTCGGCGAGGTCGAGCTCGCACTCGCGCAGCGCCTCGCGGACGTTCGCGGGGTCCAGCTGGTAGCCGCGCCGGTCGCCGAACGCCGGCGCCGAGTCGGCCGCCTCGCGGAACGGCCCGTAGAAGGCCGAGGCGTACTTCGCCGAGTACGCGACGATCGGCGTCTCCGGAAGCGCCTCGCGGATCGCGGCGACGCGGCCGTCCATCATGTCGCTCGGACAGACGGCGTCCGCCCCGGCGTCGACATGGCTGACCGCCGTGCGGACGAGCAGGTCGACGCTCGCGTCGTTGTCGACCTCGCCGTCGACGACGATGCCGCAGTGGCCGTGCGCGGTGTACTCGCAGAGGCAGACGTCGGTGAGCAGCACGAGCTCGGGGAAGCGCGGGCGGAGCGCGCGGAGCGCGCGCTGGACGACGCCGTCCTCGTCCCAGGCGCCCGAGCCCTCGTCGTCCTTCTCGTCCGGGATCCCGAACAGGATCACGGCGCGAACGCCGGCGGTGACGAGGCGGTCGACCTCCACGCCGAGCTCGTCGACCGACCAGCGGCCCATCGCCGGCAGTGCCTCGTTCGGCTCGGTCGCCGGCCCGACGAAGAGCGGCATGACGAAGTCCTCGAGATCGAGCCGCGTCTCGCGGACGAGCGAGCGGAGCGCGGCGGTGCGGCGCAACCGCCGGAGGCGGGTGACCGGGAAGGTGCTCATCCCCGAAAGACTACGCCCGGGGCCGTTCCCCGCAGGAGCTCGTCGATCTGCACGCCGGCCGGCGCGACGAACGTGGAAACGGGCTCAGACCGCGAGGCGCCGGGCCGAGAGCCGCGCGAGCGCGAAGTACGCCGCGCCGAGCCCGACGAGCCAGCCCGCCTCGCGCGCCAGGACACTCCACGGCGCCCGGTCGTACAGCGCGGCGGAGAAGAAGCGCACGGCATGCGCGAACGGGAAGGCGTCGCTGATCCAGGCCGCGACCGGGACGATCTCGCGCGGTACGAGCCCGAGGAAGACGACGGGGAGGACGGCGAGAACGCCGACGAGCGACGCGGTGCGGGACTCGCGCGTGAGCGCGCCGACGAGCGCGCCGACCGCGCCGACGGCCGCCGCCGCCAGGACGACACCGACCAGCACGAGGGGAACGCGCTGCCAGGGTTGTCCGCCGGCGACGTTCCCGGCCTCGACCGCGATCCCGAAGCCGACGAGGATCGCGAGCCCGAGGCCGAGCCCGACCACCACGGCGAGCGCGACCTTCGCGGCGATCAGCCGTCCGAGGCCGATCAGCCCGCGCATCAGGCGACCGATCACGTTCTCGTCCCGCTCCGCCGCGAGCGCTCCCGCGGCGAGCAGGAGGCCCAGGAAGCTGATCGTGATCGCGAGCCCGTACGCCTGCACCTGGGCGGAGAGCGCGGAGGTGCGGCCTCGGCCCTTCTCCTCGTCGAGCACGATCGGCGACGCCGTCGCCCGGATCGCGTTGTCCGTCAGCGCCAGCGCGAGCCGGGCGTCGTGGACGAAGTCGAGGATCTCGGCCTTCTCCGGCGAGGCAGGCAGCCGCGCGACCAGCTTCTGCGTGCCGTCGAGGCCGATGATCGAGAAGTCGTGGCCGAGCACCCGTCCCTTGCCGCCGTGCAGGAGCAGCTGGACGTAGCGGATGTCCGCCTTGATGAACGCCTTCTGCAGCCGGAGGTTGAGGTTGTAGACGAGCGCCTGCATCTGTTGGCGCACCCTCGGGGTGATCCCGCCCGTTCCCGTCGCAAGGGAGAGGTGGGGGCTCGCCACCAGGCCTTTCAGCTCGTCGATGAACCCGTACGGGATCGTGATCACGGCCGCGACGCGACCGGAGGCGAGCTGCTCGGCCGCATCGCCCTCGCTCATCTGGACGAGCTCGACGTTCTTCCCGACCTCGTGGATCAGCGCGTCGATGTCGAAGGTGTTGCCCGCGACAGTGACATTGTCGGGGACGCGGTCGAGGCCGACGACGGCGACCCGCGGCTTCGCGTTCGCGTACGCCGCAGTCAGCCCGATCAGGAGCGCGATCACGAGCGGATACGCGATCAGTACACCGAGCAGCAGCGGCGAGCGGCGGAGCACGAGCAGGTCCTTGCGCAGGATCAGGAGCGGCGCCTTCACGAGCCTGCCTTTGGCCCGTGAAGGCTGGGGAGGGGGCCGGGGGGAACCGGGAGGTTCCCCCATGGGCACCGGCCTCGAGAAGAAGGGGGCCCGTGGGGGAAACATGGTTTCCCCCACGAGAGCGAGCCGAAGGCGAGCGACGGCTTCATTGGAGTGCGCCGGCCGCCTCGGAGCGTAGGTACTCGTCGACCCGCCCGTCGAAGACGACGCGGCCCTCGAGCAGGACGGCGACACGGTCGGCGACGTGCTCGAGGTCCTCCACGTTCTGCGTGACGAGGACGACCGCGCCGCCTGCATCCCGAACCGCTCGCGCCGTCTCCCAGAGTCGCCGGCGCTGCCGCGGGTCGAGCGCCGCCGTCGGCTCGTCGAGCAGGAGCACCTGCGGGTCGCCCAGCAGCGAGATGGCGAGGTCGAGCCGCTGGCGGTTCCCGACAGAGAGCGCGGACGCCGGCCGCTCGTCGTCCGGCAGCTCGAGCCGGGAAAGGAGCGCATCGGCCCCGGCGGCTCCCTGCAGCTGCGCGAAGAGCTCGAGGTTCTGGCGCGCGGAGAGCCGGCCGTAGTGCGCCGGGCGCTGGGGCATCCAGCCGACGCGCACGGCGTCGCCGGGCTCGACCGACCCAGCGCTCGGCGGCATCGCGCCGGCGAGGATCCCGAGCAGCGTCGACTTGCCCGCACCGTTCGGTCCGACGAGCGCGAGCACCTCCCCGGCCCGCACCTCGACGTCGGCCGGCTCGAGCGCGACGTGCTCGCCGAAGCGCCGGCTGACGCCGCGCGCCGCCAACAGCAGGGTCACGAGCCGCGCGACCGGCGGATGCCGCGCCGCGGCTTCGCGACTTCGGTCTCCTCCTCCGGCTCGGGCACCGGAGCGACGGGCGGCGGCGGCTCGACCTCGGCCTCGACGTCGAGCGGGCCCGCGGTCGTCCACGATTCGAGCTGGACGCGCTCGCCGAAGAACTCGTACGCGGCCCTGGAGGCGGCGAGCAGCGGCAGCGCGACGAGGATCCCGGCGAGCCCGTAGATCTCCCCGCCCGCGAGCAGGCCGAAGATGACGAGCAGGGGATGGAGCCGCAGCGCGCTCCCCATCACGTTCGGGACGACGATGTGGCCCTCGATCTGGTGGATGACCAGGAAGAGGATCGTCACCCAGAGCAGCGAGATCGGGTCGACGACGACTGCGTAGATCGCGGCCGGGATCGCGCCCAGCCAGGGCCCGAGGTAGGGGATCAGCTCCATCACCGCGACCCAGGCGCCGAACAGGAGCGCGTACTTGTCGGCGCCCGGCACGAGGCCGAGCGCCCCGAGTATCCACATCCCCACCCCGGCGCTCGCGCCGATGATCAGCGAGATCAGGATCTGGCCCTTCACGTAGCCCGCGACGGCCTGCTCCATCCGCACGAGCAGCGGGGCGGAGCCCGGATGTGGCGGAAATCGCCTGTCGATCGCGTTCGCGAGCCGCTGGAAGTCGAGCAGCATGTAGATCGAGACGACGAGCACGACGATCGTCGCGAAGAGGAACTTCCCGATCGAGATCGCCGCCCCCTCGACGAAGTCGACGACCTTGCCGGTGTACTTACTGACGTCCTTCTCGCGGATCTGCTTGACCCAGCGGTGGCCCCGCTCCTGAACCTTGATCGAGCCGAGGCCGTGGGTGTCCAGCCAGTGCTGGAGGCGGTCGACGTCCCGGTCGGCGTCGGTCGTCGGGGGCTGTCCGTGGATGACCGTAAAGTAGGTGTCGAACCGATTTGCGGCCGTCTTCGTCTGATCGACGACGACGGTGGCGAGACCCCAGATGATCACGATCAGGGCCGCCGCAAACGTGAGGTACACCAGCGCGACCGAGAAGCCGCGTCGGATCCGAAACCGTCCGAGCTGCACCGAGCTGATCCCCTTGATGAGCGGGTCGAGCAGCAGCGCGATCAGGCTCGCGACCAGGAAGAGGAAGACGACGTGAAAGACGCGGCCCGCTACGACCCAGATCAGGATCAGCAGCACCGGAAGCCCGACCAGCTGGATCCAGCGCGGGATCTGGATCTTGGGCGCAGCGCCCGGGGCCATCGCGAGGATCGTACCGCGCGTGCCGTACGGCCACGGTCGAGCGTGTGGGACTGGTCAGTCGAGGGATCGCTCGCCCTCGATCCGGAGGAGAGCTGGCTCGATTCCGTCCCTAACCGGTTGAAGCTGCAGGCGACCTCGACCTCGGCTACGGTCCCGCCGATGCACTCCGTCCCCGCCTACCGGCGGTCGGAGCGCCGCGCGCCGAGAGCGGCCCGTCGCGCCCGTCGCCGTGCCCTTCTCACGCTCGTCGCACTCGCCTTTCTGATCATCGTCTTCCTCGCGGCCTTCCGCCCGGGTTCGTCGCCCGTCGTCGGGGTCGGGGTGCCCGCGGGCGCGTCGCGCCTGCTGCCCGCGGGCCCACCCACCCCGCTCGTCGTCGCCACGCACGGGTCGCTTCACATCCAGCTGCCGGTGAACGAGCGGAACGTGACGGCGATCGGCTACCACGGCGCCGGAGAGGACGCGCTGCCGCTCGACCCACTCGGGCGCCAGGCGAACGAGGGGCTCTTCGCCCGTGCTTTCCACCGGATCTTCGGCGGCGGCGGCGGCGGTGTCGCCTACTTCCAGCTCGGCGGCGGCGACGGCCCCTCGACGGGCTCGCTGAACGTCGGCGCTGCTCCGGGCACCGACGTCTACTCGCCGGTCGACGGCACCGTCGTCGGGCTGCGCGACTACGTCCTCGACGGCAAGAGCTACGGCTCGGTGATCGACGTCCAGCCCTCCGACGAGCCGTCGGTCGTCCTCTCGATCACGCACCTTCGCGCGGACGCGGCGCTGCGGGTGGGATCGGCGGTCTCGAGCCGCACCTCGAGGATCGGCTCGGTGCTCGACTTCGCCGGCGTCGAGCGACTGGCACTCGCGCGGTACACCCAGGACGCCGGCAACCACGTCGCGATCTCGGTGCGCTCCGCGGCGACCGTGCCGTTGCGCTAGAACGCCCGCGTCCGTGCGCATCCTCTTCCTCGCCGACGTCTTCGGCACGGCGGGCCGGCATGCGGTCGAGCAGCGGCTGCCGGCGCTCCGAGAGGAGCTCGGGGCCGGGTTCTGCATCGTCAACGGCGAGAACGCGGCCGACGGCCGCGGCCTGACTCCGCGGCTCGCCGACAAGCTCCTCGCCGCCGGCGCCGACGTGGTCACGCTCGGGAACCACGTCTGGGCCCGCGACGAGATCGGCCCCTACCTCGCGGCCTCCGAGCGTGTGATCCGGCCGGCGAACGTGGCCTCGGGCTCCCCGGGCCGCGCGCTCGCAGTCGCTCCCGCCGAGGACGGGACGCCGGTCGGGGTCGTCAACCTGCTCGGTTGGCTCTTCCTCGATGTCGTCTGCGGGCCGTTCGAGGTCGTCGACGACCTCGTCGAGGAGGCGAGCGCCCGCACGCCGGTCGTCGTCGTCGACTTCCACGCCGAGGCGACGAGCGAGAAGATCGCGGTCGCGCGGTACCTCGACGGGCGAGTCACCGCCGTGATCGGCACGCACACCCACGTGCAGACGAACGACGCACGCATCCAGCCGGGCGGCACGGCCGCGATCACGGACGCGGGAATGACGGGGCCGCACGACTCCGTGATCGGCGTCGAGGCCGAGCTCGCGATCCGGCGGATGCGGACCGGGATGCCGGTCCGGTTCCGCCCTGCCGAGGGCGGCGTCCGGCTCGAGGGCGTCGTCCTCGACTGCGGCGCAGACGGGCGCGCGACTGCGATCGAGCCCTTGCGGATCGAGGTCGGCTAGCCGCTTCGAACGTTGCCGGGGACATTCCCCAGGCGAGTCCGGAACGGCCACAGGAGCGCCGCCAACAGTCCGAACACGGCGAGGTCGCGCACGAAGACGAGCCACGACGGCAGCGCGCGGAAGTGCAGCGCGAGGTCCCAGTAGCGGAACGGGAACCAGAGCTGGGTGAGGACGAGCGCGAGCGCGAGGATCGCGCCGGCGGCGAGCCCCCGCCGGCCCCGGACGAGCGGGACGAGCGGGACGAGCCAGATCAGGAACTGGGGCGAGAACACCTTCCCGAAGGCGATGAAGGCGCAGACGGTCGCGGCGAACGCGCGCACCAGCCGATCGCGCTCCATCGGCCCGCGCGCGAACCAGATCCAGACGGCGACGACGGCGGCGAGCTGGAGCGCGCTCTGGAGCGTGGCGATCGCATCGGGACCCGACCCCGCCAGATTCTGGGAACCGTGGCTCGACTCCATCGTGATCCCGACGCCGGCGATCTGGTGCAGGACGAGCAGCACGCCTGCGCCGAACGACTCGATCTGAAGTGGCCGCTCGGTCTGCCGGCTGACGCTCTCCCAGAGGCCCTGCGGCGAGAGCGCGAGAAACGGAAGGAAGCAGGCCGCGACGACCCCGGCGAAGATCGCGAGCGCGACCAGCCCCGCACGTCGTCCGGAGCGGCGCCAGATCCAGATCCCGGCGACCGGGACGAGCACGAGCGGGTACAGCTTCGCCGCGACCGCGAGGCCGAGCACCACTCCGGCCACACGCTCGCGGCCGGCGAGCAGGGCGGCGAGCGCACCGGCCGTGAGCGCTGCAGGCCAGAGGTCGAACCGCGAGAGGACGACCGAGCCGAGCAAGAGCGGCGCGAGCGCCGTGAACCCGAGCGCGAGCCCGAGCCGCCCGGGGCCTGCTCCCAGAGAGAGGAGCGCCGAGAGCACGAACAGCACCGCGAGCCCGCCGCAGACGAGCATCTCCGTCTCGAACCGGTCCCGGTAGCGCTCCAGGTCGCCGTCGGGCGAGCGGAGCAGCGACGGGATCGCGAAGACAGGCAGCGCGCCGGGTGGATACTCGAGCCCGAAGTCCCGGTAGGGCACCTTCCCGTTCGCGATCGCGTCGCCGTAGTTCTGGTAGACGGGCGTGTCGACGATCTGGCTGTGCCGGTAGAAGCCACGGTGGAGTGCGGCCCACGAGCCGACGAACACTGCGAGCGCGAGCGCCGCGGCGACGACGGCGAGCCGTGGGTCAGCCGGCTGGGACCAGCTCGCGAGCCTGGTGCTCATCGGTGGAGACGACCGGAGCCTCGGCCCGCCTCGGCTCCGCAGCCAGCACCGCGTACGCGACGAAACCGAAGAACCACGGCAGGTAGAGATAGAACCAGTGGGTGAGGACGATCTCGAAGCCGATCAGGAGTGCACCGGTGAAGGCGGCGAGCTGGAGCGGCGTCTTCTTCCGCGGCAGGAACGCGAGCACGCCCGCGCCGGCGACCAGGGCGACCTCGAGCACCTTCTGGATCCAGGAAAGGTCGGGGATGCCGGCCGCGTGGTACTGGCCCCAGTCCCAGAGCGAGAACGGCGAGTGGCGGTCGATCTGCGTCGGGATCGTCCGGTCCCAGAAGACGCGCGCGGCGTGGAGCGGGTTGGGCTCGAGCAGCAGGACCCAGAACGCCGCGGCGGTGGCCAACACGAAGCCGGCGGCGAAGACGAGCGCGGTGCGACGGCTGCGGCGGAGCTCCGGATAGGTCGCCCACAACGGGACGACGATCAGCGCCGCGAACTTCGTCCAACCGGCGAGCCCGGCGAAGAGACCGCGCGCCCAGTGCGAGGTCGAGAGCCAGAACCCCCAGATCAGGAAGGCGGGCATGATCGCGTCGTTCGAATTCGAGTTCGACACGTACTGGGTGAACGGGTACGCGGCCCAGGCGAAGGCGAGGGTGACCCCGAGCCGGATGCCTCCGAATCGCCACCCGACGAGCCCGAGCCCGAGCAGGCAGAGCACGTCGAACGCGATCGAGGTGAAGTGGGCGGCCGGCAGGTCGTCCCACTTTCCGCTCCAGCCGAAGAAGGCGTAGCCGGGAATGTAGGAGAGGTAGGACACCGGCCCGTAGGTGTCGCCGTTCGGGTTCGCCGCCTCGCAGCGGCCGTTCGTCTGGATCCGCTCGCGGATCTCGCCGTTGCGGTCGGCCGGCCCGCAGGGCTTCCGCGAGTCCTCGACCGGGAAGTTGCCGTACGGCGACTGGCCGTGGACGATCCGCTCGGCGCCGATCGGCCCCGCAAACCCGACGTCGATCACGTTCGAGTCACGGACGTTGAGCCCGACCTTGAAGCCGCCGACGAAGACCGTCGCCGCCGCGAGCAGCCACACCGGCCAGAGCGGGCGCGACGTGGGCGGCGGACGGTCTCGCACACCGATCCAGCTCGTGCGCGCGAGCAGGTAGGCGAGCCCGGGGTAGACGAGCGACGAGCTGGCGAAGACGTGCCCGTGGTTGAAGTACCAGAGCGAGACCGAGAACGAGAGCACCGCGAGCAGGTCGAGGTTGCGCAGGCTGAACGGCCGTCGCCAGTCGGCGAGGCCGATCAGAAAGGCGGCGCAGAAGCCCAACCAGACCGGGAGGCTGTTGATCTTCTTGCCGCCGAACGCGCCGGAGCCGCCACGGGCCATCGCCCACGCGACCTGCGGCCCGGTCCAGGCATCGGTCACGATCGCGCTCAGGTCGTCGACCCGACCGCCCGCGATCTGGCCGGCCTTGCCCGACCAGATCTTCGCCTCCCAGTCGTGATACGTCGAGTCGTAAGTCGCCTGCTTGATCAGGGTCGCCTTCGGATACCGGTTCAGCCAGTGCTTCACCTTCGGCACGGCCATGAAGGCGAGCAGCGCCTGCTTTTCGGTCAGCACCGACTTCGGGGCCGCGGGGGCGTAGGGGACCTTGACCAGTCGTCCCTGCTCGTCGTAGACGGGCCCGCGTGGCGGCGTCGCCTGGGCAGCCCCGGCGAGCGCGACGGCGAGGAGCGCGGCGGCTGCGGCAGCGCGCATCACGCCTACCGCCCGAACGACCAGAGCTTGTTCGCGCTGAAGCTGAAGGGCATCACCAGGATGATCGCCACCGCCTGTCCGACGATCTTGCCCGCCCCGAGCGCGACGAGGCCACGCAGGATCGCGAGGTTCAGGGCGAGCGCCGTGATCGAGACCGCCAGGAACCGCATCCCCTGGTAGTAGACGTGCCCCCGGCGGTGCCGAAACGTCCATTGCCGGTTCCAGAAGTAGTTGTTCGAGACGGCGGCGACGAACGAGCACACGGCTGCAGGCAGGTAGTGGAGGCCGACACCGTCGAGCAGCGCGACATAGACGGCGAGGTTGACGACATAGCCGCTCGCCCCGACGATGGAGAACTTGAGCAGCTCGATCCAGTTCTGGGGGCGGCGCAGCGCGCGGCCGGCGCGCGCGGCCGCGATGCCCGCTGCCGTCGGTCGCGCCACGTCGCGAGCGTAGCGGAACGTCCCGCTACCTGATCGAGAAGCCCTGCTCGCCCGTCGGCTCCACCGGCTCGACGTCGATCGTGTCGACACGTGCCCCGCGGGGCCCACGCCGGAACCAATCGACGAGCAGGTCGAGTCGGTCGGGAGGTCCTTCCAGCTCCGCCTCCACTGTGCCGTCCGCGTTGTTCCGGATCCAGCCTGCGAGCTCGAGCGACCGCGCGCTCGAGCGGGCGGTGGCGCGGAAGCCGACCGCCTGGACGAAGCCGTGGACGATCACGCGGACGCGCCGCACCTCACTCACGGTCGAAGCCCTCGGCGCCGACGAGCGGCACGAACCGGCACGGGACGGAGCGGAGCACCGCCGGGCCCTCGGGGCTGCGGACGACGAGCTGAAGCTCCTGGCCCGCCCGGCCGCCGACCGGGATCGCCATGCGCCCCCCGAGCTCGAGCTGGTCGTAGAGCGAGGGTGGCACCTCGGGGGCGGCGGCAGCGACTGCGATCGCCGCGAACGGGGCATGCTCCGGCAGCCCCAGCGTGCCGTCGCCGACGTGGACCTGCACGCGCTCGTAGCCGGCGGCGGCCAGCGCCGCGCGCGCGGTGTCCGCGAGCGTGGCCACACGCTCGATCGTGTGCACCTCTGCCGCGAGCTCCGCGAGCACCGCGGCCTGATAACCCGAGCCGGTGCCGACGTCCAGCACGTGCTCGTCGCCCCGCAGCGCGAGCACCTCGCAGATCCGCGCGACCATGTACGGCTGCGAGATCGTCTGGCCCTCGGCGATCGGGAGCGCCGCATCGTCGTAGGCGCGGCGGCGGTACTCCTCGGCGACGAACAGCTCCCGCGGGACGCGCTCCATCGCCGCGAGCACCCGCTCGTCGGCGATGTCGCGGCCGCGCAGCTGCTCGTCGACCATCCGCCTGCGGGCGGCTGCGAGATCGTCAGGCGACACCGGCTGCCACCGCGAACCGGGCGACCACCGCCAGCGCGATCTCGGTGATGCTCGCGGGCGGCACGTCGAGACCGATGACGAGCATCGGCACCTCGGAGTCTCCGGCGCAGAGCGACCCGTGGCTGCCCCCGCCCGCGTGGTGCCGGCCACCCAGGTCGGTGAACTCGTAACCCTCGGCCGCCGAGACGAGCACGTCGCCCGCGCTCGGGTTCGCAAGCGCCGCCCAGGCGCGCGCGAGCGCGTCCGGGTAGTCGAGCACGGCAGGGTCGCCGTCCAGCTGGAAGCCGCCGTCCTCGGGGCGAAAGCGCAGCTCCTCCCCGCCGCGACGGGCGACGGCGTCGGCGCCCTCGCGGAAGAGCACGACCTCCGCCGCCTCGTGCCCGTCGAGGCGCTCGGCGAGACCGCGGGTGTCCTCGGGACAGCCGCCCAGCCGGTAGACCTGCCCCGCGCGGTTCGAGGCGCAGACGACGACGTCCGAGCGCGGCTCGCGGCCGCGGAAGACCCGGAGGTCGGCGTAGGCAGCCTCGAGCGCGGCGGCCCGGTGCACGTCGGTCTGGCCGTGGTCCGAGCAGAGGACGACGTCGTAGCGGTCGAGGAACTCGTCGAGACCGCCGGCCGCCTCGACCAGGGCGCCGACGGCGCGGTCGGCGTCGCCGAGCTTCCCCACCGCGCCCTCCGGGCCGAGCGCATGGGAGGCGTAGTCGTAGTCGGACAGGTAGTAGACGAGGAAGTCGAAGCCGTCGCGCGTGACGAGCCAGCGGCCGACCGCGGCGGCGTACGCGTCGACCGTTCCCGCCGCGCGCTTGCGCACGGCGAGCGGCGCGCCGGTCTCGTCCGACTCGAACAGGTTGTAGAAGAAGAACCGCTCGGGCGCGAGCGCGCGCCGCGTCACGCCGGGGAGCACGGTTCGATGCTCCGTCCGCCCTCGGTAGCACGTGAAGTTGATCGCCGCCGTGACGAGGCCGGCGTCGCGGAGCGCCTCGAACACGGTCGTCGCGTCCCGCCCCAGGTGGCGGCCGTTCATGTTGAAGATCGTGTCGAGGATCGAGCGGCGGGTTCCCGCAGCGACGACGGCGCCGAGCGACGAGCCGTACTCGATCAGCCGGCGCTCGTCGCGGTCGTACCAGACGAGGTGAGGGATCCGGTGGACGTCCGGGTGCGCGCCAGTCGCGATCGACGAGGCGCAGACCGGCGTCAGCGAGGGAAAGGTCGAGACGGCGCGGCGATAGGTCCCCTCACGGGCAAGCAGAGCGAGCGCCGGCGCATCGCCGCTGCCGACCGCGCGCTCGAAGACGGCCGGCGTCAGGCCGTCGATCACGATCAGGACGAGCTTCTTCGTCGTCAGTCCTTGGCGAGGATCCGGAGACCCGCGTATCGCTGCCCGCCCCGCCCCCGGAGCCGGTGCGCAGACACCGGCACGAGGACGGCGACCACGTAGCCGAGGCCGGGAACGAAGCTGATCGCGGCAACGACGAGCCCGGCAAGGGCGACGATCACGGCAACCCCGAACCGCGTTCCACCGGCCCGGACCGCGCCGGCCACGATCGGCACGGCCGACAGCGCACCGAGGAACCCACCGGCCGCGCCGCCGGCCGCCTCGGCCCAGCCGCCGACGAGGTGGCCGATCCCGATGCCCGCGGCGATGCCGAGCGCAGCCGCGATCGCGGCCGTCAGCCCGATCCGTCCTCCGGGCAGCAGCGCGCCGAGGACGATGCCCGCGCCGACGCCGAGGCCGGTCGCAACACCGATCCAGTACCAGGCGCCCATCCCCGCGGCCAGTCTAGCCCGACCTTGACGATCTCCTTACAGATTTCCCGTTTGGACGGGCGGTGCGGTCGGGTACAAGAGGCTCGTCATGGGTGCCGAGACCCCGCTGCTCGCCTTCTTCACTGAGCCACGGTCCGGGCCGGCCAGGAGGATGGAGAGCTTGCTCGCTCATCTGGCCCGCAAGGAGCGCGGTCGGCTGCGCGTCACCCGGGTCGACGTCGGGAAGCGGCCCGAGATCGCGAGCCGCCTCAACGTCGACACGGTGCCCACGCTGCTCCTGATCAAGGGCAACCGTGTCGTCGGGCGCCTCGAGGGACGCGTCAGCGCGCCGCGGATCGAGCGGATGCTGGACGAGCACCTCGACCGAGCGCAGGCCGCGGCCTAGGACAGTTCGCCCGGATTTTCGAGGCGGCGGATCACTGCCAGCCCGAACTCTGCCGCGCGCGCGCCGTCGATCACGCGGTGGTCGAAGGTGACGGCGATCGTGCCCGTCTGCCGGACGACGACCTCGCCGTCGCGGGCGACCGGGCGCGGGCCGATCCGGCCGATGCCCATGATCGCGACCTCCGGGTAGTTGACGATCGGGGTGTTGAAGAGGCCGGCCAGCTTGCCTGCGCTCGTCACGGTGAAGGTCGACCCGTGCAGCTCCTGGGGCGCGAGCGTCCCGGCGCGGGCGCTATCGGCGAGCCTCGAGACGTCGGCGGCGAGCTCGTCGATCGGCCGCGAGTCGCAGGCGCGGACGACAGGGACGACGAGGCCTTGCTCGGTCTGCAC
>JBKPSO010000111.1:0-11230 GCA_046735055.1 Actinomycetota bacterium
GCGAGGTCGCGCTCGAGCTCCGTCGTGTTGTACGGGACGAGGTGGGCGCGCTCCGGGTCGACGATCAGCTCGCGGAGCCGACGGATCAGCCGGGGCCGCTCGAGGAGCTTCTGCGAGAGCGGGCGCGACGAGCCGTCGAGCGTCGCCACGAGAAAGAGCCGCTTCCTCGCGTGTGACGGGATCACAGCGGGCAGCAGGTCGAGGTAGTAGTCCACGATGCTGGGCAGGATCGGCTGCGAGGTCACGTACACGAGCCGCGCCCGCGGCTGGCGCAGGAGCAGCAGGAGGAAGAGAAACCGCTCCTCGTACGCCTGCAGCTTCGCCCCCGTCAGGTCCCCGGCGTCGACCGTCATCGACGGCACGACGACGATCGTCTGCTCGTCCTGGCTCAGGCGCTCGATCGACTTCCAGAGCGGGACAAGTCGCGCCTGGAGCTGCTCGAAGGTCGGCTCGGTCATGGCGCGATTATCGATCAGGCGGCGCTGCCGCGTGCCAGCCGCCGCTCGGCGAGCGCGGGCGACAGGCTCGCGGCGAGGACGATCACCGCAGAGCAGAACCCGATCCAGAAGAAGATCGCCATCACGACGCCGAAGCCGCCGTAGTCCCGGGCGTAGAGGTTGACCCAGAACTCCATCACGAAGCTCGAGATCAGCATCACGGCGATGAGGCCGGAGGCGGTCAGCACCGCGCCGGGCAGGAGGTCGCGCGCGCCGATCTCGCGGTGGGTCAGCAGCCTCGGCGCCCACAGAAAGTAGAGCGTCAGCAGCACAAGCCAGCCCGGAGCGACGACGAGCCTCGCCCAGGACAGGTCGCCCGTGAGCTCCTTCAGCTGCACGAGCAGGAGGAGGATCAGGCCGTAGAGGCCGAGCAGCGCGGCCGCGTACCGCGGGACGTCGGCATTGCTCTCCTCGAGCGGGATCCGCCACGCACGCGCGTGTACGTGCTGGAGCACACGGCCGAAGCTGAGGCCGAAGAACAACGCCCCCGCGATCGCGAAGAGGGCTGAGCCGAGCTCGTGCGTCTTGTCCTGGACGAGCACGCCGCGTACCAGGTCCCCCGTGGTCGGCGAGAGCCCGTAGTGGTGGACGATGTGGTTGGCGAGGGCGGTCGGATCTGTCTCGAGGTACTCCTCGATCACCAGCAGCGCAGGCAGAACGGCGACGAGGATGTACAGGGAGAGGAGCGCAGACTGGAGCGGCCCGTCGACTGCCCGGTACCGCCGCCAGGCGTCGATCGCGACGCCGGTGACCGAGCCGGGCTCCTGGCGATCGGCCCACTCCCGGCCGCGCTTCGACAGAGTCGAAACGCGGCCGATTGCCCGGGCGAGTACCAAGCTCAGGCCGCGGCCGGCGCCTCCGTAGCTGCGCGCCCGACGATCGGCGCCAGCAGCTCGTCCAGCCTCGGCTCGCCGATCTCCTCGAGCTCGTAGCCGGCGCGGCGGATGGGGTGACGCGAGCGGATGAGGTGTGCGAGGTCGATCGGGGTCCCTGTGACGACGACGTCGCACTCGACGGCGTCGATCGTCTGTTCGAGCTCGAGGAGCTGCTTCGCCGAGTATCCCATCGCCGGCAGGACTGAGCCGATGTGCGGGTAGCGGTGGAAGGTCTCGGCGATCGAGCCGACTGCGTACGGGCGGGGGTCGACGATCAACCCCGCGCCGCCGCCCTCGGCGGCGACGAGCCCGGCGCCGTGCGGCATCCCGCCGTGCGTGATCGTCGGCCCGTCCTCGACGACGAGGACGGCGGCGCCGACGAGCGACGGGCCGTGCGAGAGCGTCACGGGGGAGTTGGCCCGGACGATCGTCGCGTACGGGTTGATCAGGGCGACGTCCGCGTCGACCCGGTCCACTGCAGCCAGGGCGGCGCTGTCGAGCTTGTTCACGACGACGACGTCCGCCCGGCGCAGGTTCGCCTCGCCCGGGTGGTAGTGCAGCTCGTGACCGGCGCGGAGCGGGTCGACGACGACGATGTGCAGATCGGGCCGGAAGAAGGGGAGGTCGTTGTTGCCGCCGTCCCAGACGATCACGTCGGCCTCAGCCTCGGCGCGCTCGAGGATCTCGCCGTAGTCGACGCCCGCGTAGACGACCATCCCCGCGCGCACGGGGGATTCGTACTCTTCGCGCTCCTCGATCGTCGGGTGCGCCGCGTCGATGTCGGCGAGCGTCTCGAAACGCTGGACGCGCATCCGCTCGAGGTCGCCGTAGGGCATCGGGTGGCGGACGAGCACGACGCGCAGGCCGGCATCGAGCAGGATCCGGCCGACGCGGCGGCTCGTCTGGCTCTTGCCGCTGCCCGTTCGCGCCGCGCAGACGGCGACCACTGGCTTCGCAGCGGAGAGCATCGTGCGGTCCGGGCCGAGCAGGCGGAAGTCCGCGCCGGCGGCGAGCGCACGCGACGCCTTGTGCATCACCTCGTCGTGAGAGAGGTCGGAGTACGAGAACACGACCTCGTGGACCTGCTCGTCCCGGATCAGCCGCGTCAGCTCGTCCTCGGGGAAGATGGGGATCCCGTCCGGGTAGAGCGGGCCAGCGAGGGAGCCGGGGTAGCGGCGGGCGTCGATCCCCGGAATCTGCGCAGCTGTGAAGGCGACCACCTGCGAGGACGGGTCCTCGCGGAAGACGACGTTGAAGTCGTGGAAGTCGCGGCCGCCGGCTCCCATGACCAGGACGCGCCGCATCTCAGTCCTCGCAGCGCTCGAGCAGCACCGCCCAGTCGTCGTCGACCCGTCGCTGGATCTCGTCGAGCAGACCGGCAGCCTCGGGCCGGAAAAGGTGCGCGAAGCGCTTCTGGGGACGCAGCCAGTCCTCGACCGGAAGTTGGCTCTTCGGGCGGTAGGTCAGCCGCCAGCGCCCGTCCTCGACCTCGTACAGAGGCCACACGCAGCTCTCGACCGCGCCGTTGACGAGCGTCGGCGAGAGCTTTGCCTCGTGCCCCCAGCCGAGCGGGCAGTCGGCGAGGACGTTCAGGAACGCCGGGCCGTCGGCCTTGGCGGCGAGCGCTGCCTTCCGGCTCAGGTCCTGCCAGTGCGGACCGGCCGCCGTCTGCGCGACGTACGGGATCTTGTGCGCGGCCGCGATCGCGGTCAGGTCCTTACGCTGCTGGAGCTTTCCGAAGGAGACCTCTCCGGCGGGGGTCGTCGTCGTCGACGCGCCAAACGGCGTCGCGCCCGAGCGCTGGATGCCGGTGTTCATGTAGGCCTGGTTGTCGTAGCAGACGAAGACGAAGCGGTGGCCGCGCTCGAGCGCCCCGGAGAGCGCCTGCAGCCCGATGTCGTAGGTGCCGCCGTCGCCGGCGAATGCGACGATCGTCAGGTCGTCCTCTTGCGGCAGACCGCCGCGCCGGCGCAGCGCGCGGTACGCGCTCTCGACGCCGCTCGCGACCGCAGCAGCGTTCTCGAAGGCGACGTGGAGCCACGGCACGTTCCAGGCGGTCGTCGGGTAGCGCGTCGTCGCCACCTCGAGGCAGCCCGTTGCACTGACGGCGACGACCGGACCGTCGATCGAGTCGATCACGGTGCGAACGACCATCGGGATGCCGCAGCCCTGGCAGAGCGAGTGGCCGCTGCGGAGCGGCGGCGTCCCGGCCTCGTTGCGGACGAGCGTCTTCAGACGGGGCATGCGGTGCTCCTGACGCCGACATAGTGGGGTGCCGTCCCGTCGAGGATCGCTCGGATGTCGCCGGGGTGGAGGTCGCGGCCGCCGAGCCCGTAGACGTAGCTGCTCACGCGGTGCGACCCTCCGGCGACCGCGACCGTCACCTCGGCGAAAAGCGGCGGGGCGCCACCGGGGGAGTCCGCGCGGTCGAGAACCGAGACCGTGCCGACCTGCCCGAGCACGGCCTGGATCGCCTCCGCCGGGAACGGCCGGAACGAGCAGATCTTCAGCAGGCCGACCGCCTCCCCCTCGGCGCACAGGTCGTCGACGACATCCTTCGCCGTGCCGGCGCTCGAGCCGAGGCAGACGAGCGCGTGGTCGGCGTCGTCGAGGCGGTACGCGTCGAACGGCCCGTAGGAGCGCCCGCTCAGCTCCTCGTACTCGAAGCAGAGCTCCGCAAAGATCTCGATCGAGTGCTCGATCGCATCCGTCTGCTGCCGGCGCAGCTCGAAGTAGTAGTCGGGCATCGCGAACGGGCCCTGCGTCGTCACCTGGTCGAGGTCGAGCAGCGCGTGCGGGATCCGGTACTCGCCGACGAACTCGCGCACCGCATGGTCGTCGAGCGGGGTGACCGGCTCCGCCGAGTGCGTGATCGTGAACCCGTCGAGGCAGACGAGCACGGGGAGCAGGACCTCGGGGTGCTCGGCGAGCCGCGGCGCGATCACGGTCAGGTCGTACGCCTCCTGGGCGTTCTCGGCGAAAAGCTGGATCGCGCCGGAGTCGCGGATCAGCATCGAGTCCGAGTGGTCGCAGTGGATGTTGATCGGGCCCGAGAGGGCGCGGTTGCCGAGCGCCATCACGACGGGCGCGCGCATCGACGCGGCGATGTAGACGATCTCCGCCATCAGCGCGAGGCCCTGCGAGGAGGTCGCGGTCATCGTCCGCGCGCCCGCGAGTGCGGCGGCGACGGCGGCGCTCATCGCCGAGTGCTCCGATTCGACGTCGACGAGTTCGCCGTGGGCGCGGCCGTCGGCGACGGCCTTCGCAAAGGTCTGGATGATCGGGGTCTGGGGTGTGATCGGGTAGACCGGGACGACGTCCGGGTCGACCTGGCGCATCGCCTCGGCGACGGCCTCCCCGCCGGTCAGGAGCCGCGCGTGGGTCAGATCAGTCGGCATCGCCCACCATCTCGATCGCGCCGGTCGGGCAGACGGCCGCGCACAGCTCGCAGCCCTTGCAGAAGTCGAGCTCGAAGCCCGCGAACGCTGTTCCATCGAGCCGGATCGCCGAGTCGGGGCAGTAGAGCCAGCAGAGCAGGCAGTCGACGCAGCGCTCCAGGTCGGCAGCCGGCTTCAGGCCGGTGCGCCAGCCGCCCGTCCGCGGCTGCTCGGCCTCGTCGCGGATGACGATGCCGCCGGGCTCGAGCTCGCTCCAGGCACTCAGGCTGCGCATCGCTGCTCCTGTACCGCCGCGTATCCGCCTTCGAGGGCGGTGTGCAGCGCGGCGGGGTCGGTCTTGGCGCCGAGCACCTCGACCGCGGCCTCGGCCAGGCGGTCGAGCTGCGGCTCGCCGAGTGCGGCCGCGAGCGCGCCGAGCATGACCATGTTCACGCCCTTCGGCGCGATCCGCGCCGCGGGGACGCACAGCGCCCCGTCGATCGGCTGCTCGGAGTTGACGAGGAAGAGCGCACCGTCCGGCGGATCGGCGAGCTCGGCGAGCGAGGGCTCGAGGACGACGACGGCGTCAGGGTCCTCGACCGAGTCGTGGCGGCGGATCGGGCGGTCGTCGAAGCGCGTGTACGCGCGCATCGGCGCGCCGCGGCGCTCGGGCCCATACTCGGGAAACGCCTGGACGCTTTTGCCCTCGCGGAGGAGGGCGACGGCGAGCAGCTGAGCCGCGGTCTTCGCGCCCTGTCCGGCGCGCGCGTGCCAGCGGATCTCCTTCACGGGGCCCTCTGCACGGGCGCCGTAGGCGCCCGGCTTTCCGGCCGGGCGTTGCCGGCTATGCCGGCAACGCTTGCCTTGAGCTCTGCGTCGACCGCGCGTGCGGCGAGCTTGCCCTCGCGCACCGCCTCGACGACGGTCGCGCCGCCGTTCGTGGCGTCGCCGGCCCCGTAGAACCTGGCGGCGGACGTGCGCCCGGTCTCCGGGTCGACGGCGACGCGCCCGCCCGCGTCGAGCTCGAGCCCCTCGATCCACTCGGCGAGCTCGCGCCGCGGCTCCTGGCCGATCGCCTTGATCGCCGTGTCACATGAGATGACGTGCTCGCTTCCGGGAACCGGCTTCGGCCGGGCGCGTCCGCTCTCGTCCGGCTCGCCGAGCTCCATGCGGATGCACTCCACGCCCTCGAGCCACTGGCGGCCGACGAAGCGGGTCGGCGCCGTGAGGAGGCGGAGCTCGACGCCTTCCGCTTTCGCCTGCTCGACCTCGTGCGGGTACGCAGGCATCTCGGCTTCGGTGCGGCGGTAGAGGAGCATCACCGACCGAGCGCCGAGCCGAACCGACTCGATCGCGACGTCGATCGCGGTGTTGCCGCCGCCGATCACGACCACGCGGCGGCCGATCTTGGGAGGCCTGTCGGTCTTGATCCCCTCGATGAACGGCAGGGAGTCCCAGACCCCGTCGAGGTCGTCGCCCAGGTAGTGAACCTGCGCGTCGGGTCCCATCCCGACTGCGAGGACGACGGCGTCGTACGCTGCGGCGAGCGTCTGCAACCGGGCGGGGCCGACGTGCCAGCCGAGGACGATGCGCGCGCCGAGCTCGCGCACGAGCGCAGCCTCGTCGGGGAGCGGCTTCTTCAGCTCGCGATACGGCGCGATCGCGTAGCGGACGAGGCCGCCCACCTCCTGCCGCTCGTCGAAGACCGTGACCTCGTGGCCGCGGGCGGCGAGCTCGCCGGCGCAGGCGAGGCCGGCGGGGCCGGCGCCGACGACCGCCACTCGGCGGCCGCTCGCCTCGGCCCGCACCCGCAGGGACCGGTGTTCCGCAAGCGCGAGATCTGCGGCGTGGCGCTGCAGCCGCCCGATCTCGATCGGGCGGCGTCCCTCGTGAACGAGCACGCACGCGCCCTCACAGAAGAGCTCCGTCGGGCAGACGCGCGCGCACGTCCCGCCGAGCAGGTTCTCGGCGAAGATCAGCTCGGCCGCGCGGCCCGGGTCCCCGTCGGCGATTGCGGTCACGAACCCCGGGACGTCGACCTCGGCGGGGCAGGCGAGGGTGCAGGGAGCGGGCGCGTGCACGCCGCCACACTCGAGGCAGCGGTCCGCCTCGATCCGCGCCTCGTCCTCGCCGAGAGGCGGCTTCAGCTCCTCGAAGAGCGTCGTCGCCGTGATCACGCCCGCACCGCCCGGGGCAGCGGTGCAAGCGGCTCGAAGCGCGCCTGGAAGAACCGGAGGTGCTCGGGCGCGGAGGTCATCCGGAGATCCGGCACGGACTCCCGCTCCGCGTAGACGACCTTGATCTTCCAGGGGGAAGCGTCATCGCAGGTAAATCGTCCAGGTGCGGAGGGTGCGACAGCATCGTGGCCTACGCGGATAGGTCGTCCGCGCGGGTACTGATCCCTTCGTTGCAGGCGACCACAGCGCTACGGCCGCGCGGGAACGAAGCGCTCGTCGGTCAGCCAGAGAATCGCTGCGGTGAAGGCGGCTCCGGCCACTGACGCCGGCAGCGCGGGGCCGAGCGCGAGGTCGAAGAAGGCGCGCCCGGCGGGCGTGACGATGACGAGCACGTAGAGACCGAGCATCGCCAGGCAGAGCGCGAGTACCGAGATCCGCCTGCTCAGCCGACCGCGCGCCTCGAGCACGTAGACGAGGTAGAGCCCGGCGAGGACGAGCGTGGTCGTCGCGACCGTACGAGCCTCGACGAGTGGCCGGCCTGCGACGTCCAGGGTGAACAGGTAGCTGGAGAGTACGCCGAGCCCGGCGGCGGTTCCGGCCGGGACGGCGAAGCGGCCGACCGAGCGCAGGAATCCGGAGATCTCGAACGTGCCCGAGCTCGGCGCGAGCGCGAGGAAGAAGGCGGGGATCCCGATCGTCACGGAGGCCGCAAGCGTGAGGTGGCGGGGGAGGAGCGGGTACGCGGTCTCGGTGAGTCCGACAGAGAGGATCAGGAAGGTCGCAAAGGCCGACTTCGTAACGAACAGCTTGGCGACCCGCGCAAGGTTCCGCAGGAGCTTGCGTCCTTCGGCGACCAACGCGGGCACGGCCGCGAAGTCGCCGCTGACGAGGACGAGATCGGCGACGCTGCGCGCCATCTGCGTGCCGGTCCCCTGGGCGATCGCGAGGCGTGAGGCCTTCAGCGCCGGGACGTCGTTGACACCGTCGCCGATCATCGCCACGTACCGGCCGTGCGCTCCGAGCGTCTCGACTAGGGCGCGCTTGCCCTCGGGAGTGATTCGGCCGATCACCGGTGCCGTGAGCGCCTGCGAGGGGTCGAGGTTGCGCCCGTCGAGAGGCTCTCCGTCGACCTGGATTCCCGCGTCGCGGGCGATCGCAGCGACCGTCTCCGGGCGATCTCCGGAGATCACCTTCAGCTGGACGCCTTGCGCGCGGAAGAATTCGATCGTCTGGCGCGCCTCGGGCCGGAGCTTCTCGCCGATGACGACGAGTCCCAGAGTGACGAGGCCTTCAGGCGGCTCCGCATCCGGCGCGACCTCGCTCGGAAGCTCTGGCACACGGCCGATGGCCACGACGCGCCGGCCGGCCGACGCCTCCTGCGCCGCACGTGCCTCGAGGCCGGCGAGCGCGAAGAGCTCCGGGGCGCCGAGTACGAGGTTCTCGGCGCCAAGACGCAGCGCGCTCCACCGCCTCCGTGACGAGAACGACACCTCCTGTGCCGGCTTCTCCGGTCGACCTGGGAATGCTTCCGCGATCGCCTCGAGCGTCGAATTGCGGCTGGAGGCGCTCGCCGCGTAGCGCGCAAGCACGGCCTCGAGGCCGGGCGGCTCGGCGCCGTCGACAGAGACGGTGTCGAGCACGAACGGCTTGGCCTCGGTGAGCGTCCCTGTCTTGTCCAGGCAGACGACGTCGACCGCGGCGAGCGACTCCACCGCGTTCAGCTGCTGGACCAGCACGCCCCGCCGCGACATCCGCATCGCAGCGACCGCGTACGTGAGGCTCGCCAGCAGGATCAGCCCTTCCGGAACGAGCGTGACCACCGCGGCAGCCGACTTCGAAACCGCCTCCCGCGTGGACGCATGCTGCGTCCAGAGCGCGTACCCGAGCAGGCCGCCGAGCGGCACGATCACACCGACGAGGATGAGGAGCAGCCGGTTCATCGCGCGCTCGAGCGGCGAGCGCGGATGCCGGAACGCGCGCGCCTCTCCGGTGATCCGCGCCGCGTAGCTCTCATCCCCGACAGCCCTGACGACGAACGCGCCCGTTCCCTCGACCGCGAACGAGCCGGAGCGAACCTCCTCGCCGACCCGTCGATCGACGGGGCGTGACTCGCCGGTGAGGATGGACTCGTCCAGGCTGAGCCCGGTCGACTCGATCAGCGTCCCGTCGGCGACGACCTGGTCGCCGGCCTGGAGCTCGACCCGATCACCGACGACGACATCATCGACGTCCACGCGCCGGCGCGTCCCGTCACGGACGACCGTTGCCGTTGGCTGAACGAGCGCCGCGAGCCGGTCGAGCGCCCGCTTCGCGCGCACCTCCTGAAAGATCCCGATCGCAGTGTTCGCAACGAGCACGCCGACGAAGAGGGCATCGCGAATGTCACCGAAGGCGATCACGAGGCCGCCGAACACGGCCAGGATCAAGTTGAAGATTGTGAAGACGTTGGCCCGGACGATGCTCCCGTAGGAGCGGCTCGACTGCTCGACACGACGCGGTCTCCCCGCAAGGCGCCTCCGGGCCTCGGCCTCTGTCAGGCCGCGGTCAGGCGCCTCGGCGACGGAGATCGCGGGCGTGGCCACCAGCCCAAGGCTACGTCGCGCAGAGCCAGAAGCGGTGAAAACTGGCAGGTCTGCGAGCGCCCTGGGCTACGCGCAGAGGTGCCGCGTGAACCAGGCGACACCGAGCTCGTCCACCTGCTCGAGCGCGCCGTACTGCTCGAAGTTGTGCGTCGCCCCCGGGACGATCACGAGCGCGTGCTCGCACGGCCCGAAGCGCTTCAGGGCGGCCCGGTTGAGCTCGAGTACGTGGGCGTCGACGCCGCCGACGACGAGCAGCGTTGCCGCCTGCACCTGCGCGAGCCGCGGACCGACCAGGTCGAGCCAGCCGCCTAGCGAAACGAGGGAATGATCTAGAGCAGTTCGGAGGTCCGCGACAGGGTCGAGAGCGCGTGTGCTTCGAGTTGCCGGACGCGCTCTCGCGTGAGGCCGAGCTGGCGGCCGATCTCGTTCAGGGTCTGTGGCTCGCCGGAGAGCCCGTAGTGGTGGTCGAGGATCAGGCGCTCGCGATCGGGCAGCTCGGCGAGCGCGCGCCGGATCAGCCGGTGGCGACGGCGGCGCTCGAGCTCGTCCTCGGGCGGCTCCGCGCTCAGGTCCGGGATCAAGTCGCCGAGCTCGGCCGACTCACCGTCCGACCCGTAGGTCTGGTTGAGTGACACCGTCGTGCGGGCCAGGCTCCGGGCGTCGTCGATTTGGCGGGGCGTGAGGTCGGTCGTTGCGACGAGCTCGTCGCGGGTCGGCCGGCGTCCGAGCTCCGCCTCGAGGCGCTGCGCCGCGAGCTCGACCTTGCGGCGCCGCTCGAGCACGTGCACCGGAATCCGGATCGTGCGGGCGTGATTGGAGATCGCGCGCTGGATCGCCTGGCGGATCCACCACGTCGCGTAGGTGGAGAACTTGTGGCCCCGCCGCCAGTCGAACTTCTCGACCGCGCGGTTGAGGCCGATCGCGCCTTCCTGGATCAGATCGAGCAGCGGCAGGCCGAAGCCGCGGTACCGCTTTGCAATCGAGACGACGAGCCTCAGATTCGACTCCACCATCCGGTGCTTGGCCTCCACGTCGCCGCGCTCGATGCGCTTGGCCAGGGAGACTTCTTCGGCCGCCGTCAGCAGCGGGTGTGAGGAGATCTCGGCGATCAGCAGCTGCAGGCTGTCCTCGCTGCCGTGCTCGGATGCTGCTTCGACGGGGGCATCGATCATGTAAGCAGTCTGCGATCCGGCTTTCGCCACTTCATCGGGGCAGCGCCTGAACCCGGACGCGGTAAAACACGGACACACGGAAAAGGGCCCGTTCGGGCCCTTTTCCGTTGGTGCGTGACGCAGCGTTACGTGGTGACCGACTCCACGGACGGCTTCGCAGTCTTCTCGGCCTCCCGGGCGGGGAGCCAGCGGAGGGAGAAGAACGCGAGGATGGCGAGCCCGATGCCGACGAGCACCAGCGCGATGCCGACGACGATGCCGAACATCGCGACCTGCTCCGCGAAGAACGATGTGTTCAGCGCGTTGGTCAGCGCGGTCTCCGTCACCCACAGGTTGCGGAGGCCGTTCTCGACCGGCTGTCCCGTCTTCGGGTCCTTCGCAGCCAGGGCCACGTCGCTCGTGTCCTTGCCGTCCTTGGTCAGGTAGCGACCGATCTGGGAGTAGGTCTTGCCGCCCGTCGCCTCGAAGGTGTGGATCCGCATGTAGGACGCGAAGCACTTCGCCCTCGAGCCCGAGTCGATCGGCTTGCCGGCGACGTCGCACGTCGGCA
>JBKPSO010000112.1:0-4519 GCA_046735055.1 Actinomycetota bacterium
GGGTGCATACGTCGCTCGGCCTCGGTTGGCTGCAGCGGGTCCCAGACATCTGACCAGCTCGGCCCCCGCCTATCAACGGCTCTTGGCGACGTGGCCCTGCCGAACGGAAGCGACGGTGGCCAGTGGAACTCGACCGCGGGATGGTAAAGCTCGAGCAGGCGCTCTTCGTCGCGTTGCTCGACAGCCCGGAACGCCTCCAGCACGATCGCAACGCTGTCGGTCTCACTCATGCCCGACCACGATCGTAGATGCGCGGAGGGGGGCGTCCAAGTCCACTTCGAGGAAAAGTTCTCGGACCAGCCTCCCGGAGAAAGCGCGCGATCACGTCACGGACACGCGGGTCTCTCACGAGACCCCAGTGGTCGAGTCCTCGGAACTCGCACTGACTGGAACCGTAGAGGCGAGCGATGCGCCTGCCACGCTCGTCGGGGAACTCGTCCCCATAAACCACGAGCGACGGACACGGCAGGGCGGGGGCGGAGATGCCACGCTTTCGTTCGGCCCGCGCGAGCGCGGACTCCGGACGCACGGGCACTCCGCGCGGGAAGAGCCCGTACACCGCCTCGGGATCGAACGTCCCGTCCTCGGGCTGTACGGCGGGCTCGAAA
Source organism: Actinomycetota bacterium (assembly GCA_046735055.1). Classification (GTDB taxonomy): domain Bacteria; phylum Actinomycetota; class Thermoleophilia; order Gaiellales; family Gaiellaceae; genus DATBLE01. The sequence continues at coordinate 609 of JBKPSO010000112.1, forward strand.
CCCTGGATCTCGGCCGGCGGGCTCGGCTCGATCAACACGACAGCGTGTGGCTGCACTTCCGCGGCCGCCTCGAGGACGACGAGGCCGCCCATGCTCCAGCCACAGAGCGCTACCAGCCCGGGCAACAAGCCTTGCGCCGCGGCGACGACCTGTGCCCCGTAGTCGGCCATCGAGGCTCGCGCGACATCGAGTCCACCCTGCAGGTCGACGGCGCGAACATCGACGTCGGGGAAGCTGCCGGCCCACCCGTCGTAGATCCAGGGCCCGCTGCCGGCGCCGTGAACGAGGAGCAGCGAGGTCGCCGCTCGGCCGGAACGGATGCTCAACCGAGCCCCGCGGCATCGGCAAGCCCGTGCCGGAAGCCGTCTCGCCAGCTTGCGTAGATCGGGTGCCACCCGAGCTCTCGTTTGGCCTTGGCGTTCGAACTGCCTCGAGTGTCGGTCATCAGGAGGACACCCAGTTCGCCGGCGAACAGCCTGCCGAGCCACACCGGTACGCGCAGCGGCGACTTCGCGCCGATCGCAGCCGCGAGCTCGGGCAGCCACAGCGCGACCGGAGCCGGCTCGTCGTCGACGACGTTGTAGACACCCGGCTTGCCGCCTTCGATTGCGGCCACGGTTGCGCTAGCGGCGTCGTCGACCTGCACGAACGACCACACGGCGCCGCCTTCGCCGACGATCGGGAAGCGCCGGCGCCGGATCTCCCGGACGTACAGACCGCCCGCGCCGAACGAGGTTCCCGGGCCGTAGAAGATGCCGTAGCGGAGCACGATCCCATCGAAGCCGTCCGTACCGAGGGCGGCGCCTTCGTGGTAGCGAATCGCGTCAAGTGCTCCTCGCATTTGCGGCGGGACTCAGCCGGCGGCATAGCTCGTTTGGGCGAGGAGCTCTCGGCGCTCGCCGGGAAGGGTGGAATCACCAAGGCGCATGTGATCCAGTCGCCGTTCGATTCGCAGGCCGACACGCCGGAGCACGTCGAGGTAGCCACTCTCGAGCGGAAGAAAGGTCTCGGTGGACGGTGCTGGATCTCTTCCGACCGACGATCGCCGGCGGAAGCGAGAGCTCGGTCGTTTCCCCGACGACCTGAAAGCCGAGCCGCTCGTACAGGGGTCGCCCGGCGCGTGAGGCGTCGAGCGCGATCGCCGTACAGCACGAACCAGCCGTCCGACTGTGCTGCGAGGTACACCTCGAGCTCGCTGCGCCGCGACGGACAGTTGTACGCCTCCCTCACCAGGCGGTCGGCACGTGACAGGTCGGCGGCAACGTGTGAGTGCGCGAAGCTTCAGAGGCGAGCCATGTTACGGTCATGGTGGCCTGAATATGAAGTCCAGTCTGCGCAAGGAATCTCGGACCAGTGCCGAGTTCGACCTGCTGCTCGAGCTCGCTGCAGCCAAGGGTCGGCGGTCGGCACTCGAGCTGGCGTTGCGCGACGCGATCCGTGCAGGCAGGCTGCGAGCAGGCACCAGGCTTCCTTCGTCGAGGGTGCTCGCGCGCGAGCTGGGCATGGCGCGCTCGACCGTCAGCGACGCCTACTCGCAGCTCGTCGCTGCCGGATATCTCGAGACGCAGCAGGGAGCCGGTACGTGGGTCGCGTCGAACGCCGCGGCAAGACCGGTCGAAGAATTCGAGGAGCCTGCGGCGGCAGACCCCCGGTTCGATCTGCGGCCGCATCTTCCGGATCTGAACAGGTTCCCGCGGACCGCATGGGCGCGCGCGCTCGGGCGAGCGCTCACGGACGCAAGTGACTCGGTCTTCGCTCCCGGCGATCCTCGCGGTCGTCCCGAGCTTCGCAGGTCGCTGACCGAGTACCTGGCGCGCTCACGCGGCGCCGTGACCAGCCCGCGCCAGCTGCTCGTGTGCAACGGCTTCTGTCAGGGCTTGCGCCTGCTCTGCGACGTGCTGCGAGAACGCGGTGCCCGGCGCATCGCACTCGAGGATCCCTGCCTCTTTCTCCATCCGCCCATCGTGCGCGCGGCCGGGCTCGAGGTCGTCCCGGTCCCTGTCGACCGCGACGGACTGATCGTGGCGCGTCTGGCCGAGACCTCCGCCGACGCCGTCGTCGTCACGCCCGCTCACCAGTTTCCGCTCGGCGCGACGATGTCTCCGCGCCGGCGCGCCGCGCTGGTCGCGTGGGCTCAGGAGAACGATGCCTTCATCGTCGAGGACGACTACGACGGCGAGTTCCGCTACGACCGCCAACCCGTTGCCTCCGTCCAAGGGCTCGACCCGGAACGCGTCGTCTACGCCGGCACGGCGAGCAAAACGCTCGCGCCCGGCCTGCGGCTCGCCTGGCTCGCGCTGCCGCCCCCGCTGATCGCCGCCGCCGCCGTGCACCGGGGATTGGCTGATCGCTACGCCCCCGTCTTCGACCAGCTCGCACTGGCCGAGCTGATCGACCGGGGAGACTTCGACCGCCACGTGCGGAAGATGCGCCTGCACTACCGCGGCCGCCGGGACAAGCTGCTCGCCGAGATCCGAGACGCTGCCCCGCAACTTCAGCCGAGTGGGATCGCTGCCGGCCTGCACCTCGTCCTCGAGCTCCCGCCAGGCCTCACGGAGGCGGCGATCGTTGCCGCAGCACAGCAGCGCTCGATCGGACTATTCGGCCTCGCGACCTTCCGGCATGGTCCCTTCGAGCACGACCAGGCACTCGTGGTCGGCTACGGCGCACCGCCCGATCACAACTTCGACGCCTCCGTCAACGCGCTCACCTCGCTGCTCGTGATGGTCACGTAGCAGCAGTTGCAGCTCAAAAAGTTGTGCGCGCAACCCGTCAGGCACGCTGGCGCGAAATGGGATGGTCACTCGACATCGTCTGAGGTGCAGGACCCCGCCTTACATGGAACTCCAGCGCCGAAATCGAGTCGTATCGGTGATGAGGTATGCGAGGAAGTGGCCCTGGGGGAAGCCGAGGATCGTGCCGGCGTCAGACGGCGGTTCCGGCGGTGATGTAGTCGGTCAGATACTTGATCTCGAAGCTCTGCAGCTTCGAGGTGAACCTGACCAGGTCGCCGATCGAGACCATGGCGACGACGTCGTCTTCATAGACGATCGGAAGGTGACGGATCCGGCGGTCAGTCATGATCGCCATACACTCCTCGAGCGGCGTCGCGGGCGTCGCGACGACCAGCGGGGCGGACATGATCTCGCGCACGGGTGTCTCAGCGTCCGTCGCGACCGGCTCTCCAGCCGCGCGCCGCAGGTAGTCGCGCTCGGTGACGATGCCGACGACCTTGCCCCCGTCCGTGACGAGCAGCGAGCCGACGTTGTGCTCCACCATCTGCTTCACCGCCTCGAGCACGGACGCGCCCGCGTGGATCCGGAACAGGTCGCGACCTTTGTCGTCGAGGATCTCGCTCACTCGGTGCACGACGAGGGCATTCCCGATCGGCCCGCATTTCAGTCGCAGGCCGACGCCCGCCTGAGCTCGACGCATGCTTGCGTTTGCCGCCGGCAGAGGCTAGAACCGACGCATGCTCTGAGGGGGCGGAGTGGCAGAGCAGCTTGTCGGGCGATGTCATGAACTCACGACCATTGAGAAGTTTCTCGGTGCGGCGTCTCTTCTCCCACTACACCGTTTCCACACCACGGACTTCACGGAGGCGAACCCACTGACGACAACGCGAGTCTGACCTGGCGACGCTCGGCACAGCCGCGGGCGAGTCTGCGAACCGTTCCCGACCCGCACGGCCGGCGGTGTGGGAGGGGCCGGGGTAGGCCCGGCCCCCACCCGATTCGTTTGTCGCGTCGTGCTGTTGCTAGCGCCGGCTCGCCGGCCCGGAGAGCAGCGTCTCCGGCGAGAACTCACGCAGGATGAACTCGTCGTAGCCGAACAGGCTCGCAGTGATCGCTGAGATCAGGCGCGCTCCATCGAGAGGCGTCAGGAACTTCTGCTCGACGCCATCCTGGACC
>JBKPSO010000113.1:0-10743 GCA_046735055.1 Actinomycetota bacterium
TTGGCAACTACGAGGGCAACCTCGGAACATTCGATGGAGGCTGCGTCGACAACCCGTTCCGGTGGTGCGACAACATCGACAACGTCGACCCCGACAACCTGACGCTCATGTCGAAAGCGTTCGCCAATACCGTGGTGCAGATGGCCTTCGACAACAAGGTGATGTCCGCGAGCAACGACTACGTCGCCAAGTCGAAGCCGAAAGTCACCGGCGGAGTCGCCCGCGGGACCGTCGTTCGGTAAGCGCTGACACAGTGGCGCCGGAGCCTTCGCTCCGGCGCCACGCTCGTTCGAGCCGAAGTGGAGGCGGCGGGAATCGAACCCGCGAAGGATTCCCGCCGACCCGCACGAGCACCGCGAGACCGAACAGTCACGTTCCCGACGCCATGGCGCTCTAGCCTGTCATGTGATCACGGATTCATCCAGAACCGTGACTTGATCGGCTCAAGCCGTTGATTGAGGCACGAGCACTCGTGTCGGGTGCCCCTCATTCTGCCTGCGGGACACGGCTGCTGACCTCCCCGAAAAACCGCCCTATCGGTGCGGAGGGGACTGAATCGTCTCAGGGGCGGCCGTTTTGCCGAGCCCGCTTCTTGCTCTCGAACAACTACCGGAGGTAGCCGTTCTTCCTGAGGAACGTCCTCAGCTTCGCTAGATACTCCGTGGCGCTGTCTGGACTGTCGTATCGAGAGGTCAGGTCTCCTCGTGCCGCCGCTTCCTGGAGGTGCGCCCATCCATCGTCCTGCTCCCCGAGGAGGTACTTCTCAGCCAGGTAAGCCGCGAGGCCACCGCGCACAGATCGAGTTGTCGATCTCGCCTTGAGATAGGACGCCCAAAGTTGGAGGCTGTCGCGACGGATCGCCTTCGGGAACGTCCGAGTCACATCGCGGAAGCGGCCATCCTCAAACTGCCAGATCTGGATCGGGAAGACACTGTCGGCAAAGCTCGTGAAGGCATATGCGAAGCGGTCATCGCCGCTAACGAACTCGGGCACTCCGTCGCTGTCGAGATCGCGCAGACGGGGTTCAGGGTCGCCCCAGAGATGTGAGCTCCGCCTGTATGTGCGTGTCGCCGGCTCGTATCGAAAAACGGTCGTGTAGAAGCAGCAGTGCGCCCCGCCCCAATAGAGATCGACTACGACCTCGGGCTCGCGGCCCTGATCGAGATGACGGATGTGGATCGCGCGGCGGTCAGGCGTCTCGAACCCAGCAGGCGCGACGTCGTACCCGGGGCGCAGTGGCCTCAGCGTGAACCGAAACGTCCTGCCGTCTGAGCGGGTGATCGCGACACTGGCGTCGGAGTAGTGACGGAGATACCCCTGTACCCGCTCCAAATAGGTCAGCTTCGCAGTGAGCCTCGTCGTTCGAGCGATCTGCGTGCGATAGCCATCGAGCACGGAGGCCGACCCCGTAGATGCGCCTGCTGCCAGGGCTGGAACGGCCAGCAAAAGGAAGAGAGCTAGGCGCCGCATGCGCGCTAGTAGATGTAGGTGGAGCTGCTGCGCATCAGTAGATACGACGAGTATCTCGGTTGATGAAGAAGCCGTGGCCGGTCAACGTACTCCAGCATTCCATGCCTTCCGTACTCGATGAGCTCGAGTTCGCCCACGTCTCTCCGTATGCGAGCGTTCGTGCGGCCGGCGGGCTGAGCTCGTACGGCTGGTCGAGGTAGTACGAGGTATCGAAGATTCCTTTCTGGGCAATCAACTGTGATCACCCGATCCCATTGAGTGTGTACTTCCCCTCACCTCGCCCGCTGGACCCAATTGGGTCAATTCCTCGACATGTTCGCGGCTGCCGGTGAGGCCGTCGACGTCGCGCAGGCGCCCGCACACTTGCAATTCGAGGGCGCGGCCCGCCGCGCCGAAGCAGCTACCACCGCGATCCGGGGTGACCGCCCCGCCAGCCCTTCTCGGCACGTCCGATGCGCAAGCCGAGAGGCCGGGAGTGAGGGAGGCGATAATGGGTGAAGTTGAGCGGCTCGCGCGAGTGCGCATTGGAGGGTGGGTTCCCGATGGCTGAGAGGGCTGTGTGCGTCTGTGACAGGAGAGCGGTTTCATGAGCACATCAGACGAGATGCTCGAGAAAGCGGCCTCGTATGGTCCGATCCAGATCTGGACGTTTGCCTTCGACGGCAATCGCTTCCGTGGTGAAGTCCTCCCGGAGCTCGACCGGCTCAAGGACGCCGGCGTCATACGCCTGATCGACCTGATCGTGATTCGGAAAGACGCGTCGGGCCGTGTGATGGTGATGACTGCGAGCGACCTCGATTGGGAGGAGGCGACCGCGTTCGGCGCACTGATCGGCGGACTGCTCGGCTTGGGCGTCGAGGGCGAGGAAGGGGCGAAGATCGGCGCAATGACAGGCGCTCTGCACCTCGCCGACGGTCATCTGTTCAGCGACAGGACGCGGGACCACCTGATCGAGGCAATCCCGTCAAACAGCACATGCGCCATTGCCCTGGTCGAGCATGTGTGGGCGAAGCCGCTCAAAGCCGCGATCACACGTGCAGGAGGGTTCGAAGTCGACAACGACTGGCTCAGGCTCGACGACTTGGTGGACATGGGGCTCAGCAGAACTCTTGAACCAGACGACGTCGAATCCGAGGAAGAAGAGAGTGAAGACTGAGGTGGTGGAATGCGAGCCCGTCACGATGTTGACGGTTGCTCGGTCAAGAGCCCCGCTGAGTTCGAGGATGCGATCGGTATGTCCGGTCGCGAGCCCGATCCCGCGACCTACATGATCGACGTGAAGGTCACGGGGATTGTGAATGCGGCGAGGAAGATCCCGATCATTGCGAGCTCGCACAGCCAGGAAGCGAATGAAGGCAGGAAGACTCTTGTGAGGTAGCGCCTGGGCTGGGCGAGGATCGCACCGCCTTGCTTCGCCTTGGCCCAGAGTTTCTTGAGTTGGCGCCAGAACACGGCCGGACGACCTCCTGGAACCGCAGCAGGCGGTCGTAGCTCAAACGATGCACTCAAGCGGTTTCTGCCTCGCGTGGTGACTAAGTGATGAGTACAACCGGCGGTGGGCACCCCCAGCCCCGCGACGAATGAGCCTCTCCGCGACCTGGAGTTCCGCAGGGAGCGGCGACAGGGGCCAGCGGCAGCGAGGAGTACGCGTACGGCTTTCGGGGCTCCGTGGTCTTTCAGCCTCGCCGGCTACTGTTCCTTCCTCCGCCGAGGCGCCGGTTCGGGATGTTCGGCGGGTCGTAACCGCCATACCTCTGATGTGCCATACGGGTCCGCTCGACTGCGGCTACCCTGTGCGTGGCCGAGACGGTCTCAGGTGCCCCCTCTTCTCGCTTGCTCGCCCGACGGCGGAGCGCGTGAGTCTCTTCCGGCAAGCCCTCTACGAGAAGGGGACTGCACATGAGCGGCCCGCGCGTGCTTCCGAAGATGCACCGTCCCGCTGTCAACGCACTGCCGCGTCGCGGCCCGGCCTGGGAGGACGTCGAGCAACTGCTTGAGCGCCTCGCCGAGACGCACGAGCCGATCCCGACCGTCTTCGCGCCGACCACGAGGATCTCGACCTACCAGCGGGGGAGCCGACTCCGGCTCGAGTCGGACGCAGGCTCGAACTGGCTTGCGGTGGACAGCATCCGCGAGTGCTGGGAGACGTTCGAGCGGCTCGGGCGGATTCGCCGCCGAGACGTGCTCGACCCCGGGCGCTGCTCGGCGTTCATGTTCGCGCTCTTTCGGCGAGTGCCCGGAGTCGTCGAGCAGAACGGCGAGGATCCTTACCTGGTTTTGCCCGCGTGATTGCACTGCCGCAACGGCTGCGCGGTCGGCGCCGCTTCGTCGCGAGCTCGGCGTTCGCGGTGCTCACGGTTGCCGCCTCGATCCTCCTCGCCCGCCGGCTGACGTACTCGACCTGGCCGCTTCAGCATGTGGATGCGTGGCTCGCGGCGGCCGCGGCGCTCGCCTATCTCGGAAGCTTCGTGCTCCGCGCGCGTGCCTGGCACCGGCTCTTCCCGCGTGACGAGTGCCCGGACCAGGCGCGGTGCCTCGCATCGGTTGGCGCCGCGGCCGCAAGCGGCGCAGTCCTGCCGACTACCTGATCAAAGTGGGGATGCTGCGCAGACTCGCCGGCATCCGCGTGGGGATCGGCGCGATCGTCCTCTCGATCGTGTCGCTCGGGATGATCGACGCGATCGCGATGCTTCCGCTCTCGATCTCGGCAACCGCGACGAGCAACTCGGTGCTTCGCGGTCCGCTGGTGATCGTCGTCGTGTTCGGGATCGCGTGCTGCACGCTCCTCGTCGTCGGGGGACGCCTGGCGCAGGTGCCGCTCGTCGGCCGGAGCCGCCGCCTGCGCACGCTCGGCAAGCACGTCGCCTGTCACACGACCGGAGGCGGCCGAAAGGACGCGACGGTCGCGTGGTTCTACCTCTTCGCGTGCTGGTCGGCCCGTGCGTTCGGAAGCGCCGCGCTGCTCAGCGCTCTCGGACTGTCCTTCTCGCCGCAGACTGCGCTGGCCGTGATCTGTCTGAGCGCCGCCGCGGGCGTGATCCCCATCACGTCAGGCGGAGCGGTCGTGAACGCAGGAGCAGCCGCCGCGATCCTGCTCGCGCTTGGCGTCGGCAAGGACATCGCGATCAACTTCTCGCTCGCCTCGGGCCTCCTGCTGGTGGTGAGCGCGGTCGCCGCCTCGCTCGTCGGCGTATCCGCATCGCTCACGATCGCCGCCCGGGACCGCCGCGGCCTCGTGCACGCGCGCTGAGTCAGGCGTTAATCGCGCGGACGTTCGCCGTGATGGAGCGACGTCGCCGTGTAGGAACGGTTGGGGAGTGCGTGGACGGACTGGTACTGGACTTCCGCGCGGCCGTGATGGGGATTCTCATCCGCGGGATCAGTGGGCGCTGCGCGACCATACGATCGCTGAGCGGCGCCGGCACAGGTCCTGCTCGAAGAGGAGGGCCTCTCGGAACCCGACGCGCGCACTGCCAGCGACGCGATCGGGCACCCGCTTAGCTCTTTCGAGCGGACGGCCGATGTGAACGATCCGGCCGGCGGCAGGCAGGCACATCGGCGAGGCGGTAGATGGAGCAGGCGACGAAGGTCACGGGCGCCGGCGGTGGCTCGCGCTCGCTCGAACCTACCGCGCGATCCGCCGACCGGACACCACATTGGCACGAATGCGGATCCAATGCGGCTTTTCTCCCGGCGCCCACGGGTGCAGCTCGAGTCGCTCGAGGCGGTGGATCTCGGCGGTGTTCGTGATCTCCTCGATCGGACCCTGGACGATCACGCTCCAGCCGGTCTCGGCTGCAGGTTCGATCCCGTCGATCTCGAACGCGGCCTCGCCCGACAGCAACAGTGCCGTGAACTTCGACCCGCGTGCCGAACGGAACACGATCGACTGCGAGCTGCGATCGAAGGCGTACGTGACCGGACGAATGACCGGCGGCGCACGCCAGTCCGGCGGACTCACCGCTAGTCTGCCGAACCTCGTCAGTGCCAGGAGCTGGACACACTCGTCGCGCTCGAGCTCTGCAAGCCGAGCGGTCGATTGCGACTGAGCATCTGGCACGCGTGCAGTATCGCCGAACGTGCGCCGGCACCCTCCGTAGCCGGTTCATACTTCGCCGACGGCGATTGACGAGGGCGGGATGACGTTCAAGCCTGAGGAAGCGAAGACAGCGCTCGTCGAGAAGGCGATCGCACACGTCCGGGATCGGCTGACCGCGCGGGAGGCGGATGACGTCGAGCGGTTCGCCCGCACGTACTACGCCGACGCCGCGCCCGAGGACCTCGGGGAGTTCGACCTGTACGGCGCCGTTCTTGCGCATTGGCGCTACCTGCAGAGGCGCCGGCCGGGCGAGCGGAAGGTGCACGCGTATACGCCGAACCTCGAGGAGCACGGCTGGCAGTCCGCACATAGCGTCGTCGAGATCGTCACGGACGACATGCCGTTCCTTGTCGATTCCGTCGCGATGACACTCACGCGCCGAGGGAGCGCGATCCACGCGGTCGTGCATCCCATCGTCAAGGTTCTGCGGGACGACGAGGGGCGATTGCTGGAGCTGCGGCCGTGGGAGGCGGACGGACTCGCCGAGTCGCTGATCCATGTCGAGATCGACCGGCAGGCGGAGCAGCCGCTACTCGACGAGCTCGCGGTGGAGCTCGAGCGGGTGCTCGCGGACGTGCAGGCGGCGGTCGAGGACTGGGCGGCGATGCGCGACCGGGCCCGAGCGATCGTCGCGGAGCTGGACGAACGGCCGCCTCCGGTCGCCCCCGATGAGCTCTCGGACGCCAAGGCGCTGCTCGCGTGGATGGGCGACGACCACTTCACCTTCCTCGGCTATCGCGAGTACGAGCTGCACACGCGGGACGGCGAGGACGTGCTCTCGTCGGTGCCGGGATCGGGGCTTGGAATCCTGCGCGAGGCGGAGCGGAAAGCGGTTTCCCACAGCTTTGCGCGGCTGTCGCCGGAGGCACGGCGGTTGGCCCGCGCCCCGAACCTCCTCAACCTGACGAAGGCAAATTCGCGCGCGACGGTTCACCGGCCCGCCTATCTGGATTACGTCGGCCTCAAGCGCTTCGACGAGCGAGGGGCGGTCTCTGGCGAGCTCCGGTTCCTCGGCCTCTACACGCACACCGCCTACCGGGCGAGCCCTTGGGAGATTCCGGTGCTGCGACGCAAGGCGGAGCGCGTCGTCGAGCGCAGCGGATTCGTCGCCGGCGGCCACGACTACAAGGCGCTCGCCGAGATCCTCGAGAGCTACCCCCGCGATGAGCTCTTCCAGATCGAGGAGGACGAGCTGTTCGAGATCGCGCTCGGGATCCTGCACCTCGGCGAGCGTCGCCGGGTTCGGCTTTTCGTCCGGCGCGAGGCGTTTGGCCGTTTCTTGTCGTGTCTCGTCTTTCTCCCGCTCGAGCGGTACAACACCGGCGTCCGTCGGCGGATCGAGCGGATCCTCCAGGAGGCGTTTGATGGGGCGAGCGTCGACTTGAGCGCGCGCGTCTCCGAGTCCGTGCTGGCTCGACTCCACGTTGTCGTCCACACGGACGAGGGCGCGCCGAGCGATTTCGACGTCGACGCGATTGAGGCCCTGCTGGCCGAGGCGACACGCGCGTGGTCGGACGACCTCCACGACGTCCTGATCGAGCAGCTCGGCGAGGAGCGAGGTGCGGACCTGTACCAGCGATACGGCGACGCTTTCCCGCCGGCGTATCGGGACGATTTCGCGCCGCACGGAGCGTTGGCGGACATCGAGCGCATCGAGCGGCTCGATCCGGATGGCGATCTCGACGTGAGCCTCTACCTTCCGCTCGAGTCGCCGGCCGGCCACTTGGCGTTCAAGCTGCTCCGCTCGGGCCAGCCGATCCTCCTCTCGGACGTGTTGCCGCTGCTGGAGAACATGGGCGCTCGGGTCACCGACGAGCGGCCCTTCGAGGTGAGGCCGGTCGGGCGGGCGCCCGTCTGGATCTACGACTTCGGCCTCGACTTCGGCGCGAGTGTTGAGGTCCAGGCCGATCGGGTGCGCCGGATCTTTCAGGACGCCTTCGCCGAGGCCTGGCGCGGGGCACTCGAGAACGACGGCTTCAACCGGCTGGTGCTCGGCGCCGAGCTGACCTGGCGGGAGGTGGCGCTCCTGCGGGCGATCGCGAAGTACCTACGCCAGTGCGGCAGCACGTTCAGCCAGACGTACATGGAGGAGGCGCTGGCGGGGAACCCCGACGTCGCACGCCTACTGGTGGAGCTGTTCCGCCTCCGCTTCGAACCGCCGCGAGGCGAAGGCACGGACGCCAAAGTCCACGGCCTCGTCCGAGAGATCGAGGAAAGGCTGGACGCAATCGCGAGCCTCGACGAGGACCGGATCCTGCGCAGTTTCCTCAGCGTGATCCAGGGGATGCTGCGGACGAACTACTTCCAGACCGCAGAGGACGGCAAGCCGAAGCCGTACCTCTCCTTCAAGCTTGACCCCTCCGGCATTCCTGACCTGCCCGCCCCGCGGCCGATGTTCGAGATCTTCGTCTACTCGCCGCGAACGGAGGGCGTACATCTACGAGCGGGCAAGGTCGCCCGTGGCGGCATTCGCTGGTCAGACCGGCGCGAAGACTTCCGCACCGAAGTCCTGGGCCTGATGAAGGCGCAGACCGTCAAGAACGCCGTCATCGTGCCAACCGGGGCGAAAGGCGGCTTCGTCCTCAAGCGACCGCCGCAAGAACGGCAGGCGCTGCGCGAGGAGGTGGTGGAGTGCTACCGGATCCTCATCCGCGGGCTGCTCGACCTGACGGACTCGCTCGTCGGCGGCGAGAACGTCGCGCCAGCTGACGTCGTCTGCTACGACGACGATGACCCGTACCTGGTCGTCGCGGCCGACAAGGGAACCGCGACCTTCTCCGACATCGCGAACGGGGTCTCGGCGGAGTACGGGTTCTGGCTCGGCGACGCCTTCGCCTCGGGAGGCTCGACCGGCTACGACCACAAGGGCATGGGCATCACGGCACGGGGGGCGTGGGAGTCGGTCACGCGCCACTTCCGCGAGCTCGGCACCGACATTGAAAGCGCCGACTTCACGGTGGTCGGTATCGGCGACATGTCGGGCGACGTCTTCGGCAACGGCATGCTCCTCTCCCGGCACATCAAACTGGTCGGCGCCTTCGACCACCGGGACGTGTTCCTCGACCCGGACCCCGATCCGGAGCAAAGCTTCAAGGAGCGTGCGCGGCTCTTCGCGCTGCCGGGCTCGTCCTGGGCCGACTACGACGAGCAGGTGATCTCAACCGGCGGCGGCGTATTTCCGCGCACGGCGAAGTCGATCCCGCTCTCACGCGAGGCGCGGGCCGCGCTCGCCACTGACGCGACGACGCTCACACCGAACGAGCTCATCCGCGCGCTCCTCAGAGCCCCCGTCGACCTGCTCTGGAACGGCGGTATCGGCACGTTCGTCAAAGCGAAGCATGAGACGCACGCCGAGGTCGGCGATCGGACGACCGACGCGATCCGCGTCGACGCCGAGGAGCTCCGCTGCCGCGTCGTCGGCGAGGGCGGGAACCTCGGGTTCACGCAGCGAGGCCGCATCGCCTACGCGTCGCGGGGCGGTCGCGTCCTGATGGATGCGATCGACAACTCAGCCGGCGTCGATTGCTCCGACCACGAGGTGAACCTCAAGATCCTCCTCGACGCGATCGTCGCAGAAGGCGACCTCACCGAAAAGCAGCGGAACGCGCTCCTCGCCGAGATGACAGACGAGGTCGCGGACCTCGTGCTGCGCGACAACTACGAGCAGACGCAGGCAATCAGCACCTCCGTTGCGCAGGCCGCTTCGATGGTCGACGTCCATGCCCGCTACATCAGGCAGCTCGAGCAGACGGGAAGACTCGATCGGGCGCTCGAATTCCTGCCCGACGAGGAGACGCTGACCGAGCGCAAGGCCGCGGGAGAAGGACTGACCCCACCCGAGGTCGCGATCCTCCTCTCGTACACGAAGGTGGCGCTTTACGACGAGCTGCTCGCCTCGGACCTGCCGGACGATCTCTACCTGGCCGGCGAGCTCGAGCGCTACTTCCCGACCCCGGTCCGACAGCGGTTCCGCACACGCCTCGCGCGCCACACCCTCCACCGCGAGATCGTCGCCGCTCGAGTGACGAACGCCCTCGTGAACCGGGCCGGCACGACCTTCGTCTTCCGCCTCAACGAGGAAACCGGGCCAACCGGGCCGGACATCGCGCGCGCCTTCACCGTCGCGCGCGAGGTCTTCGACCTCCACAGCCTGTGGGACGAGATCGAACACCTCGACGGCCGAGTCGCCGCGCAGACGCAGCTCGTGATGCTGCTCAAGACGCGGATCCTGCTGGAGCGCGCGACCCGCTGGTTTCTGCGCAACCGGCCGCGCCCGCTGGACATCGCGATGGCGATCTCCCACTTCGGTCCGGGAGCGGCGGCGCTCGCCGCGGCCGCCGCTGACGTCCTTTGCGCCGCCGATCGAAACGCGGCCGAGCGCGCGGCCGAGGAGCTCGTCGGCACCGGCGTTCCGCGCGCGCTCGCCGACCGGGTCGGATACCTGGAGTCGCTCCTCCCGGTGCTCGATCTCGTCGAGGTGGCCGCGGCGACGGGTCTAAGCCTCGACGAGGCGATCGGAGTCTATTTCGCGATCGACGACCGGCTCGATCTGCACTCCCTGCGCGGGCGCATCGCCGCGCTCCCCCGGAAGGAGCGTTGGGAAGCGCTCGCCCGCCGCGCCCTGTGGGAAGACCTGCAAAGCGAACATCGCGCGCTCACGACCGACATCCTGCGGGAGCCCGAAACCTACGCCGCCGCCGAGCGGGTGGCGACCTGGGCAACACACAACGCCGCCGCCGTCGAGCGTTGCGAGCAGGTGCTCGCCGATGTCAAGGCCGGCAACGCATCCGACCTCGCGACGCTCTCGGTGGCGGTTCGCGAAATCCGCAATCTGATCGAGGCAATCCCCGCACCCGCCTCCGGGGCGAGCGAGCCGGTCGAGCCGCCCGTCTCGCGGGTCGGCCGCTAGCGAGGAGCGCGCGTCGAGCTCGGCCCCCGGAGCTGTATCGCCGTTGAGCGCGACATCGGCTAGACGCTTCCGCCCGAGACTTCGACGTTCACGCCGGTGACGTACGAGGCCGCGTCCGAGAGCAGGAAGGCGACGACGCGGGCGACCTCTTGCGGCGACCCGCGGCGCCGCAACGGCACCATCTCGACCATCTGCCGCGCGACCGCGTCCGGGTCGCGCGCGTAGTACTGGCTGCCGACGGCTGCCTGCTCCCCGACCTGTGTCT
>JBKPSO010000114.1:0-4186 GCA_046735055.1 Actinomycetota bacterium
CGGTCAGCCCATGCCGAGGGAGATGATGCCGCGCTCGACGAGGCCCGCTGTGAAGGTCTGCTCGGGCAGGATCTTGACGCCGTAGGCGTCGCGCAGGAACCACTCGAAGTAGACGAAGACGCTCGAGCGGACGGCGGCGATCTTCTCCAGGCGCTCGAGGTCGAGGACGGCGACGCGGGAGCGGAGGGTTGCCTCGTCGAGGAAGCGCTCTGTCGTCCTCGGGCCGATCGGCGCGAGGAGGAGCACCGGCCCGTCGACCGCCAGCCGATCGCAGAAGAGGTAGCCGGCGCGGAGCTCGATCGTGCTCCGCTCGCGCCGCCACCCGAGCGCGAGGCGGCTCGGCGCCGACTCGATCACCTCGACGTCGTCGAGCTCGTCGCGGCAGTAGTCACGGAAGGCGTCGAGCACGTCCCCCTGGGTCACCGTCTGCGTCGCCCACTCGATCGGCCGGCCGCGGCGGACGTCGTCGAGCTCGTCCGCACCGGCCTCGATCTCGACCTCATCCCAGCGCGCCGCCTCGGCGGCCAGCTCGTCCTCGCCGGCGGCTCCGATCCGCGGGTCGGCCAGCGCCTCGGCGACGGCCGCGTTCACGCGGCCCCCTCCATCGCGCCGAGCAGTAGGCCCGCGGCGAGCTCCGCCAGCGGGAGCCGAACACCGGCGGCGGCGTCGGCGAGCGCGACGGCGTGCCCGTCGGTGGTCGAGGGCACCTCGGCGACGACGCAGCCGATCCGCGCACGGCGGAGCGCCCGTGCTTCCGCGAGCGCGTCGGCGACCGGATCTCCGCCCGGCCGGAGCGGAACGGTCGGCAGCCCGTCGCTGACGAGCACGACGAGCGGAACCGCGTTCGGGTGGCGGACGAGCTCGCCTCTGAGCAGCAGGCGTGCGCGGCGCAGCGCGTCGGCGAGCGGCGTCTGGCCGCTGAGCGGGATCTGCTCGAGCCGGCGGCGAGCACGCGCGCGGCTCCCGGTGGGTGGGACCACCACCGCCGCCTCGGGAATCCCGCCCTTGAAGGCGACGAGCGCCACCTTGTCGCCGCGCCGCGTCGCGTCGTCGAGCAGCTCGAAGACGACGCCCTTCACCTTTTCGACCATCCGCTCGGCATGCACCGACCAGCTGTTGTCGACGACGAAGCAGACGCTGAAGGGCGAGCGGTGCTCCCGGAGGCGCCGCCGGAGGTCCTCCGGGCGCACCGTCAGCGGCCGGCGGCCGGTGCGCACCGCAGCGGCACGCAGGGTCGCGTCGACGGCGACATCGCGGTCGCGCGGGCCCGCCAGACGATGCCGCGTGTACTTCCCCCGCCGGCGGCCGACGAAGGAGCGCGCGCGCCGGCCGAGCCGCGCTCGCTCTACACGGTCGCGCCGCCGATGGCCGGCGAACACGGCAGCCGGATCGACGCGCATCGCCTGGACCGCCGGGACGGAGTCCGGCCCCGACTCGAGCTCGGGCCCTACCTCGCCCGGCCCGCTGCTTTTTTTGGCGTCACCTCGACTTCGAGCGCCTCGTCGAGCAGTCGCCGGAGGACGTGCGGCTCGACGCGGGGCGCTGGACCGAACGGGTCGACGGCGAGCCGGTGACCGAGTGCGAGCTCCGCAGCCGCCAGCACGTCGTCGGCGGTCGCCTCGTCGCGGCCGTCGAGCGCAGCCGCCGCCTTCGCGCACTCCACGATCGTGATGTCGGCCCGGTGGCTCTCGACGCCGGAGCGCACGACAACCTGGCCGACCGCGGCGTAGAGCGGCTCGGCCAGCCGCACACTCGGAAGTCGCGCCTCGGCGGCGGTGATTCGTCCGGCGAGCTCCGCCTGCACGTCGGCCCACTCGGCGCGAAAGCCCTCCGGATCGGCCGAGAACGCCTCGCGCCGCCGAATGACCTCGGCCCGCGCCTCCGGCTCCGTCAGCGCTTCGACGTCGACCTCGAGGCCGAGCCGGTCGGCGATCTGCGGTCGCAGCTCGCCCTCCTCCTCGTTCATCGTCCCGACGAGCAGGAATCGGGCGGGATGCGACATCGAGACTCCCTCGCGCTCGACCACATTGACCCCGAGCGCCGCCGCGTCGAGCAGCACGTCCGTCAGGTGGTCGTCGAGCAGGTTGATCTCGTCGACGTAGAGGATCCCGCGGTTTGCCTCGGCCAGCAGCCCCGGCTCGAGCGCCTGCTCGCCGGACACGAGCGCCCTGGCCACGTCCACGGAACCCGCCACGCGGTCCTCGGTCGCGTTCAGGGGGAGATCGACGATTCGCCGCCGCCTGCGAATCGCCGCCAGTTCTTCGTCGCGAGAGAGCCTCTCCCGGCAGGATTCGCAGGGCTCCTGCGGGCTACAGGAGAACGGGCAGTCGGCGACGACCTCGATCTCCGGCAGCAGCTCAGCGAGGCCCCGGACGGCCGTCGACTTCCCGGTTCCGCTCGGACCCTTGATCAGCACCCCGCCGATCCGCGGGTTGACGGCGTTGAGCAGGAGCGCCTCGGTGAGGCGCTCCTGCCCGACGATCGCCGAGAACGGGAAGTAAAGGAGCCCGGTCAGCCGACCAGCGTCCTCGAGCCGAAGGTGGGCTCGGCCTGCGTGATCGGCGGGAACTGCCAAGTGCCGATCAGCGGGACGGCCGTGTCGCGGTTGACCTTGACGTCGACGACGAACGGGCCACCGGACTTCAGCGCCGTGTCGAAGGCATCGCCGAGGTCGCCCGGCTGGTCGACCGAGATCGCCCCTGCACCCATCGCCTGCGCCATCGCGCCGAAGTCGGGGTTCCAGAACTCGCCGGTCGAGTGCTTCACGAAGCTCGTTCCGATCTCGCGGTTGTCCATGTAGAAGCGCTGGAGGTCGCGGATCACGCCGATCGTGTAGTTGTTGAAAATCACCCAGACCGCCGGGATGTCGTGCTCGACGGCAGTCGCCACCGACCCCGGGAACATCATGAAGCTGCCGTCGCTCGTGACGCAGATCGCCGGCCGGTCGGGTCGGGCGAGCTTCACGCCGAGGACGCCGCACGTGCCGAAGCCCATGCCGGCGAAGCCGCCGGGCGTGAAGACCGACCGCGGCTCGTAGGCGTCCCAGTACTGCTCCACCCACGTCTGGTGGTTCCCGGTGTCGGTGATCATCAGCGTGTTCTCGGGCGCGGCCTTGCGCAGCTCGGCGATCACGCGTCGTGGGTCGATCGGTGTCTCGTCCTTCGCCTTCTCCGGCTCGATGAAGTTCGACCACTCCTCCTTCCACGCCTCGACCTGGTCGATCCAGGGCGAACGCTCCCGCGCCGGCTCGCGCCCGGCCAGCTCCATCAGCTGCTCGAGCACTTCGCGGGCGTCGCCGACGATGCCAAGCTCGGTCGGGTAGTTCCGGCCGATCTCCTGCGAGTCGAGGTCGACGTGGATCAGCTTGGTCGGCGGGATGTTGTACGTGTAGCCCGGCACCCACGACGAGCAGTGGATGTCCGAGAAGCGGCAGCCGATTGCGAGGATCACGTCGGCGTTCTTCGCCGCCTCGGAGGCCGGGTACTCGCCCCAGCAGCCGGCGATCCCGAGGTGCAGCGGGTGCTTCGCGGAGAGCACGCCCTTGCCCATGAACGTCGAGTAGACCGGGACGTTCACGTGCTCGGCGAACCGGCGGAGCTGCTCGGTTGCGTCGGAGGCGATCACGCCGCCGCCCGCGAGGATCAGCGGGCGCCTGGCGTTCAGCAGCAGCTCCAGCGCGCGGGCGACCGCCTCGGGCGAGCCGGGCGTGCGCCAGTTCAGGCTCCGCGAGCGCTCCTTCGGCTCTGGCACCTCGACGTCGGCCGTCCGGATCCAGAGGTCATAGGGCACGTCGATGTGCACCGGCCCCGGCCGGCCGGTGGTCGCGAGCTTGAACGCCTTCGGCAGGAACTTGCCCAGGTCCTCGACGCTCTGCGCCTGGAAGCTCCGCTTCGTGATCACCCTCGCCATGCTCGGGTAGTCCGCCTGGTAGTGGCGGTACTCCTCCTGCAGGGCGCCGGAGTCGTACTGGTTCGTCGCCACCTGCCCGGTGATCGCGATGAACGCGGAGGAGTCGTAGAACGCATTGCCCATCGCGACGGTCAGGAGCATCGGGCCGGGGCCGGTGGACGTGTAGACCGGGATCACCTGGCCGGAGGCACGGAAGTACGCGTCCGCCATGTACCCGGCCGCGGACTCGATGCGCGGAAAGATGATCTTCAGCTCGTCCTGGTGGTTGTAGACGCCG
>JBKPSO010000115.1:0-5724 GCA_046735055.1 Actinomycetota bacterium
ACGACGACCGACGACGAGCGCTTCATCCTCGAGCGCCACGGCCGGATCGTCGTCGGCTCCGCCTGTTCGGGCCACGGCTTCAAGTTCGCGCCCGCGGTGGGCAAGCAGCTCGCCGCGCTCGCGGTCGAAGCACTGGGCGAATGCTAGGCCCTATCGTCACGTGTGTGAGCGTCGATCGAATCAACCCGACGCTGAAGGCGGTCAGTGACGCAGTCCTCGCCGTCGCCTCGCAGCTGTCGGTCGAGGAGGTGCTGCAGCGGCTCGTCGAGAGCGCCCGCGAGCTGGCGAACGCACGGTTCGCGGCGCTCGGAATGCCCGACGGAGAGGACGGCTTCAGCCGGTTCCTCACCGCCGGAATGAGCGAATCGCTGATCGCCTCGCTCGGCCCGCTCCCGCGCCAGCACGGCGTACTGGGAGCGATGCTCGAGGTGCGCGAGCCGTACAGAACACCCGACATCCACCAGCATCCGCGCTTCCGGGGTTGGTGGCCGGAGGGCCATCCCGACATGCGCTCGTTCCTCGGCGTCCCCATCGTGTCGCCGGACGGTGTGATCGGTGCCTTCTATCTGACCGAGAAGCTCGGGGCGTCCGACTTCGGCGAGGAGGACCAGGAGCTGATCGAGCTGCTCGCGGCGCATGCGGCGATCACGATCACGAACGCCCGGCTCTACGAGCAGAGCCGCGAGCTCTCCGTCCTCGCGGAGAGGAACAGGCTCGCGCTGGACCTCCACGACGCCGTCAGCCAGAAGCTCTTCGGGCTCGCGCTCGCAGCCGAGTCTGCGGGAACGCTGCTCGACCGCGACCCCGAGGCGGCGCGTGAGCAGGTGGCGAAGCTCCAGACGCTCGCCCAGGAGGCTCGGGACGAGCTGCGCTCGCTCGTGTACGAGCTCCGCCCTCCTGACCTCGAGCGGGACGGCCTCTGCGTCGCGCTCCGCAAGCAGGTCGAGGTCCTGCGGCGGTTGCAGCCGATCGCGATCGACCTCGACTTGGACGCGGCCGTGGAGGGAGACCCGGTCCGTGACCGCGAGCTCCTGCGGATCGCCCAGGAGGCGCTGCACAACTCACTCCGGCATGCGCGCGCCGAGCACCTCGCCGTGCGCCTGCGCCGGCACGACGGTAGGGTGCTGCTCGAGGTCGAGGACGACGGCGTCGGCTTCGACCCGACCGCTCCGGGATTGCGCGCGGCGCATCTCGGTCTCACCTCGATGGAGGAACGAGCCCAACGGGTTGGCGCTCGGCTCGAGGTCCGGTCTGCTCCTGGAGCCGGGACCACGGTCCGGCTGGAGGCTTCCGACGGCTGAGCCCATCCGCGTGGTGATCGCCGACGATCACGCGGTCGTCCGCGAAGGCCTGCGTACGTTCCTCGACCTGCAAGACGGAATCGAGGTCGTCGGCGAGGCGGGCGACGGCGAGGCAGCGATCCGCGAGGCGGAGCGGCTGCGTCCCGACGTTCTGCTCGTCGATCTCGTGATGCCGCGGCTCGACGGCATCCAGACCATGCGACTGCTCCGGGAACGTGCGCCGGAAACGCGTGCGATCGTCCTGACGAGCTTCCTCGACGACGAGCGGCTGCTGCCGGCCATGCGCGCCGGCGCCGCCGGGTACCTCCTCAAGAACGTGCAGCCGCAGGAGCTGGCGCGCGCCGTGCGAGCGGCGGTCGCCGGAGAGGCGCTGATCGACCCGGCGGTTGCCGCGCGGCTCGTCGAGACGCTGCAGAGCGGCCGCGACGAGGAGGCCGAGCAGCTCACGCCCCGTGAGCGGGAGGTCCTGGCGCTGATCGGCCGTGGGTTCGCCAACAAGCGGATCGCGCTCGAGCTCGACATCGCCGAAAAGACGGTGAAGACGCACGTCAGCCATGTGCTCGCGAAGCTCGGCGTCACCGATCGCACGCAGGCAGCGCTCTATGCCGTGCGCGCGGGGCTCGTAGGTCCCAGGTCTTAGGCCCAATTTCGAATTGCCGGTGAGCCCTGCGCGGCCCTAGGCTGGACGCATGGCATCTCGAGCGATTGCCGACGAAGCCGACGTCCGCGACGTCATCGAGCTGATGCGCCTCAACTACGACCGCGTCGTCGCCCGGCACGGGCTGCC
The DNA here is from genome assembly GCA_046735055.1 of Actinomycetota bacterium. GTDB lineage: Bacteria > Actinomycetota > Thermoleophilia > Gaiellales > Gaiellaceae > DATBLE01. Next base: position 2,089 of record JBKPSO010000115.1, read on the forward strand.
GGACGCTGCCTGACATGGCGGTCGGGATCGTCACGGGAGCGTCTCGCGGTCTCGGCGCCGCGCTCACCCACGCGCTCGTCGACCGGGGCTGGCGGATCGTGGTCGACGCGCGGGACGGCGAGGCCCTCCGGCGCGAATGGGGATACCCGCCTCACGACGTGGTGATCGCCGGCGACGTCACTGACGCTGCCCACCGCCGGGCGCTCGTGGAGGCGGCGGACGGGCCGATCGACCTCGTCGTCAACAACGCGAGCACACTCGGGCCGAGCCCCTTGCCGCCGCTGGCCGAGTACCCGCTCGACGAGCTGCGGCGCGTGTACGAGGTCAACGTCGTCGCGCCGCTCGCGCTCGTTCAGCTCGCGCTTCCGCACCTCGCGCCGGGCGCGCGCATCCTGAACATCACGTCGGACGCCGCGGTCGAGGCATACGAAGGCTGGGGCGGCTACGGCTCCAGCAAGGCCGCACTCGAGCAGTTGACCGCGGTGCTCGCGGCGGAGCACCCGTACCTCCGCGTCTACGCGGTCGACCCGGGCGACATGCGGACCCAGATGCATCAAGACGCGTTCCCCGGGGAGGACATCTCCGACCGGCCGTTGCCCGAGGAAAGCGTCCCGGGCCTGCTCTCGCTGATCGAAGGCGACCTGCCGAGCGGACGCTACCGGGCTCACGATCTCGCCGAGGTAGCTGCGTGAGCGTTCCCGCTTTCCAGCTGCCCTCCCGGCTGGAGGCGCACGAGCCGCCCGAGGCGCGCGGGCTGCCCCGGGACGGTGTGCGGCTGATGGTCGCAACGCGCCACGACGGCCGCCTCGTCCACGCGCGGTTCGGCGACCTTGCCTCGTTCCTCGAGCCCGGCGACCTCGTGGTCGTGAACGTCTCCGCGACGCTGCCGGCCTCGCTTGCAGCGGTTCGCGAAGACGGGACGCAGCTGGAGCTCCACCTGTCGACGCCGGCGCCGCGCCTGGAGGGCAGCTACTGGCTCGTCGAGCTCCGCCGGGACGGGGCGCCGTTCGGCGACGCGCGCCCGCACGAGCGGCTTGGGCTGCCCGCCAGCGGCTGTGCCCGCCTCTTGGCCCCGTATGCGGGCGGTGCGCGCCTCTGGCTTGCCCGGCTCAGCGTCCCGGATACGGTCGAGGCGTACCTCGGCCGCCACGGCCGGCCGATCCGTTACGGCTACGTCCCGCGGGACTGGCCGCTCAGCGCCTACCAGAACGCGTATGCGACGGACCCGGGGAGCGCGGAGATGGCGAGCGCGGGCCGTCCGTTCACGGCCGAGCTGGTGACGAGCCTCGTCGCGCATGGGATCCTCGTCGCGCCGGTCACGCTGCACACGGGGGTCTCCTCGCCTGAGCGTCACGAGCGCCCGTACCCCGAGCGCTACCGGGTTCCACCCGAGACTGCTCGGCTCGTCAACGCGGTCCACGGCTGGGGCGGTCGCGTCGTCGCGGTCGGGACCACGGTCGTGCGAGCGCTCGAGACGACGGCGGAGCCGGGCGGAACCGTCACTGCCGGGGAGGGCTGGACGAACCTCGTCGTCACGCCGGAGCGCGGGCTGTTGGTGGTGGACGGCCTGCTCAGCGGATGGCACGAGCCGGCCGCCACGCACCTCGACTTGCTTCGAGCCGCCGCCGGCGACGAGCTGCTCGAACGCTGTTACCGCGAGGCACTCGAGAGCGGCTACCTCTGGCACGAGTTCGGCGACAGCCACCTGGTCCTTCCGTAGAGCAGCGCCTCGTTATCCTTGGGCCATGCCGATGTACCACCGGCTCGGCGACGTGCCGCGGAAGCGGCACATCCAGTTCCGCGACAACGGCACGCTCCTGACCGAGGAGGTCATGGGGCTCGAAGGGTTCTCCGGCAACGAGTCGATCCTCTATCACCTCCAGTCGCCCTGCCGTGTCCGCGAGCTCGGGGAGTTCGAGCCGATCGAGCGGGATGAGTGGATTCCCGAGGCGCACGCGCACCGGCACCTCCGCACTTACGACGTCTCGGAGGAGGGCGATCCGATCTCCGGGCGCCGGCTGCTGATGTGGAACGCCGACGTCGAGATCTCCATCTGCCGGCCCTCCGAAGGGATGGACTTCTTCTACCGAAACGGAGAAGGGGACGAGGTGATCTTCGTCCACGAGGGCTCCGGCACGCTGGAGACGATCTTCGGCGACCTGCCGTACAAGGAGGGCGACTACGTCGTCGTCCCACGCGGCACGACCTACTGCTTCGCCGGCGAGACGCCGCAGCGGCACCTCGTCTTCGAGTCGCCGGGCCTGGTCGAGATCCCGCGCCGCTACCGCAACGAGTACGGCCAGCTGCTCGAGCACGCGCCGTACTACCACCGCGACATCCACCCGCCCACCGAGCTGGAGACGCACCGCGACCGCGGCGACCACGTCGTCAAGGTGCGCGTCCGCGACGGGTACCAGACCTACGTCCTCGACTACCACCCGTTCGACCTCGTCGGCTGGGACGGCTACGTGTACCCCTGGACGTTCAACATCAACGACTTCGAGCCGATCACGGGGCGGATCCACATGCCGCCGCCGTCGCACCAGACCTTCCAGGGCCAGAACTTCGTGATCTGCTCCTTCTGTCCGCGCAAGCTCGACTTCGACCCGCTGGCGATCCCGATCCCGTACCACCACTCGAACGTGAACAGCGAGGAGATGATCTATTACGTCTCCGGCAACTTCTCCTCGCGGAAGGCGGTCGACGTCGGCTCTGTGACGCTGCATCCGTCGGGGATTCCGCACGGCCCGCACCCCGGGCTCGCCGAGCGGTCGATCGGGATGACGGAGACGCACGAGCTCGCGGTGATGTGCGACACGTTCCACCCACTGCGGCTGACGACGTTCGCGCGCGACCTCGACGACGGGACCTATGCCTACTCGTGGTACGAGGAGCCCGGGTCGGACACGTACGACCAGGACCCCGCGGGCGCCACCTCGCACTTCTGAACATTCGCGCCGCAGTCCTCGAGGAGTTCGGGCGACCGCTCGTCGTCCAGGACATCGAGCTGGAGGAGCCGAAGGCGGGCGAGGCGCTCGTCCGGCTCGCGGCGTGCGGCGTCTGCCACACCGACCTCTACACCGCGTCCGGCGCCGACCCCAGCGGTTACGCGCCGTGCGTGCTCGGCCACGAGGGCGCCGGCGTCGTCGAGGCGGTCGGTCCCGGCGTCGCCACCCTCGCGCCCGGCGACCACGTGGTCACGCTCTTCGCGCCGGAGTGCGGCGAGTGCATCCACTGCCGCAGCCCGCGGACGAACCGCTGTGTTGCGATCCGCGACCAGCAGGGCCTCGGATACCTCCCGGACGGGACGACCCGGCTCTACCGCGACGGCGAGCCCTTGCGACACTTCATGGGCACCTCCACGTTCGCCGAGTACGCGGTGCTGCCGGAGATCGCGCTCGCGAAGGTGAACCCGGAGGCGCCGCTCGAAGGCTGCGCTCCGTTCGCGTGCGGGCTCTCGACCGGGATCGGTGCCGCGCTGAACACGGCCCAGGTCGAGCCCGGCGCGACCGTCGCAGTCTTCGGCTGTGGGCTCGTCGGGCTCGGCGCCGTGATCGGGACGCGGCTCGCCGGCGCCGGAAGGATCATCGCGATCGACCTGTCGGAGGAGCGACTCTCGCAGGCCCGCCACCACGG
>JBKPSO010000116.1:0-9349 GCA_046735055.1 Actinomycetota bacterium
CTCGACGACTCGCTGGAGGTGCAGGCGCACGCGGTCTCCGCGGCCCGCGCGAGGTCGCGCGGCGGCAGGTTCTAGCCGTCAGTAGCAGGGACAGGCCTTCAGCCTGTCCCTACGGCGCCCAGAGCGGCCCGAGGTACACGATCGGGTCGCCCGGCCGCCAGCGAGCCAGGAAGCGCTGGATGGGCGGGTGCACGACGATCTCCTCCAGCTCGTTGAGCCCGAAGAGCCGGTGGCCGCGGACCGCCGCGTCGGCCGAGGTGACGGCCTCGAGCGAGCGGCCGCTGAGGTCGCCCGAGAAGATGATGTGGACGACGTGCTTGGCCGCGGAGCTCTGCGCGGGCGCGATCGAGTCGACGATCGCGATCGGGCCCTCGAACGGCACGTCGTGGATCCCCACCTCCTCCGCGAGCTCGCGGCGCAGCGCATCGACGAGCGACTCGCCCGAGTTGACCCCACCGCCGGGAAGGAGCCAGTACTCCTTGCCCGGCTTCTCGTGCCGGCACAGGAGGATGCGGTCGCGCCACTCCAGGAGCGCGGAGACGCGGATGCGAGGCTCGGAGCTCACCGCTCCCCCGACGAGCCGAAGCCGCCGCTGCCGCGCTCGCTCGCCGGCAGCTCGTCGACCTCGCGCAGGCCCGCCTCCGCGACGGCGACGACGACGAGCTGGGCGATGCGCATGCCCGGCTCGACGACGAAGGTGGCCCGCCTGTCCGTGTTGTGAAGGATGACACGAAGCTCTCCCCGGTACCCCGAGTCGACGAGTCCAGGGGTGTTGACGATCGTGATCCCGTGCGCGGCGGCGAGTCCGGAGCGCGGGGTGACGAGTCCCGCGTGGCCGGGCGGGATCGCGACGGCGATCCCGGTGCCGACGAGGGCCTGCTCGCCGGGACCGAGCTCGTGGCGCTCGCACGCGACCAGGTCGAGGCCGGCATCCCCGGGGTACGAGCGTCCCGGCAGGACCGCGTCGTCCCGCAGCCGCGTGACCGGAACCTCGATCACGCCGCGGGCGTGGCGCGCCGTCCGCGAGGCTCGGCGACGAGGAACCGCGCGAACCGCCTGACGTCGCGCTCGGGCAGGCGGGCCTGTATCAGCACGCCGTCCTCGCGGTCGGTGCGCGACTCGATCGGCGGGCCGAGCGCGTACAGCTCCGCGAGCTTCCCGCCGTCCTCATAGGGGACGAGCAGCTCGACGAGCTCGTAGCGGTCGGCGAAGCGCCCCGCGATCCGCTCCTGCAGCACGCCCAGCCCCTCTCCGGTCCGGGCTGAGACCTGGAGCGCCTCCGGGAAACGGTTCGCGAGCCGCCGGCGCCACAGCGAGTCGACCCCGTCGACCTTGTTCAGGACGAGCTCGACGGGCAACCCGGTCGCGCCGATCTCCTCGAGCACCGCGTTGACGGCGGTCAGCTGCTCCTCCAGGCGGTCCTCCGGCGCGGAGGCGTCCGCGACGTGCAGGACCAGGTCGGCGACGAGCGTCTCCTCGAGCGTCGCCGCGAAGCCCTCGACGAGCTGGTGCGGCAGCCGGCGGATGAAGCCGACCGTGTCGGTGACGAGGTAGCGCCGGCCCTCGTGCTCGAACCCGCGTGTCGTCGGGTCGAGGGTCTCGAACAGGCGGTCGTCGACCGAGACACCTGCGCCCGTGAGTGCGTTCAGCAGCGTCGACTTGCCCACGTTCGTGTAGCCGGCGAGCGCGATCGTCGGCGTCTGCGAGCGCCGCCGCTGCTTACGGCGCGTCTCGCGCTGCTCGCCTAGCTCCTCCAGACGCTCCTTGAGCAGCGAGACCCGGCGCCGCGCCAGCCGGCGATCGGTCTCGAGCTGCGACTCGCCCGGCCCCCGTGTACCGACGCCGCCGCCGAGCCGCTCGAGATGCTGCCACATGCCGCGCATGCGTGGCAGGTTGTACTCGAGCTGGGCGAGCTCGACCTGGAGCTTGCCCTCGGCGCTGCGTGCGTGCTGGGCGAAGATGTCCAGGATCAGCTGCGTGCGGTCGACGACGCGCGCCTGGAGGAGATTCTCGAGGCGGCGCTGCTGGGACGGCTCGAGCTCGTCGTCGACGAGCAGAGACTCCGCGCCCGACTCCGCGTAGGCGCGCTTCAGCTCCTCGAGCTTGCCCTTGCCGACGTACGTGCGCGGGTCCGGGCGAGAGCGGCTCTGGACGAGCTCGGAGACGGGCTCGACGCCGGCCGTGCGGGCGAGCTCGCGAATCTCCGCGAGCTCTTCTGCGGGATCGACTCCCCTGCCCAGCACGGCGACGACGAACCCACGCTCCGGATCCGCCCCGGGGGCGGGATCGGGCTGGCGATGGGTCACTCGCTGATTATGCCCCGGGGGAGGAAAAGAGGGAATGCCGACAGGGGGCCGCCCCCGGGCGGGCGGCCCCCCTGTCGGGGCTCGTTCAGCGGCTGAGGTTCACGTCGACCGACACGAGTCGGTAGCCGGTGATGCCGCCGAGCACGTTCTCGCCGGGCTTCCGCGCGCGGAGGAACATCGCGAGGATGCCCTGCTTGCTGTTGACCGGGAAGTTCGACAGGCGATTGAACGTCAGCGACGCCCAACCGGTCGAATCCGTCGGCTGCTCCGTGATGGTGAACTGGTTGAACGGCGTCCCGGTTCCGTACACCAGCGCGCCCTGGACGTCGCCACCACAGGGCGAGGTCGAGGTGATGTGGACGCGGAGCACGAACGACTGTGTGCCGGATGTCAGGATCGACGGGTTCGACTCGAACCGATCGATGATCAGCTTCGTCGGCAGCGACATCTGCGCCACCTCCTTCGGGTTTCCGGCCGGGCAGCCGGTCGACGGGGCCGGCGGAGTGGGCGTCGTCGCCTTCTGGATCACTGCGGAAGGCACGGAGGTCGCCGTCGTCTCGCCGTCGGCGTTCTTTGCGAACACCCGCAATCGGACCGTGTTCCCGACATCGGCCGCCGTCAGGGTGTAGTTCCTGGCCGTCGCCGCGCTGATCGCGGCACAGTGGCCGCCGTTCGGGCCGCAGCGGAGCCAGCGGTAGTCGAAGTCGGTGGGATTGTTCGTCCAGTCGCCCCGGTCGCCCTCAAGAGTCTTCCCCTGCTGGGGCGTCCCCGAGAACGAGGGCGGCGTGGTGTTCTGCGGCTTTGCCTTGCCGGCGGCGACTCCGGCGCCGGCGAACAGCGTGAACGCGGAAACGACAACCGTCGCCACGCCCGCGCCGAAAGCCCCGCCGGGAAGCAGCCAGCGCTTCTTCGGTGCGGACCTCATCTTCAGGCCCCCCTTTCTCTTCGGTCTGCGTGGGGCGAAATTCCCGGTGCAAAGGGTCGAAAACGGCTCTCCAAGAACGCTTACAACCCGTGAACGGCGGGCTAACCTCCTCCGATGCCGTCTGACCTCGCACAGCGGACGCTGGAGCTCGTGAACATCCCGTCCCCGAGCAGACAGGAGGCGGCGCTGCTCGCGCACGTGGCGGACCAGGTGTCGCTTCCGCTCACCCATGGGACCGACGAGGCGCTGCTCTACGCGACGGAGCGGACGGGGCGGCCGCTCGTCCTGCTCGCGGGGCACCTCGACACCGTGCCCGAGCAGGGGAACCTCCCCGGCCGGATCGAGAACGGCTGGGTCGAAGGCCTCGGGGCGAGCGACATGAAAGGCGGGCTCGCCGTCATGATCGAGCTCGCGAACTGGGCCGCGGGCGGGTCGGAGCTCCGCTGCGATCTCGCGTTCCTCTTCTTCGCCCGCGAGGAGCTCCCAGCGGAGGAGAGCGCCCTCCCGCGGGTCTTTGCCGAGGCGCCACTCGTGCTCGACTCCGACCTCGTCGTCATGCTCGAGCCGACCGACACCGAGATCCACGCGGGCTGCCTGGGCAACCTGAACGCCATGCTCGTCTTCCGAGGCGAGAGCGCCCACTCCGCACGGCCCTGGCAGGGCGTGAACGCGATCGCGCTCGCGGTCGCGGGCCTCGCGCCGGTCGTGTCGTGTCCTCCACTCGAGGTCGAGGTCGACGGCCTCACGTTCGTCGAGGTCCTGACGGCGACGCGGATCAGGGGCGGCGTCGCGGACAACGTCGTCCCCGACACCGTCGAGGTGCACCTCAACTACCGCTACGCGCCGAACCGGACGCGGGAGGAGGCCGAGGCGCGGCTGCGCGAGCTCGTCGGCCGCGAGCTCGAGATCACGTCGAACTCCCCGCCGGCGCACGTCGCCGCCCAGTCCCGGCTCGTCCGTCGGCTCAGGGATCTCGCCGGCCTGACGGTCGAGCCCAAGCAGGCGTGGACGCCCGTCGCCGAGTTCGCAGCCCAGGGGCTCGACGCGATCAACTTCGGCCCCGGCGCGACCAGGTACGCGCACCGGCGCGACGAGCGCGTCGAGATCGCGGCGCTCGAGCGCTGCTACGAGGCGCTGCAGCGCTTCGTGAGCGGCTAGCGTTCGCCCGTGCCGCTCTCGCCGGTCCTGTCCGCCCAGGGGACGTATCCGTTCGTCCGCATCGAGCGCGCGAAGCGCGAGGCGGCCGAAGCCGGAATCGAGATCCTCGACTTCGGGCAGGGCGACCCGCGCGAGCCGACCGACCCCGCGATCCGGGAGGCGCTCGTCGACGCGCTCGAGGAGCGGATGGGCTACCCGAAGGCGGAAGGGTTGCCGGAGCTCCGGGCGGCGATCTCCGGCTGGTTCGAGCGGCGTTTCGGCGTCGAGCTCGACCCCGACGCCGAGGTGATCCCGACGTACGGGAGCAAGGAGGCGATCTTCAGCTTCGCGCAGGTGGCCGTCGACCCGGCGAGCGCGAAGGACACGGTCGTCGTCACCGAGCCCGGATACCCCGTGCCCGGCCGCGGCGCGGCCTTCGCGGGCGCACGGGTCGAGGCGCTGCCGCTGCTCGAGGAGAACGGCTTCCTTCCGGATCTCGACGCGGTCGAGCACTGGGAACGGATCGCGCTCTTCTGGGTCAACTACCCGAACAACCCGACCGGGGCGACCGCGACGCTCGCCTTCTATGAGCGGCTGAGCAAGCTCGCGCGCGAGCACGACTTCCTGCTCTGCTCGGACGAGGCCTACAGCGAGCTGTGGTTCACCGAGCCGCCGTGCTCGGCGTTCCAGGTCGCCGACCGCAGGAACGTCGTCGTCTTCCAGACGCTCTCCAAGCGCTCCTCGATGACCGGCTACCGCTCGGGTTTCGTCGCCGCCTCGCCGGAGCTGATCACGGCGCTCCGCACCTATCGGCCGTCGACGGGCGCGGCGCCGCAGGAGTTCGTCCAGCGCGCCTCCGTGTTCGCCTGGAGCGACGAGGAGCACGTCGCGCGGACGCGCGAGGCCTACCGGCGCAAACGCGAGGTGTTCCTGCCGGTGCTCGACGAGAACGGCTGGCGCGTGGCGGCGAGCGAGGCGACGATGTATCTCTGGCTCGAGGTACCCGAGGGGGTGAGCTCGGAGGCATGCGCCGAGCGATTGCTTGCCCACGGCATCGTCGTTGCTCCCGGGGCGTACCTCGGTGCGGCAGGCGAGGGCTACGTGCGGGTCGCGCTCGTGCCGACGCTCGCCGAGTGCAAGCGGGCGGCCGAGATCCTCGAGAATGTCCTATGAGCACGGACCGCGTTCTGGAGACGATCGCCGCCCTCGACCGCGGCGCCATCCGCATCGCCGAGCGCGACGGCGACGACTGGGTCGTGAACGAGGAGGCGAAGCAGGCGATCCTCGACTACTTCCGCCTCCGCGAGCTCGAGCCGATCGAGCTCGGCCCGTTCGAGTACCGCGACAAGATCCCGCTCAAGCGCGACTACGCCTCGCTCGGCGTCCGCGTCGTCCCGCCGGCGGTCGCACGCTACGGGTCGTTCCTCTCGGAGGACGTCGTGATGATGCCGAGCTACGTCAACATCGGCGCCTGGGTCGGCCCGCGCACCATGATCGACACCTGGGCGACAGTCGGGTCGTGCGCGCAGATCGGCGCGGACGTCCACCTGGCCGGGGGTGTGGGGATCGGCGGCGTGCTCGAGCCCGTGAACGCACGGCCCGTCGTGGTCGAGGACGGCGCCTTCATCGGCTCGCGCTGCATTATCACCGAGGGCGTTCGCGTCGGCGAGGGCGCAGTCCTCGGCCCGCTCGTCTCGCTGACGGCGACCGTCCCGATCATCGACGTCACTGGCCCTGCGCCGCTCGAGTATCGCGGCTACGTGCCGCCGCGCTCGGTCGTCGTCCCCGGCACGCGACCGAAGGAGTTCCCGGCCGGCACGTACCAGCTGGGTTGCGCGCTGATCATCGGGCGGCGAAACGAGTCGACAGACCTGCGCGTGTCGCTGAACGACGCGCTCCGCGAGTACGGGATCGCGGCCGGCTAGCGCGGGCGCAGCGGCCTGGCTCGACGGACGGGCTTCGCTCTTTGCCGGCGCGCGGCGCGGAGGTCCCATCCCTAACCCCCACCCACCCGGGGGATTCAAACGGGCGGGACTTCCAGCCTAGCCCGCCCTGTGCGACGCGTCTGTGCCGATTCCGTGCCTAGTCGACGCGCTCGACCGGGCCGGTCAGGTGCGCGCGGCCCTCCGTGATCCGGACGCGGAGGTCTCCGCCCGGAAAGGAGACGACGACCTCGCCCTCGCCATGTGTCGCCGCCGCCACGGCGACCGCGCTCGTCCCGGAGGACGCGGTCTCCCCCACGCCGCGTTCCCACACGCGGGCAGTCACCTGCCCGCGGCCGTCGATTCGCGCGACCTGGACGTTCGTGCGGTCCGGGAAACGCGGATGGGTCTCGAGCAGCGGACCGATCAGCGGGAGATCGTCCGGGTCGCCGACGACGACCGCATGGGGGTTCCCGACCGAGACGGCGACGACGTCGAGCCCGGCGACTCGCTCGCGCTCGTAGACCTCGACCGGACCGAGGTCCTGCTCGATCTCCCCACCGGGCAGCAGGTGAGCGACCACCTCGCGCGGGCCTACCCGGATCCGCACCTTCCCGCCGCCGGTGCGCTCGGCGAGCCACCGCGCCACGATCCGCGTCCCGTTGCCGGACATCTCCGCGGTCGACCCGTCCGCGTTCCAGATCACGATCTCTGCGTCGTCTCCGGCCACCGAGACGACCTCGAGGATCCCGTTCGCCCCGCCGACCTCGGCTCGGACGCCCTCTGGGGTCAGCGGCTTGGCGAGCTCAGCCCGATCGACCAGCAGATACTCGTTGCCCGCCGCGCGCCAGCGCGAGAATCTCATCCGCCACCTCGTCCGGAGACCGGTCCGCCCGCACGCTAACGAGGCCCGGAATCCGCCGCATCCACTTCCGCTGGTACGCGGCAAATCGCCGCGTCCGTGCCGCCAGGGCGGCGATCGCCTCCTCGCGCGGCAGCTCGGCGACCTCGCGTAGGCCCATGATCTTCCGTGCGGTCGCCGACAACGGCTGGAGGAGAGCGGCGCGTACCTCCTCCTCCACTCCCGCGTCGAACATCGCGCGCGTCCGCTGCTCGATGCGCCGCCCCAGCTCCTCGCCGGGAACCTCGAGGCCGATCACGAGCGTCGGATGACGCGACTCGTCCTCCCACAGCCGACCGCCGCGCAGCGAATGGCCGGCCTCCGCGAGCTCCAGCGCCCGCACCACGCGGCGCCGGTCGTTGGGATGGAGGGCCGCGGCGGCAGACGGGTCACGCTCCGCGAGCAGCGCGTGCGCCGCCCCGCCGCCCTGCTCGTCGTAGAAAGCTGCCCACCGCTCGCGCGCGCCCGGCTCCGGCGCGGGCGGGACGTCCAGCCCGCCGAGCGCCGCACGGAAGTAGAGGCCGGTGCCGCCGACGACGAGCGGCGTCCGCCCGGCGGCGAGGGCAGCGTCGATCGCCGCGTGCGCGAGCTCCTGGTACTCCGCGACCGACGCCTCGTGGTCGAGCTCCCAGATGCCGACGAGCGCGGCCGGCGATTGGTTCGTCAGGATCGGGAGGCCTCGGTAGAGCTGAGCCGAGTCGCCGGCGACGAGCGCGGCCGGGATCCTGCGGCCGACCGCTTCAGCGACCGCGCTCTTACCGCTCGCCGTCGGCCCGAAGAGCCCGAGGACGGGGGCCTCAGGCGGCTGCGGCGACGAGCTGTGCACCGCTGAGCGTCGTCGACGTGGCGCCGTGGATCTCGACCGGGACGAGCTCCCCTGCATTCGCCGTCCCGCTGAAGTTCACCGTCGTGTTCCGGCGGGTGCGGCCGCGGCGAAGTGTCGCATCCGTGCGGCTCGGCCCCTCGACCAGGACCTCCTCGACACGTCCGAGCCGCTCCGCGTTGCGGTCGGCGGCCGTCCTCTGGACGACCTCGATCAGGCGCTCGATCCGGTCGCGTTTGACCTCCTCGGGCACCTGATCGGGCATCGTGGCGGCCTCTGTGCCGCTGCGCGGCGAGAAGACGAAGGTGAACGCACCGTCGTAGCCGACCTCGTCGACCGCGGAGGCCGTCTCGACGAAGTCCTCCTCGGTCTCACCGGGGAAGCCGACTATCAGGTCGGTCGTCAGCGCGAGGTCAGGGATCGCTGCTCGAAGCTCCGCCGCGAGCCTCAGGTAGCGCTCCCGCGAGTACGTCCGGCGCATGCGCTTGAGGACGCGGGTCGACCCGGACTGGAGCGGCAAGTGCGCGTGCTCGCAGACCGAGGCGCAGTCCGCCATGGCCGCGATCACGTCCGGGCGGAAGTCCTTCGGATGCGGGCTCGTGAAGCGGATCCGCTCGATCCCCTCCACCGCATCGACGGCGCGAAGCAGCTCGGCGAAGCCGACCCGCGTGTTCACCGGGAGATCCCGGCCGTACGAGTTCACGTTCTGGCCGAGCAGCGTGACCTCGCGCACGCCCTCGCGCGCCAGCTGCTCGATCTCCGCCAGGATCTCGCCCGGACGCCGGCTGGCCTCGCGACCACGCACGGCCGGGACGATGCAGTAGGCGCAGATCGAGTTGCAGCCCATCGAGACCTGCACCCACGCCTGGAACGTGCGCTCGCGGTGCAGCGCCAGCCTGGCGGAGAAGCGGCGCTCCTCGGCCGTGCCGAACGCGCCGCGCGGCGCCTGCCCCCCGGCCCCGAGCCACTCGCCGAGATGCGCAATCGAGCCCGGTCCGAACGCGACGTCAACGAAGGGGTAGCGCTCGAAGATGCGCTCGCGCTGCGCCTCCGCGTAGCAGCCGCCGACGGCAATCACGCGCTCCGGGTCGCGATCCTTCAGCGCCTTCGCCTGCGCGAGGTGCGCAGCGAGTCGCTGGTCGGGCTTCTCGCGGATCGTGCAGGTGTTGAACACGACGACGTCCGCGTCCTCCTGAACGACTGCCTCACCGAGCCCGAGCGACTCGAGCATGCCCTTGATCCGCTCCGAATCGTGGGCGTTCATCTGGCAGCCGAAGGTGGTGACGTGATAGCGCTTCACGGGCAGCATCGTAGCGAGGCCGCTCCGCGATCCAG
>JBKPSO010000117.1:0-8617 GCA_046735055.1 Actinomycetota bacterium
TCCATGCGGACCGCGAGCGTCTTCACACCGCGGAGCGCGAGGTAACAGTCCATCGGTCCAGGCACCGCGCCGGCGGCGTTCTGCAGGAACGTCAGCCGCTCGATCAGCTCGTCGTCGCGCGTGACGATCGCCCCGCCGACGAGGTCGGAGTGGCCGCCGAGGTACTTCGTCGTCGAGTGGACGACGATGTCGGCGCCGAGCTCGAGCGGACGCTGCAGGTACGGCGTCGCGAAGGTGTTGTCGACGATCACGACCGCACCGGCGGCGCGGGCGGCGTCGGCGGCCGAGGCGATGTCGACGATGTTGAGCAGCGGATTCGTCGGCGTCTCCAGCCAGACGAGCCGAGTCCGCTCGTCGATCGCCCCGGCGACCTCGTCGTGCGGGACGAAGTCGATCTCGTAGCCCTTCGGCGCGTAGACCTTCGAGAACAGGCGGTAAGTGCCGCCGTAGACGTCGTCGACGGCGACGATCCGGTCGCCGGGCGAGACGAGGTGCATGATCGTCGTCGTCGCGCCCATCCCGGACGAGAACCCGAACCCGTACTCCGCGCTCTCCAGCGAGGCGAGGCAGAGCTCGAGCGCGCGCCGCGTCGGGTTGGCCGTGCGCGAGTAGTCGTAGCCCCTGTGCTCGCCGACCGCCTCCTGGACGTAGGTGGAGGTCTGGTAGATCGGGACCGTGACCGCGCCGGTCGCGGGGTCCGGCTCCTGCCCTTCGTGGATGGCGCGCGTCTCGAAGTCCATCAGCCTTCGATGCTAGCTCCCACCCACGCGGCGAGGTCGTCGAGCGCCTCGTCGAGGCGCGACGTGTCGTCCCAGGCGCCGAGCACGCGAAGCGTCTTTGTCTTCGCGTCGAACACCGGCTCGGCGCGACCGACGACCTCGTCCCCGACGAGGAGCGGGAGCACGTAGTAGCCGTACTCGCGCTTCGCGGCGGGGACGTACATCTCCAGGCGGTAACGGAAGTCCCGGAGCGCCTCGGCGCGCGAGATCAGGAGGGGAGATCCTCGATCGGGTAGATGAACGCGTCGACCTCGACGAGCTTCCGCTTTTTCCAGACCAGACGGTCGAGCTCCGTCCGGTCGTAGCGGGGGCCGAGCCGGGAGTAGAGGACGAAATGCTGGGGCGGCGCGACTGTCGAGACGGCGTCGATCTGCAGGAACCCCAGGCGGCGAACCGTGCTCAGGACGCCCGCCGTCGAGCCGTCGAGGAGCTGAGCGCGCACCGCGATCCGGCGGGCTTCCTCGCGCGAGACCTCGATCACCGCTCGACGCGCTCCAGCCCGAGCACCCGAGCGAGTCGCTCGAGGGCCCTCTCGAGTGCCGTCTCGAGTGCGGCCGAGCGTCGCACCTTCGGCTCGAGGTGGAAGGCCCGGACGCGGAGCACGCCCTCGGGGCGCTCCGCCTTCAGATCGGCCCGCCCGACGAGCCTGTCGCCGTAGAGGAACGGAAGCACGTAGTAGCCGTATGCTCGCTGCGGCGCAGGCTTGTACACCTCGATCACGTGCCGGAAGCCGAACACGCGCTCGACGAAGGCGCGGTCCCAGAGCATGTTGTCGAAGGGGCAGAGCAGGACGCCGCCCTTCGGAGCGGCTCCATCGAGCGTCGCGGCGGCCGGGACGACGACTGCCGGGCCGCCGTCGTCGACCGCGACCCGGCGGACGAGGCCGTCCCGCTCGAGCTCGTCGACGACCGGTCGCATCGCCTTGCTGCCGCCGGCGAAGCGGCAATGCTCTGCGATGCCCGACTCGGTCAGGGCGCCGCGGCCCTGGACCGCGCGGAGTGCGTAGCCCCGGACGAACTCCTCCTCGCTGGGCGCCGGCGCCGCGAGCTGCTCGGGCGGGATCACCTGGTCGGGCAGCGCGTACAGGCGCTGGAAGCTCTCACGCCCGGCGACGACGACCTCCCCGGCGGCGAACAGGTCCTCGAGGATGCGCTTCTCGGGCTTCCAGTTCCACATGCCTCCTCCTCCGCCGCCCTCGAAGTACCGCGTCGGCAGCGGCCCGCGCTGGCGGAGGGCATCGACGACGCGCTCCTTCACCTCCGGGTCGTGGTCGTGCTTGCGGCCCCACCAGTGGCGCTCGCGGAGGTTCTCCATCCGGCGCTTGAAGAGCGGGTAGTCCTCGATCGGGACGAGGCAGGCCTCGTGCGCCCAGTACTCGAAGATCCGGCCGCTCGCGAGCAGGCGGGAGACGGTCGCCTTCGGATAGGCACCGATCCTCGAGGTCAGGGTCAGCCGGTGGGCGCGGTCGACAGTCGAGATCGAGTCGAGCTGAACACAGCCGAGGCGCCGGATCGTCGCCTCGACCGCGGTCGCCCGTCCGCGCCGGAAGCGCGTGGCGTACCCCTGGTGGGCGACGAGGTACCGTCGCAGCGACCCGAGGGAGATCGTCTCCACTGCCCTTGTCAACGCGCGAGTGCGGGGGGCTATGCCTCCATCGGCACGTACCCGGGCCGGGCGGCGACCCGCGCGAGCCAGCCGCGCACGGCCGGGTAGGGCTCGAGGTCGAACCCACCCTCTCCGGCGACGTGGGTGTAGCCGTAGACCGAGATGTCCGCGATCGAGAAGGCGTCCCCGACGAGCCACTCGCGCTCAGCGAGGTGCTCGTCCAGCGCCTCGAGCGCGCGGTTCCCGGCTCGCCACTTCCCCTGCAGCTCGTCCGCGTAGCGGTCCTGCTCGCCGAGCAGCGTGATCCAGAACCGCGCGACGGCCAGGTTCGGCTCGACCTCGTACTGCTCGAAGAACATCCACTGGAGGGCACGGGCGCGCTCGAGCGGGTCGGTCGGGACATACGGCGTCCCGTCGCCGAGGTACCAGAGAATCGCGTTCGACTCGGCGAGGTGCTGCCCGTCGTCGAGCTCGAGCGTCGGCACCCGTAGCGCCGGGTTCTTGCCGCCGAGGAGCTCACGGCGGCCGGAGCGGTCGAACACGTCGACCTCGATCCGCTCGTACGGGATCTCGAGCAGCGCGAGCAGCTGCCGCACCTTCCAGCAGTTCCCCGAGAGCTGCGAGTTGTACAGCCTCAACCGTCTAGCGCCGGTGGGCGAGGTACTCCAGCAGGTCGGAGCGCGTCAGCACCGCCTCCGGCCGCCCGTCGCGCGCGACGACGACCGCCGGGCTCTGCTCGCGCAGGTCGGCGAAAACCTGCTCGACGCTGTCGCGGACGTCGGCGGCCTGCAGCGGCGGCCCCATCGCCCCCGCCACCTCCTCGCCGAGCGCGTCCGGGTTGCGGAAGACACGGTCGAGCAGGCCGCGCTCGTTCAGCGACCCGATCACGTCCGTCAGCGTCTCGGCGGGAGCGTGGCGGACGACCGGCAGCTGCGAGATCCCGTAGCGCTGCATCAGCTCGATCGCCGCGCCCAGCTTCTGGTGCGACTCGCAGACGACGAGGTCGGGGATCCCGCCGTCGGCGTGCTTGAAGGCCAGCACCTGCTCGACGGTGTCGGCCGGGCCGTAGCGCTCGAGGAACCCGTGCTCGAGCATCCAGTTGTCGTCGTAGAGCTTCGAGAGGTAGCCGCGGCCGCCGTCGGGGATCGTGGTCAGGATCGTCGCCTCCGGGCCGAAACGCTTCGCCGTCTCGAGCATCGCGTAGACGGAGGTGCCGCCCGACCCGCCGGCGAGGATCCCTTCCTCGCGTGCGAGCCGGCGCGCGGTCAGAAACGAGGCGCGGTCGGAGACCCGGACGTACTCGTCGACGACCGAGGGGTCGAAGCTCTCCGGGAACGAGTCCTTGCCGATCCCCTCGACGAGGTACGGGTGGACAGGGCCGCCCGAGTAGATCGATCCCTCCGGGTCGGCGCCGACGACCAGCAGGTCGGGGTCCTGCTCCTTCAGATAGCGGGCGATGCCGGTGATCGATCCGCCCGTGCCGACCGTGATCACGACTGCGTCTAGCTCGCCGCCCGTCTGCTCCCAGATCTCCGGGCCCGTCGTCCGGTAGTGCGCGTCGGGGTTCCCCCGGTTCGAGTACTGGTCGGGCTTGTAGGCGCCGGGGATCTCCTCGGCGAGCCGGTCGGAGACGAGGTAGTAGCTCTCGGGCGAGTCGGGCTCGACCGCGGTCGGGCAGATCACGACCTCGGCCCCGAACGCGCGCAGGAGCGCGATCTTCTCGGGCGCGACCTTGTCGGGGACGACGAAGATCATCTTGTAGCCCCTGATCGCCGCCGCCAGTGCGAGCCCGACGCCGGTGTTGCCCGAGGTCGGCTCGACGATCGTCCCGCCGGCCCTGAGCTTCCCGTCCTGCTCCGCTCCCTCGATCATCGAGAGCGCGATCCGGTCCTTGTTCGAGCCGCCCGGGTTCAGGTACTCGAGCTTGGCGAGGAGCCTCGGCTCGAGCTCCGCGCCGACGTGCTGGAGACGGACGACCGGCGTCTCGCCGATCAGGTCGAGCAGCATCGGATAGTCGCGGGCCACTCCGCGGCGATCCTACCGCTGTTTGTCCTCCTCCTCGCCGCGGGACGCGGCCTCGGTCACGCAGACGAGGCCAGCAGGTCCCGGAGCTGCGCGACGGTCATGTTCCCGCCGCTCGCGATCAGTCCGACCCTCTTGCCCGCCAGGTCGAGCTTGAGGGCGGCAGCCAGCGGGGCAGCCCCGGCGGGCTCGATCAGGTTTCGGGTCCGCTCGAGCATGTACATGGTCGCAGTGCGCAGCTCGTCCTCCGAGACGAGCACGAAGTCGGCGAGCCGCTCGCGCAGGATCCGCTGCGGGAGCTCGAAGCCGACGCGCGTCGCGAGCCCCTCCGCGGCTGTGCGCATCTCGTCCTCGGCGATCGTGCCCTCCTTCCAGGAGCGGTAGGCGGCCGGCGCCGCCTCCGACTGGACACCGATCACGCGGGTGTCCGGGTTGAGCGCGGCGGCGACGATGCACGCCCCGGCGGCGCCGCTCCCGCCGCCGATCGGGACGATCAGTGCGTCGAGCGCGGGCTCGCGCTCGAGGACCTCGAGCGTCTCAGTGCCGACTCCGGCGATCAGGTCGGGCTCGTTGCCCGAGTGGATATACCGGTAGCCGTGCTCGACGGCGATCGCCGCGCAGTACTCGCGGGCGTCGTCGAAGTCGCGGCCGTGGTGCACCACCTCGGCGCCGAGGCCCTGGATCGATGCGACCTTCACCGGATTCGCGCCCTCGGGGACACACACGATCGCCCGCACGCCGAACTGTCGCGACGCGAACGCGATCGACTGACCGTGGTTGCCGGTCGAGGCCGTGGCCACGCCGCGGCGGCGTTCGTCGTCCGAGAGCTGCGAGACGAGGTTGACCCCGCCGCGCACCTTGAAGGCGCCGACCGGCTGGTGGTTCTCGTGCTTGACCCAGACCTCGGTGCCGACGAGCTCGTCGAGCCCGGGGTACCGGTTCAGCGCGGTCGGAACGAGGTAGGGCGCGATCCGCTCGCGGGCGGCGAGAACGTCCTCGAAGGTCGGCGGCTCGTGCAGCGGTCGCGGCCGGTCAGCCGGCGGGCTTCGGCTCCATTGCAGAGGCGCACCGCGGATCGTTGTGACGCGCGAGCCGCTGCAGCAGCTCCCGCAGCGCAAGACGGCTGTCGGCATCGAGCGGCGCGAAGAACTCGTTCTCCAGCTTCTTGGTCATCTCACGGAGCCGCCCGAGCTCGCGCTTGCCGGCGTCCGTGATGCTGACCACGTGGCGGCGGCGGTCCTGCGGGTCGCGCTGGCGGACGACGAGACCGCGCTGCTCGAGCGAGTCGAGCAGCGCGACGAGCCGGCTCGGATCGACATTCAGCGCGTCCGCGATCGTCGACTGCGTCTCGCGCGCGCCCTCGGCGAGGATCGCCAGGACGCTGTAGTCGTACAGCTCGAAGCCTTCCTGCTCGAAGAGCGCGATCGCCTTCAGCTTGAAACCCATCCCGAGACGTGCGAGCAGGAAGCCGTTGCTCGCGACCAGTTCCTTCGCCACCCGATGGATGGGACGGGGCGGGATCTCGGTGACTGATGGATTCATCGCGAAATTAGTGTAGCGCACAAAGGTGGTTCCTTGTTATCATTGTCGTGCGCAACGATTAAGGAGGAGAACGGATGAACGTTGGAATTGTGACAGAGGCGTCCGCTGGATGGGCCTTGCAGCGCAGGATCGACGATCTGCTGCTCCAGTTGAAGGGTCTCGTCCACGTTCGCGCCCTCCTCGAGACCCGCGGCGTCTCGCCCGCGGAGCTCGAGAAACACAGCGACGCAATCTCGCGCGTCCGCGACGAGCTGGCGCAGCTCTCGCGCGCGCACGCGAAGACGCTGGCGGCCGCACGATGAGGGCCCGGCTCTTCACAGACGACAACCGCAAGTGGTGGACGCTGGTCGCCGTCTCATTCGGCCTGTTCATGATCATGCTCGACAACACGGTCGTGAACGTCGCGCTGCCCTCGATCCGGGCGGACCTCGGCATCTCGATCTCCGAGCTCGAGTGGGTGGTGAACGCCTACGCGCTGACGTTCGGCGTGCTGCTCCTGACCGGCGGCAAGCTGGCTGACCTACTCGGGCGGCGGCGGATCTTCATCGCCGGTCTCGTCGTCTTCACCGCCGCCTCGCTGTGGTGCGGCCTGGCTGGAAGCGCCGGCTCGCTGATCGCCGCCCGCAGCGTGCAGGGCGTCGGCGCGGCGATGCTCAATCCGGCGACGCTCTCGATCATCACCGCGACCTTCCCGCCCCGCCAGCGCGGGACTGCGATCGGCATCTGGGCCGGCGTCTCGGCGCTCTCGCTGGCGATCGGGCCCCTGGTCGGCGGAATCCTGACCGAGCGGATCAGCTGGAGCTGGATCTTCTTCGTCAACATCCCCGTCGGCATCCTGGCGATCGTCGCCGCACGTCTCTTCGTCGACGAGACGAGGGACACCTCGCGCGAGCAGCGGCTCGACCTGCCCGGCCTCGCCACCTCGGCGGTCGGTCTCTTCGCACTCACCTACGGCCTGATCGAGACGAACACGCACGCCTGGGGATCGGCTCGCGTCCTCGGGCTCCTCACCCTGGCCGCAGTCGCCCTCGGCGCGTTCGTGGTGCTCGAGCTGCGGCAGCGGCTGCCGATGCTCGACCTGTCGCTGTTCCGCAACCCGACCTTCAGCGGCGCGAACGCGACGATGGCGCTCGTCGGCGTCGCCATGTTCGGTGTGTTCTTCTACAACTCGCTCTTCATCCAGAACGTCCTCGGCTACAGCGCGATCCAGACCGGCGCGACGTTCCTGCCGATGACCGTGCTGATCATGCTGGTCGCGCCGTTCGCCGGCCGGCTCTCCGACCGGCTCGGGCCGCGGTGGCTGATGGGCGCAGGGATGACCCTGCTCACCGTCTCGTTGCTCCTCTTCGCCACGCTCGACGAGAGCTCGACCTTCTGGGCGATCCTGCCGGGCCTGGTCGTGGGCGGACTCGGGCTGGCGATCACGATGGCTCCGACCATGGCGGCTGCGATGAGCTCCGTCCCGGTCGACAAGGCGGGAGTGGGCTCCGCGGTGATCAACTCCATGCGCCAGGTCGGCGGCTCGCTCGGCATTGCCGTGATGGGGACCCTGGTCGCGACGAGCGTGAGCGTCGGCCAGTTCAGCCCCGCCTACCCGGCGCAGTTCATCGACGGGTACCACAAAGCACTGCTGGTCGGCGCGGGGCTCCTGCTCGCGGGCGCGGTCCTGGCGGTGCTGACAGTTCGCCCGGCGCGGCGGCCGGAGCCCGGAGTCGTCGCAGAAGAGGCGGTCGAGGGCTTCCCGGCTTTCGAGGAGGCGGCGTGAGCAACAGCGAACGAATCGTCGAACAGGTGACGTCCTGGCCCGGCGTGGAGGCCGGGCCGGGACGTCGCGGCGAGCTCGCCTTCAAGGTCGGCGGGCGCGAGATCGGCCATCTACACGGTGACCACGCGGCTCACTTCGGGTTCCCGAAGAAGGTCTGGACGGAGGTGTTCGAAGCGGGACGGATCGGCTACCACCCCGTCTTTCCCGGCCGGCCGGGTTTCGGCGCCCGCGCAATCGAGACCGACGAGGACGTCCGCGACGTGATCGCGCTGCTGCGGCTGAACTACGACCGCATCGTCGGTCGGCACGGCCTCCCGGCCCAGGCCGCCTGACGGTTCGGTCCAGTCGAGGTCGATCGGCAGACACCGTGCGCCGGTGACTCGCGGCGACGAGGTCCTCGCCTTCGACGTCAACGAGATGTCAGCGGCGGGCTCGCCGCCGGGCCAGAGCGGCGTTCGTGGCCCGGCCGGGCATGGTCCGAGCCCGCTCGGGCGCGCAGCCGGACGTCGTCGTCGTCGCGCTCCGTGAGCTGGCGCGGCGCCCCGCCTAGATTGGCCGCGGCTCTGCCGTCAGCGGCCCGCCCGCGTCGCCGGTGTTGACCGGGGTCGGCGACGATGTCGATCTCGGTGACCCGGCCGCGGGATGTCACATCGCCTCCTCGTCGTTCGTCATGGAGATGAACGAACGACGAATGTGACCGCCGTCGGCGGCCAGAAGGAGGCATTCCAGTTGAGCACGGAGACCTATCCGAGAGCTGTAGGAACGGGCGAGGCGGCGGAATCGTCGCTCTCGTCCCGGCGAGGCATCGCGATCCTGGCGTTGCTGTGCCTCGTCCAGTTCATGGACATCCTCGACGCGTCGATCCTCAACATCGCCCTGCCGTCGATCAAGCGCGACCTGGGCT
>JBKPSO010000118.1:0-4440 GCA_046735055.1 Actinomycetota bacterium
CGCGATCACCTTCACTCGCTGAGGACTCAACCTGACCATGCGATCATCGGAAAGATCACAAGGGCCCTCAAGCGCCCCTCGTCTGCGTCCGGTTCGCGATCAGCGGGGCAGGTGGACGCGAGCGGCGCTTCTGTCGCGTCAACGGAAGCCTGACTTTGAATCACAAGGTCGCAGGTTCGATCCCTGCCCGGCCCATCTGAACCCACGGAGCTGCGCGGAAACACCCGCATGGCTCCGTGGGTCAGATGTGCCACAGATGCCGGGAATGCTTGCCGCGTGCACACCCCGGTGCACACCTCGAACACATAGCGCGTCGCCTAGGGCGTGAGGCACCTCTTCTGGCTATCTGTCGCGACTGCGTGCTCCGCAAGAGGTTCCGTTTGGGCGCGCCCTACGTCGCCGGGGCTTCTCCTTGTTCGGCGTAGCCATCTCGTAGGCACACCGCGCATCAGCCTTCTCCTTGAAGGGGATGAGCGGGGCCTCGATCAGGCGGAGCCGAGCGAGCCGGTATAGACCCCTTCCCAGCCGCCCATCTCTTCGGCAATCTCTTCGCTGTCCCTGATGAACGTCTCTGAGTAGTCGTCCTCCGGCTTCCAATCGTCCTCCTTGTCCGAGGGGGGCATTCGACGTACCTGTAGCGGGCGATCTCGCGCAGACTCTTGGGAGTTGTCCTGGTACTGAGGATGCGGGCCGGGATCTGGCTTGCTGGCCGCCGGTTGCGATGCGCCCGCCAGTCGACTTGTCAGCAGCCGAGTGGGGCCCTGATCTGTGTTGCCGCCGCGATTAGCAAAGTCGCGTCCGCGGTGCTCAGCTTCTTCCCGGACTGCGCCTTCACCTCGTTGATGAAGTCCTGCAACGTCCCGCACGCGCCCGCTGTATGGCCAGCCTGGAGCGAAGCGAGTGCCGAGTTCAGCTTATTGGGGAGACTGCCGCCCAACTTCCGCGGAGGCGTGATCGACTCGACCTGCTGCAGCAGGTTCGCGATCTGAGCCGCGCCGGAAAGGACGGTGACAGTGAACGTCGTGGTCGCGAGGTTCCCGGCTGCATCGGTCGCATGGCAAGTAACCGTCGTCGTTCCGACGGGGAACGTCGTTCCGGACGGCGGAGCACACACGTTCGACGTCACGCCGACGGCGTCCGTGGCCGGTGGCGTCGGGAAGCTAACGACCGCGCCAGCCGGGCTGGTCGCGTTCACGGTCACGTTGGGCGCCGAGCCGTAGACCGGCGCGGTGGTGTCCTGAACCTTGACGCTAAAGCTCGCGGTGCCGCTGTTGCCGTGCGCGTCGGTCGCCGAGCACGTGACAGTCGTCATCCCCAGCGGGAAGGTGGCGCCTGAACGGGGGAGCGCAGGCCGCGCAACCAGCCAGAGTGGACATCAACCTCGCCCACCTCTGGCACTGACGCCTCGCGGTCCACGGTAGAAACGGTTGAAGCAGACGAGTCGTGGGGGTAGAACGCGCGTCATCGTTACGGTCCGAACGTCGACACATCGGGCCTCAACTCGTAAGCGCGCCCCCGTCGCGGCGCGGGGGCGACCGCAGGCTCCGGTCACGCACCTGGCCCGAGCGCCTCGTCTAGGAGCGCCAACTCGGGCAGGCCTACAGCGCGTCGCACGCCTCTCGGCCTGCTCACGCTCGACCACGGCTCAACGAACGTATAACGTCGCACCATGGCAAACCCGCCCCCGCAGCGACCGCGCAAGAAGCCGTTTCGCTGGGGCTCGAACGACCCCAATCACCCCGGGCTGAGCTGGTGGGGCAGGTGGGTCGTCCGGCGGCGGCGGCCGCCGCCGCCTAGGCCGAGGAACTGAGAGCCAAGGTTTCGGCAGCTCGGAGGCGCTCGGCGGCAAAGCGGCCTATGAGCGCCGCGACGTGATCCGAAAATCGTGCTTCTGCGAGCAGTGCCTCCGAGACGCTCTCGACCTCATGATGTACGACATCCGCGAGCAGCGCGCAGAACTCTCCCGATTGCTAGGCGTCTTACATTCCCCCTCCGACGCGACGGTCGACCTCGGCAATGCCGTTCCGAATCATTTTCCGGGCTTGAGCGCTGAAGTCTAGTGGTGAGCGGCGGCTTTACGGTGCCTGGCGCTCGAGGACGACCTCGAATTTCTCGACCGAGAGACGACGCACCTGGGCATTCGGCGGAGGCTCCATCGCGTTCAGGGTCTCATCCCCCGTGCGAAGACTCTCCTCCGAGTCGAAGCGGACGACGATCCGCGCCCTGCCGTTCTCGCGATCGACCAGAACCATGATCGATTTCGCCGGGACCCCGGGCGGAGGACCCTCGCTCGAGCCGATCTCGCTGACCATTGCGTCAACGGCGTCGTTGTCCGCTTCGAATGTGGCAACACGAACCCAGTCAGACACATTCCCCCCTTTCGCTGGCAGCGACGCCCGGAGCCTAGCGAACCAGCGCACCAGCGGCCGGGGCCGCCGAGCGCGTCCCCCAGCGGAAGCTGAACGACGCCTAGAACAGATGGTCCCGCGGCGTAGGTCGTGAACCGCGCGGGGGCGCGGACACCCCGCTAACTCTTCGCGAGAAAAACCGCAACTCATGAACGTGGCGCGTGAGATCTCGCCGTTTGATCGTGGGAAACGCTGCTCGCGTTGCCAGGAGTGGAAACCGGCGAGCGCATTTCCGCTTCGGCGTCGACTCGATATGCTGCTTGTCGCCGGTCCGGTACTTATTGACTGTCGCCTCGTGTCGCTCGCGGTCGAAGGTGGCGATGGTGAGATCGGTGAAGGCAAGCGAGTCGAGAATCGAGAGCAACCAGACGCTGCGCAGTTCGGCGGCTGCCCGCTCCTCGGCGAGGGCCTGCGTCTTGAGCTCGTCAAGCATCGGCACGAGCGGCAGCGCGCAGAGCGCCTGCTCGAGTCGGTGCAGCTCCGGCAACTTCTGCAGCGTCGAGCGGTCGCGCACTAGCTCGCCCAGCCGCGTCTGCAGTTCCTCGAGGGGCAGCTCGCCTAGACTGGACTGGGCGCTGACGCGCTCGACCTCGTCCAGCCGTGCCCTCAGCTCCTCGAACTGCTCGGGCAGGTTCTGCTCGCTGAGCGCGCTCGGCCGGCCGTCTCCGCCAAACTCGCGCCACCGCGCCCGCTGCGCCGCCGCCGCGTCCGCCCGCGCGGAGCCGGGCGTCCTTTAGCCTGCGACCGGAGTTCAGAAGCTGTTGCAGTTCGACGCGGGCAGCCTTGTAGTCGGCGGAGGTGACCGAGGCCCCAGGTGGCGGGGAACATGCGGTCGTCCGGCCAGAGGAGGTATCTCGTTGGCGCGTCCGGCCAGGCCTCGAGCGGCCAGGGCTCCTGGAGCGCCTTCGAGTCCTCGCCCCGTTCTCTCCGCTTCGCCTCGGCGGCGAGCGCGCGAAGGACGCCGTTGTAGAAGACGTCCTCGTAGCCGTTCTCCTCGTAGCCGGCGTTCGTCCACCAGTCTGCGAAGAGCTCGCCGGGGAGGGGATCATCGCCGCCACGAGGACGAGCAACTGGGCGGGGACGCGCGTGCAGACGAGCGGCGCCGTGAAGCCGCCGAGCGAGTGCCCGACGACGACAAGGTCGCTGCGATCGCGACTGCCTGCACGAACGTGTCGGCGTACTCCGACCAGCCGGCCGACGCCTCCTCGCTGGGAGATCGACGGCGACGGGGTCGTCGCCGTGCTCGCGCAGCTCGGACGAGACCAGGTTTCAGGCCCATGAGGTCCCGGCGCCGCCGTGGATGAGCGCGAACGTCGACACGGAAACGAGCCCCGGCGTCGGCGTCCCAGTAGGTTACGGCCAGCCGACGCCGGGCGCGGGCGCGTCGACGACGAGTACCTGTCCAGTTCTCGCCTCGATGACGTTCTCGACTCCCTCGGTGCCGCGCCAGTCCGCCGTGAGCATGAACAGCGTCCGACGGTCGGGGCCGCCGAGGATGGTCGCGAAGCATGGGCGGCCGAGATCGATCCGCCCGAGCACTTCACCGCCCTCGCGGATGCGGGCGCAGTCGTTCGCCATGTTCGCGCTCGAGGCCCAAAATGCAGCGGTCCGCGTCGAGGCAGATGCCGTCCGGGCCGACCCCGTCCGCCCAGACCCGACGGTTCGACAAGGTGCCGTCGGCGGCGATGTCGAAAGCGGTCAGCCGTGCGGCAAAAGGACTCGGCGACGATGAGCGTCTTGTTGTCCGGCGTGACCACCATGCCGTTCGGGAAGGCGAGCTCGTCCGCGACCTCGCGGGTCTCGCCGTCGGGGTGATGAGCGCGATCTTGTCGGGTGCTTTGCCGCTGGTCAGCACCTCGTTGAACTCGGCGAAGTCGAAGTTGATCGTGTTGACGTAGACGTTGCCGCGGCCGTCGACGGTGATCTCGCTCCACCCGAGCGGCGAGATGTGGCTGAGATCGGCGTGTCGGACGCGCGACCCGTCGGGCTCGACCCGAATCAGCTCCGGACCCGTGATGAGCATCCGTCCGTC
>JBKPSO010000119.1:0-9002 GCA_046735055.1 Actinomycetota bacterium
CAGCGCGCGGACGAGCGAGACGGCCGGCGTGAACGGGCTGTCCAGCTTCTCCTGCCCGGTGCGCGTGCGCTCCCAGTCGTAGTAGAAGCGAGGGCTCGCGCCGAGCGCTTCCCAGGCGGCGCGGGAGACGGTGACGAGGGCGAGGCCGGGCGGGGTCATCAGCGCCTTCTGCGAGCCCGAGGCGACGACGTCGACGCCCCACGCATCGGGCTCGAGCGGCACGGCGCCGAGGCTCGAGACGGCGTCGGCGACGACGAGCGCGCCGGACGGTTTCGCGGCGGCGGCGAGAGCCTGAAGGTCGCAGACCACGCCGGTCGACGTCTCCGAGTGCGTCAGGAAGACGGCCTTTGCCCCGCCGAGCTCGTCCAGGCGCGCGGCGAGGTCCTCGGCACGCGGCGTCTCGCCCCACTCGTACTCGACCGCCTGGACGTCGCAGCCGTAGGCGCCCGCGAGCTTCTGCCAGCGCTCGCCGAAGGCGCCGGCGGAGACGACGACGACACGGTCGCCGGGCGAGCAGAGGTTCGCGACCGCCGACTCCATCGCGCCCGTGCCGGAGCAGGTGAAGAGGAGCACGTCCGACTCGGTCCGGCAAACCGAGCGGAGCCGCGCGAGGCACTCGCCGAAGATCGCCTTGTAGTCGGGCCCGCGGTGGTGGACGACGGGCTCGGCGAGCGCGGCCAGCACCTGCGGCGGGACCGGCGTCGGCCCCGGAGTGAACAGATACCGCTTCTGCGCCAAGCGCTCAGCGTAGCTGGGTCTGCGGCGGGCTCAGGACGCCGCGGTCGCGGTCCGCTGCCGACGGGCAACCGGAACGCAAGCCACCTGCTCGAGCCACGGCGCCGCGCCGAGCCGCTCGAACGTCTCCCCGGCCTCGGCGAGGAGCGGATCGGCGTCGTCGGGCCGGCCCCGCGCGATGAGCCACTCGGCCTGCTCGAGCTGCGTGACGGCGAGCCAGAAGACGAGGCCGAACTCGCGGAAGATGCCGGCTGCGCTCTTGAACGCCTCTTCGCTGCCGAGCTTGCCGCGAAAGCGTGCGGCCTGGGCGCGCAGAAACGGAGTCAGCTGCCCGGGGCGCAGGGCCTCGATTCGGTGGAGGAGCTCCTCCACGCGGTCGAGCCGGTCGAGCGCGAAGCTCGCCTCGAGAGCGTGCACGAAGCCTCCCTTCACAGACTGGTGGCCGGCGCCGAGGATGCTCATCGCCTCGACCGCTTGCTCGGCGGCTGCGAGCGCCTCCTCGTACTTTCCGTCGGCGCGTAGCACGATCGCCTGGCCCTCGGCCCAGAGTGTCCGCTGCTGGACGTCGGCGGAGCCTTCGAGGTGCGACATTCGGGCGAGGTGCTCCCGTGCCTCCGCCAGGCGCCCGCGGGCGGCCCCGATCTCCGTGGGCACGATGTTCGGCGACGGGAGTGCCGCGAAGTGCGCCTCGGGGATCTCCGCCATCATCGCCATCGCCTCGTCCCAGCGGCCGGTGAGCATGAGCGCGAACGAGCGCTCGCTCAGCAGCGTCGACTCGAACACCCGGTTGCCGACCTTGCGGGCCAGCGCGATCCCGCTTTCGTAGTACGGCAGGGCGTCCTCGTAGCGGTCGCCGCGGACGAGCCTGTCGGCCAGGTTGTTGTAGACCCGCAGCGCAGGCGTCGGCAGGTCGTATTCGAGGGCGAGCTTGAGGGAGTGCCTGAACAGGGCCTCGGCGGTCTCGGGACGGTCGCGGAAGGTCGAGATCACGCCGTAGGAGTTCATCGCCTGCACCAGGATCTCGGGCAGCAGGAACGCCTCCGACAGCGTGAGAGCGATCTCGAGCGCCTCGGACGCTCGGTCGACATTGCCGCGGAACGAGTGCAGCCGGCCGAGTTGGGCGGCGACCGCCACGAAGTCGGCGTCGGGCTCGTCCGCGGAGAGCACCTCGAACGCCCGCTCCACGCGCTCGATCGCGGCGTCGATCCTGCCGCCACGCCATTCCACGTCGCCGAGCCGGGCGGAGACGCGCGCGGCCGGGTGCGTCGCACCCTCCGCTTCGAAAAGGTGGATCGCGCGCTGGTAGTGCATTTGCGCCTCGTCCGAGCGAGCGGCGTCGGCGGCCATCACTCCTGCGCGCTCGTGGAGCTCCGCCTGGACGAGCGGCTCGTCGGCGAGGTTCGCCGCCTGCGCGAAGTAGCGCTCGGCTTCCTCGCTGGCCGCGAGCGAGGCAGCGCGCTCGCCCGCCCGGCGGAGCGTGTCCGCGGCCTTGCTCTTCGTCTCGGCGGCGTCTTCGTCGTCCGGCGCCGCCTCGTAGGCCGCGACGTAGTGCGAAGCGACCACCTCGACGACCTCGAGCTCACCCGCGCCGAAGAGCTGCTGGAGATGGGCCGCGGCCCGCAGGTGCCGGACCTTCCGGTCGCGCCTCGCGAGCATCTCGTACGCGACGAAGCGGACGAGATCCTGGAGGAAGCCGTACTGGCCGCGCTCGGGCGAGCGCGGGTCGCTCTGGAGCGAGAGCATCTCCTTGCGGACGAGCGCGGTCAGCAGCGGCTCGAGCCGGTCCTCGGGCTCGCCGCCGACCGCGGCGAGGGCCTGTCGCGTGAACGTCTTCCCGACCACCGAGGCGTCCTGGAGCAACCGGCGCTCGTCGGGCTCGAGACCGTCGAGGCGGGCAGCGATCAGCGCATGGAGGGTCTCGGGGACGTCGAGCGCCTCGATCGGCCCGGTCGGGCGGTAGACCGCACCCTCCCGGGCGAGCAGCCCGCGGTCGAGCAGCATGCGCACGGTCTCGACCGCGTAGAGAGGCACACCCTCGGCGCGGTCGAGGATTCGCGCGCGCAGCTCGTCCGGCAGGCCAGGCACGAAGCCCTCGATCAGCCCCTCCATCGCCGCCTGGGAGAGCGGCTCGAGCGAGAGCGATGTGAAGTTGCGCTTGCCGGCGCCCCACTGCGGACGGCGCTCGACCAGCTCGGGCCTCGCGACGGTGAGGATGAAGATCGGGTAGTTGCGCGACCACTCGAGCAGGTACTCGACGAAGTCGAGCAGCGACGGGTCCGCCCATTGCATGTCGTCGAAGACGAGGACGACGGGCGTCTGCTCGGCCAGCCTTTCGAAGAACAGCCGCCAGCCCGCGAAGAGATCCTCGCGTTCGTGAACCTGGCGCTCCTCGAGCCCGAGGAGGTGCGCGAGCCGCGGCTCCACCCACTCGCGCTCGCTCGGGTCGGGCACGTGCTGTGCGACGGCCTCGCTGAGCTTCCTGCGGGCGGAGTCGAGGTCCTCTCCCTCGACGATCTGGGCCCTCATCCGGACCATCTCGGCGAGGGCCCAGTACGTGACCCCCTCGCCGTAGGCGAGGCAGCGCCCGCGGTGCCAGGCGACCTGGACCGCGACGCCGTCGATGTACTTGAAGAGCTCCCAGACGAGGCGCGACTTGCCGTGCCCGCCGACCGCGATGACGGAGACGAGGTTTGCCTTCCGCTCGTCCGTGGACGCATGGAACAGCTCCTTGACGAGGCGAAGCTCGCGGTCGCGCCCGACGAAAGGCGGCTCCAGTCCGACCGACTTCAGCGCCCCGGCCCGCCCGGCCGTGACGCGCAGCGCACGGGAGAGCTCGACCGGCTCCGCCTTCCCCTTCAGCTCGTGCAGGCCGGCACCCTCGTATGCGATCGCAGCCTCCGAGGCACGCTTCGTCGTCTCGCCGACGAGTACTACCCCCGGCTCCGCGGCCGCCTGGATGCGGGACGCCGTGTTGACGAGGTCGCCTGCGACCATCCCCTGGCCCTCGGCGCCGAGGGTGACTGCGACCTCGCCGGTCAAGACGCCGGCGCGCGCCCGCAGTTTCGGGTCGAGGTCGGGCACCGCGGCGACCAGGTCGAGCGCGGCGCGGACGGCCCGCTCGGCGTCGTCCTCCCTCGCCGCCGGCGTGCCCCAGACGGCCATCACCGCGTCGCCGATGAACTTCTCGAGCGTGCCGCCGTAGCGGGTGACCAGCGTACGCGCGAGGTCGAAGTAGCGGGTCAGGAGCTCGCGCGTGTCCTCGGCGTCGCGCGACTCCGACGCGGCGGTGAAGCCGACGAGATCGGCGAAGAGCACCGAGACGATCCGCCGCTCCGCAACCGGCAGAGCCGCGGGTGCCGCCGGAACCGGCACGCCGGGAAGCGCGGCGCCACATTCCCCGCAGAACTTCTGTCCGGGGAGGTTGGCCGCTCCACACGAGCTGCAGACCGACGCAAGCGCCGTCCCGCACTCGCCGCAGAACTTCTGGGCCGCCGCGTTCGCGGCCCCGCAACTCGGACAGTTGATCACCTGGAATGAGCGTAGACCCGGTTTCCCCTGCGAACAAGGGGCGACCGGCACGATAGTGTGCGGTGCCATGGAAGGGAACGAAGCTGTCGTCGTCGCGAGCGATGTCGCGCGCCGCTTCGGTGAAGGCGACACCGCCGTCGACGCCCTGCGCGGCGTTTCGCTCCAGGTCGCCCGCGGTCAAATGACCACGGTGATGGGGCCCTCCGGCTCCGGCAAATCGACCCTGATGCACATCCTCGCTGGGCTCGACAAGCCGACCGACGGCAGCGTGAAGATCGACGGCACCGAGATCACGACGCTCGACGACACCGACCTGACGAAGCTCCGCCGGAACCACATCGGCTTCATCTTCCAGTTCTTCAACCTGCTGCCGATGCTGACCGCAGAGGAGAACATCACGCTGCCGTTGACGATCGCCGGCGAGAAGATCGACCGCGAGTGGCTGGAGGAGCTGCTCGCCTCCGTCGGCCTGAAGGAGCGCCGCAAACATCGGCCGTCCGAGCTCTCCGGCGGCCAGCAGCAGCGCGTGGCGATCGCGCGTGCGCTTGTCTCGAAGCCGACGGTCGTGTTCGCGGACGAGCCGACAGGCAACCTCGACTCGAAGACAGGCGGCGAGATCCTCGAGCTCCTCCGGCAGGCGGTTCAGGAGGCCGGGCAGACGACGGTGATGGTCACGCACGACGCGCGCTCGGCCTCGATCGCCGACCGGATCCTCTTCCTCGCCGACGGCAACATCGTCAAGGAGCTGCCACGTTCCGACCCGAGCGACGTCGTCAAGGCGATGGACGAGCTCGGCCGCACGTGAGGTCGATCGCGCTCCGCGGTCTGTGGGGGCGCAAGCTGCGCACGTTCCTGACCGCGTTCGCGATCGTGCTCGGGATCGCGACGATCAGCGGCACGTTCGTCCTGACCGACTCGATCACACATGCCTTCGACACGATCTTCTCGAGCATCTACGTCGGCACAGACGCGTCGATCACCGGGAAGTCGGCGGTCAGCGCGGACGCCACGCAGGACCTCCCACCCTTCGACGATTCGCTGCTCCAGAAGGTGAAGGAGCTGCCCGACGTGCAGGCAGCGGTCGGCGGCGTCGGCGGCATCGCGAACCTGATCGGCGAGAACGGCAAGGTGATCAGCTTCGGCGGCGCGCCGCATCTCGGGTTCTCGGTCGACCCGAGCCAGCCGCAGTTCAACTCCCTGACGCTCGTCGACGGGGTCTGGCCGGGGAACGGCGAGGTCGTGATCGACCGCTCGACGGCGCGCAAGAAGCACATCGAGGTCGGCAACCGGATCCGGATCGAGGCGCAGGGGGCCGCGACACCCTTTACGGTCTCGGGCCTCGTCAGATTCGGCTCGACCGGGCTCGACATCGGCGGCGCCACGCTCGCCGGGTTCAACCTGTCGACCGCGCAGCGCCTCTTCCGCAAGGAAGGGAAGCTCGACCAGATCCGCGTCTCGAAGAAGCCGGGCGTCGGCGAGCAGCAGCTGCTCTCCGAGATCAGCTCGATCCTGCCGCAGCAGACGCAGGTGCGGACCGGCGTCGATCAGGCGGAGACCGACGCCAGCGACACGAACGCCTTCACGAGCTTCCTGCAGAAGTTCCTGCTCTCGTTCGGCTTCATCGCGCTCTTCGTCGGCGCGTTCGTGATCGCGAACTCGCTCTCGATCACGATCGCCCAGCGCACGCGAGAGTTCGCGACGCTGCGGACGATCGGCGCCTCGCGGCGTCAGATCCTCCGCTCGGTTCTGCTCGAGTCGTTGGTGATCGGCGCGCTCGCCTCGGTGACCGGCCTGTTCCTCGGGCTCGGGCTCGCGAAACTGCTCTTCTGGATCTTCGAGCAGGCGGGCTTCACCCTCCCGAACACCGGCCTGCTCTTCAAGCCGCGCACGGTCATCGTCTCGCTGCTCGTCGGGATCCTCGTGACGATGATCGCCAGCCTACGCCCGGCCCGCCGGGCGACGCGCGTGCCGCCGATCGCGGCCGTGCGCGAAGGAGCCACGCTCCCGCCGGGCCGCTTCGCGCGCTTCCGCCCGGTGGGATCGGCGCTGCTCGCGGTGCTCGGGTTCCTGCTGCTCGCCTACGGGCTCTTCGGCGCGCACGGCACGGGCAAGGTGCTGCTCTTCATGGGCGTCGGCGCAGTGGTCGTGTTCGTCGGCGTTGCGCTCTTCTCAGCGCAGCTGATCCGGCCGATCGCCGCGCTGATCGGCGTCCCGGGCGACCGGCTCGCGGGCGCGCCGGGTGTCCTGGCGCGTGAGAACGCGACGCGGAACCCGCAGCGAACCGGCGCCAACGCCGGCGCACTGATGATCGGGATCACACTCGTCACGCTCGTGACCATGCTCGCGACGGCGATCCGCGCCTCGTTCTTCGGGGCCGTCGACAAGATCTGGATCGCCGACTACGCAGTCACGGCGGAGAACAACTTCGACCTGATCCCGATCGCGATCGACAAGCACCTGCGCCAGGTGCCCGGCGTCCACAACGTCGTCGGCGTCCGCTTCGGCGAAGCGCGCGCGTTCGGGGCGAAGCACTCGCTCTCGGCGATCGATCCGGGCGCAAGCCACATCTTCGACATGGACTGGAAGCAGGGCTCGCCCGCCACGTTCGACACGCTCGGGGCCAGGGGCGCCTTTACCGACAAGGACTTCGCAAAGAAGCACGACCTGACCCTCGGCTCGAAGTTCCGGATCCTCGTTCCCGGCGGCGAGCGGCCGGAATTCACGATCAAAGGGGTCTTCGACCCGCCCGCCGGCGGCTCGCCGTTCGGCACGATCACGATTGCGAGCCGGACGTTCGACAAGCTCTACACGCCGCCGCAGAACCAGTTCGTCTTCTTCAACATCGACGGCGGCGTCTCGAAGGCGAACGACGCGAAGCTCGATCAGGCGCTGCAAGGCTTCCCGAACGCAAAGGTTCAGGACCGTGACGAGTTCAAAAAGAACCAGGCGAGCTTCCTGAAGAACATCCTCAACATCCTCTACGTGCTGCTCGCCCTGTCGGTGATCGTCAGCCTGTTCGGGATCGTCAACACGCTGGTCCTGTCGATCTTCGAGCGCACGCGCGAGCTCGGGATGCTGCGCGCGGTCGGCATGACCCGCTGGCAGGTTCGGTCGATGATCACGCTGGAGAGCGTCGTCACCGCGCTGATCGGCGCGGTCATCGGTATCGCCCTCGGGATCGTGCTCGCGGTCCTGTTGATCGTCCGGGTCGACTTCCTCGTCGTCTCGTGGCCGATCACCTCGCTGCTCGTCTTCGCCCTGGCCGCCGTGCTCGCAGGGATCGTCGCCGCGATCTTCCCGGCGCAGCGCGCCGCCCGGCTCAATGTGCTCGAGGCGCTCCAGTACGAGTAGGTCCGATTGCCAGGAGAAGGTGGAAAACCTCTTGCCACGGGAGAGAATGTCGCCGTGGACTCGCTGAAGGGCCAGCTCCTGCTCGCCTCGCCGGCGCTCTTCGACCCCAACTTCCGGCGTACCGTCGTGCTCGTCACCGAGCACACCGAAGAGGGCGCCGCCGGGCTCGTGCTCAACCGCCGCTCGGACACGGCCGTCGCCGAGGCAGTGCCGGACCTCACGCCGCTCGTCCCGGACGAGGAGCTCGTCTACGTCGGCGGCCCGGTGCAGCAGGAGGCGGTGCTGTGCCTCGCGGAGTTCGAGGACCCCGACGACGCGGCGATGCTTGTCGTCGACCACGTCGGGTTCGTGCCCGGCGACGGCGACTTCGGGCTGATCGCCGGCAGCACGCGGCACGCGCGGGTGTTCGCCGGCTACGCCGGTTGGGGGCCCGGTCAGCTCGAGGCCGAGCTGGAGGCATCGTCCTGGATCGTCGAGGCCGCCGAGGGCGCCGACCTCTTCGCAGATCCCACAGCCGACCTCTGGGGGACGATCCTGAGGGCCAAAGGCGGCGTCTACCGCGTGGTCGCGCTGATGCCGGACGACCCGTCGACGAACTGAGCGGGCTAGTCGACCAGCTTCCGCTGCATCGAGAAGATCGCCACGCGCCAGAGGGTGAGCCCGAAGGCGAGCAGGAAGCCGACGCGGGCGAGGTCGGTCCACCCGTGCCAGCCGAAGGCGGCATGGCGGACGAGCTCGACGGTGTGGTGCAGCGGGTTCGCCTCCGCCAGGTCCTGGGCCCACTGCGGCAGGTTGTCCAGTGGGAAGAACGTCCCGGCGACGAGGAAGAGCGGCGTCAGCACCGCGCTGATGATGTAGCTGAAGCTCTCGATCGACTTGGCGAAGCCGGAGACGGCGATCCCGAAGCAGGCCCAGCCGAACCCGGCGAGGAAGCCGATGAACGGCACGACGAGCATCGACCAGGCGGGGTCGAGGCCGAACGCGATCGCGACGAGCAACGGCACACAGCCGTAGACACCGGCCCGGGTCGCCACCCAGAGCGCCTCCGCGGTGACGAGTTCCTCCGTGTCGACGGGGGCGGCGAGGATCGCGTCGTACGTGTGCTGGAACTGATACTTGACGAACGTTCCGAACATCGCCGGGAACGCGCTCGCGAACAGCACCGCGGTCGCGACTGTGCCGGTGCCGACGAACTCGACGTAGTCGTAGCCGCCGATCGTGCTGACGATCGAGCCGAACCCGAAGCCGAACGCGAGCAGGTAGATCGTCGGCTCGACCGTCGCGGAGAACGTGGCCGAGCGCCAGTACGAGGAGTAGTTGATGATCTCGCGGACGAGCACACCCGTGATCGCCGGACGCTCGAAGCGATGGAGCCGCGGGACACGCTC
>JBKPSO010000120.1:0-12109 GCA_046735055.1 Actinomycetota bacterium
TGCGTCCCCTTGCCCGCGCCCTGGGGACCGAGCACCAGCAGATTCACGCTATTTGAGGAAGCCCTCGTAGGAGCGCATCATCATCTGCGACTCCATCTGACGCATCGTGTCGAGAGCGACGCCGACGACGATCAGTACGGACGTGCCGCCGAGCGCGCGCGATGTCGCCTGCGAGAAACCGAAGTAGTGGATGAAGATTCCCGGCAGCACCGCGACGAGCGCCTTCCTCGGCGGCACCTCGCTGCTGATGATCGTCGGCGTCGCCCTCGACACGATGCGCCAGATGGAGTCGCAGATGATGATGCGCTCCTACGAGGGCTTCCTCAAATAGCGTGAACGTGCTCCTGCTTGGACCGCAAGGCTCCGGAAAGGGAACCCAGGCGCAGCTGATCTCGAAGACCTACGGGATTCCGAAGATCACGACCGGGGACATGATCCGCGAGATGAAGGAGCTGGACACGCCGGAGGGACGCGAGCTCAGAGCGGTCTACGACGCGGGCGAGCTGGTGAACGACGACCTGATGATCCGCCTGATCGAATCGAGGCTCGACCGTGGCGACACGACGCCGGGCTTCATCCTCGACGGTTTCCCGCGGACGACGCCGCAGGCCGACGCGCTCGACGACCTACTCGCGCGGCTCGGGCGTCCGCTCGACGTCGTCCTCGAGCTCCAGGTCCCGGACCGCCAGGCGCTGCTCGAGCGGATGCTGAAGCGCGCCGCCGAGGAGCAGCGCTCCGACGACACGCCCGAGGCGATCAAGCGCCGGCTCGAGGTCTACGACCGCGAGACCGCGCCGCTCGTCGAGCATTACAGGGCGAAGCAGGCCAATGTCGTCGGCATCCACGCGGAGCGCCCGGTCGACGACGTGTTCGCCGAGGTCCGCGAGGCGCTCGAGCAGGTGGCGGCACGAGCCGCAGGCGCAACGGAGGCGGCCAAGAGAGCGGAGGCGCCGGCTCATCCGGCGCCAGAGCGGGAACGCGCGTGATCGTCCGCAAGTCGCCGCAGGAGATCGAGACGATGGCGCGCGCCGGCCGCGTCGTCGCCGACACGCTCGCGCTGATCGGCGAGCACGTGCGTCCCGGCGTGACGACCGCCGAGCTCGATGCGGTCGCCGAGGAGTTCATCACCTCGCAGGGCGGCTACCCGACCTTCAAGGGGTACCGCGGCTACCCGGCGGCGACGTGCCTGTCGCCGAACGACATGGTCGTTCACGGCATCCCCGGTCCGTACGAGCTCGCCGAGGGCGACATCCTCTCCTGCGACGTCGGCGTCACCCTGGACGGCTTCGTCGCCGACTCGGCCTTCACATTCCCGGTCGGCGAAGTGACGGCAGAGGCCGAGCACCTGCTCGAGGTCTGCCAGGCCGCGCTTGCGGCCGGCGTCGAGCAGTGCCGGGCCGGGAACCGGCTCTCGGACATCTCGCATGCCGTTCAACAGGTCACCGAGAGCGCCGGCTTCTCGGTCATCCGCAGCCTCGTCGGGCACGGCGTCGGTCGTTCGATGCACGAGGATCCGCAGATCCCGAACTACGGCGAGCCCGGCCGCGGGCCGCAGCTCGCCGAGGGAATGACCTTCGCGATCGAGCCGATGATCAACGTCGGCGCGCCCGAGATCTACGTGCACGACGACGACTGGTCGATCTCGAGCGCGGACGGCTCGCTTTCGGCCCATTTCGAGCACACGGTGGCGGTCACGGAGGCCGGGCCGCGGATCCTGACGGCAGCACCCGTTTTGCTACGATGAGGGCTCACGGCGCAGCCGCCGCTGTGCCGTGGAGCTTTTCATCTTAGTCCGACGATCCGCGCTCGTCAGGCGCGGGTCTGTATGAGGTAAATGGCAGTCAAGGAAGAGAAAATCGAGGTTGAGGGCGAGATCGTCGAGGCGCTCCCGAGCACGATGTTCCGGGTGCAGATCGACGGCGGCCACTC
This sequence comes from Actinomycetota bacterium, assembly GCA_046735055.1. GTDB lineage: Bacteria > Actinomycetota > Thermoleophilia > Gaiellales > Gaiellaceae > DATBLE01. The sequence goes on from JBKPSO010000120.1 coordinate 1,930, forward strand.
CGTGCTCGCGACCATCTCCGGGAAGATGCGGAAGAACTACATCCGTATTCTCCCCGGCGATCGCGTCAAGGTCGAGCTCTCCGCCTACGACCTCACCCGCGGCCGCATCACGTATCGGTATCGATGAAGGTCAGAGCGTCCGTGAAGCCCATGTGCGAGCGGTGCCGGGTGATCAAGCGGCACGGCACGACCATGGTCATCTGCAGCAACCCGCGACACAAGCAAAGACAGGGCTGAGGCTCTGCCTTTAGGAGGAACCGTTGGCACGCATCGCCGGAGTCAATTTGCCTAACCAGAAGCGGCTCGAGATCGGGCTGACCTACATCTACGGAGTCGGGCAGCCCACCGCGCGCGAGATCTGCGCGGCGCTGGGCCTCTCGCCCGACGAGAAGATCAAGGACCTGACCGACGAGGAGGTCACGAAGCTCCAGCGCTACATCGACGAGGAGTACCAGGTCGAGGGCGAGCTGCGCCGCGAGCGCCAGCAGGCGATCAAGCGCCTGACCGAGATCGGAGCGTACCGCGGCATCCGGCACCGCCGGGGCCTGCCCGTCAACGGCCAGCGGACGAAGACGAACGCGCGCACGCGTAAGGGACCGAAGAAGACCGTCGGCCGCGGTAAGAAGGCGGCGACCAAGACCTAATGGCACCTCCTCGCAGAGCAGCGACCCGCGGGCGCACGCGCCGCCGGGTCAAGAAGAACATCGCGATCGGACAGGCGCACATCAAGACCTCGTTCAACAACACGATCGTCGCCCTGACCGACAAGGACGGGAACGTGATCGTCTGGGAGTCGGCCGGCTCCGCGGGCTTCAAGGGCTCGCGCAAGTCGACGCCCTTCGCCGCGCAGGTGACCGCCGACGCCGCTGCCCGCAAGGGGATGGAGCACGGGCTGCAGAAGGTCGAGGTCTTCGTCAAGGGCCCGGGCTCGGGCCGCGAGACGGCCATCCGCTCGCTCCAGGCCGCCGGTCTGGAGATCCTCGGCGTGCGGGACGTCACGCCGCAGGCGCACAACGGCGTCCGGCAGAAGAAGCGGAGGCGCGTCTAGGTGGCCCGCGACCGCAGCCCCAAGTGCAAGCAGTGCCGCCGGGAGGGCATGAAGCTCTTCCTCAAGGGCGAGCGCTGTCTGACCGAGAAGTGCGCGATCGAGCGCCGCAGCTACCCGCCGGGCGAGCACGGCCGGGGCCGCATCAAGCAGTCGGAGTACCTGCTCCAGCTGCGCGAGAAGCAGAAGGCGCGCCGCTACTACGGCCTGCTCGAGAAGCAGTTCCGCACGTACTACGAGAAGGCCTCGCGGAGCTCGGGGATCACCGGCGAGAACCTGCTGCGGATGCTGGAGACGCGCCTCGACAATGTCGTCTACCGGCTCGGCTTCTCGGCGTCGCGCGCGCAAGCGCGCCAGCTCGTGCGTCACGGGCACTTCCAGGTGAACGGGCGGCGCGTGAACATCCCGAGCTACCAGGTCAAGCCCAACGACGTGATCACGATGCGCACCAGCAGCTCCGCGGAGCAGACCGTGCGCGACGCGACCGACCTGACGGCGTCCGTTGCGCCCTGGCTCCAGGCCGACCACGACGGGCTGACCGGAAAGATCCTCAAGTGGCCCGATCGGGGCGAGATCGACACCCCGGTGCAGGAGTCGCTGATCGTCGAGCTCTACTCGAAGTAACCGGCCTCGCACGCCGGTCTAGGAAAGGACTGAATTGGCCACACGCATGATGGAATTCCAGGTCCCGAAGATCGTCCACGAGGAAGTGGAGGAGGATCGCGGGATCTTCGTGATCGAGCCGCTCGACCGCGGCTTCGGCTACACGTTCGGCAACTCGCTGCGCCGCGTGCTGCTCTCCTCGCTCGAGGGCGCCGCGGTCACCTCGGTGAAGATCGAGGGCGTCGCGCACGAGTTCACGACGCTCCCCGGCGTCCGCGAGGACGTCACGGACATCATCCTCAACCTGAAGAACATGATCTGCCGGCTGCACGGCGAGTCGCCCGAGGTCGAGGTCCGGCTGCAGACGAAGGGCCCCGGCGCGGTCAAGGCCGGGGACATCCAGGCGCCGGCCGAGCTCGAGATCCTCAACCCGGAGCTCGAGATCGCCAACCTCGCCGAGAAGGGGAAGCTCGAGCTGACGCTGACGATCGGCCGCGGTCGCGGCTACGTCCCCAGCGAGCTGAACCGCGGGCCCGAGCACACGATCGGCGTGATTCCGATCGACTCGATGTTCTCGCCGGTGCGGCGGGTCTCGTACGACGTCGAGGCGGCGCGCGTCGGCCAGCGCACGGACTACGACAAGCTGCGCCTCGACATCACGACCGACGGCTCGATCGACCCGCGCGAGGCGATCGGACAGGCGTCCGAGATCCTCATCCGCCAGCTCGCGATCTTCACCGACATCGAGAAGATCGAGGGCTTCGGCGAGGCCGCCGCGGCCGCCGAGGGGGCCGGTCCGGCCGAGCCGTCGCTCGCGCACGGAATGGAGAACTTCCCGATCGAGGAGCTCGAGCTGGGCGTCCGCTCATACAACTGCTTGAAGCGGGTCGGGATCGAGACGATCGGCGACCTCGTGATGAAGTCCGAGACCGAGCTGGCCGCGATCCCGAACTTCGGCAAGAAGTCGATCGAGGAAGTCAAGGAGACGCTCGCCACGCATGGCCTGCGGCTTCGCGGGGACGACGGGAGCGCCACCGAGGGATGAGGCATCATCGCTCCGGCAAGAAGCTCGGCCGCGACGCCTCGCATCGCAAGGCGCTCTACGCGAACCTCGCGGGTGCGCTGATCCAGCACGGCCGGATCAAGACGACCGTGACGAAGGCCAAGGCGGTGCGGCCGATCGCGGAGCAGATGATCACGCTCGGCCGGCGCGGCGACCTCCACGCGCGGCGCCAGGCGATGGCGTTCCTCCGCTCGCAGGAGGTCGTGCACAGGCTGTTCGCCGAGGTCGCCCCGCGCTTCGCCGGTCGCGAGGGCGGCTACTCGCGCATCGTGCGCATCGGCCCGCGGCCGGGCGATGCGGCGGAGATGGCCTTCCTCGAGCTCATCGACTTCTCGGCGGAGGAGCAGGCCGAGGAGAAGGCCGAGCGGCGCCGCCTCCGGCTCCGCCGCCGCGAGCAGGCCGAGCTCGCCGCCGAGGCCGAGGCGGCCGAGGAGCAGGAAGTTCCAGCCGAGGCGCCGGCGCGCCCCTAGCGTCTCGGCGGGATCACCTCGTCGATCAGGCCGTAGTCGACCGCCTCTGGCGGCGACATGAAGTTGTCCCGGTCGATGTCGCGCATTACCTGCTCGACGTCGCGGTTCGAGTGGCGCGCGATGATCTCCGCCATCCGCCGGGTGACGGAGAGCACTTCGCGCGCGTGGATGTCGATGTCCGTGGGCGTGCCGCGGAAGCCGGCAGAGCCCTGGTGGATCATCATCTTCGCGTTCGGGAGCGCCGAGCGCTTCCCGGGCGCGCCTCCGGCGAGGATCATCGCCGCGGCCGACATCGCCATCCCGACGCAGATCGTACGCACGTCCGGCTTGACGAACTGCACCGTGTCGTAGATCGCCATCCCGGCGTAGGCCGATCCGCCCGGCGAGTTGATGTAGAGCGAGATGTCCTTGTCGGGATCCTCCGCCTCGAGGAAGAGGAGCTGGGCGGTGATCAGGTTCGCGATGTGGTCGTCGACCTCCGTGCCGAGGAAGACGATCCGCTCCCGCAGCAGCCGGGAGTAGATGTCGAAGGAGCGTTCGTAGCGGCCGTCGGACTCGACGACCACCGGAACCAGAGTGCTCATGCGAACCTCCTGCTAGATTGTGCAACCAAGTAGTTGCCGATCATATACGCAACTCGGAGGTTGCCAAATGGAGGTCGAGCGCGAGGTTCTGCTGGATGCGCCGCCGGAGGAGGTCTGGGAGGCGCTGACCGACCCGGCGCAGCTCGAGGAGTGGTTCGCGAACGATGTCGAGTTCGACGTCGAGCGTGGTGGCGTGTTTCGCTGGGACGACGGCGACGTGCGCCACGCAGTCGTCGAGGAAGCCGACCCGGACCGCCGGCTCGCGATCCGCTGGTGGGATCCTGCGGGTGGCGAGGAAAGCGAGGTCGTCTTCACGCTCGTCGCCGTGCCCGAAGGCACGCGACTCGTCGTCACCGAGACCGCATCCTGCGACTGGTCCTGGGGGCTGCAGGCGTATGCGGGAAGACAGCGTCTTCTCTGCGCTCTCTGACCCGAGCCGCCGGCGCCTGCTCGAGAGCCTCGCGGATCGCGAGTCCGCGTCGCTCACCGAGCTCGCCGGCCAGCTCCCGGTCACGCGGCAGGCAGTCTCGAAGCACCTCGCGCTGCTCGGGCAGGCGGGTCTCGTCGCCGCGACACGCGTCGGCCGCGAGACCCGCTACACGCTGACGCCGGAGCCGCTCGGCGAGGCGATCGTCTGGATGGAGCGCTTGGGCGCCGCCTGGGACGAGCGCCTCGCGCGGCTGCGCGACCACCTGGCGCGGGACGGCCAGGCCGGCACGGTCGTCCGGGCGTAGAGGCGCGCTAGGACTCGTTCAGGGTTGCCTGCTCGACGACGACCCGCTTCGTCGGCTTCTCGGTCGTCAGGTCGCCGAGCCGACCGATCTTCTCGACGACGGGCATGCCGGCCGTCACCCGCCCGAGGACCGCGTAGAGCGGCGGCAGGCCGAGGTCACCCTCGGTGACGATGAAGAACTGACTGCCTGCGGCGCCGGCCGGTTCGTCGCTGCGCTTGGCCATCGCGACGACGCCCGCGGTGTACTTCGTCCCGGGCTTCGGCTTGTCGACGACCGTGTACCCCGGATCACCCGTACCCGTGCCGGTCGGGTCGCCGCCCTGGATCAGGAACCCCGGGACGATCCGGTGGAAGATCGTCCCGTCGAAGAAACCTTCCCGGACGAGCGCGGCGAAGGATGCAGTGACCTTCGGCGAAGTCTTCTGGTCGAGCGTGATCGTGAACGTGCCCTCGCTCGTCTTCATCACGACCGTGTAGGTGTTGTTCGGGTCGAGCGACTTCCGGTCGGCGGGGCTGACCGCGGGCTTCCCGGCCTCGGTCGTCGTCGCGGGCGGGCGCGGGGCCGTCGTCGTCCCGGCGGTCGAGGTTGCCTCCGCCTTCTTGCCGCCGCCTCCGCATGCGGCGAGCGCAAGTCCCGCCGCCGCGAGTGCGAGGATCGACGTGATGCGTCTCAGGCTCGACATCGAATTTGACGGTACCGAGTTTGCGGGGTGGGCGGCACAGCCAGGGTTCCGGACGGTCGAGGGGACTCTGCGTGATGCGCTCGGGCAGCTCTTCGCAGGCCACGACAACCTCACGGTCGCCGGCCGCACCGACGCGGGGGTGCACGCGCTCGGGCAGGTGGCGAGCGTCGACGTCAAGGGCGGCCCGCCGCCGCAAAACGCGGCGGAGGCGCTGAACACCGTCCTGCCGGACGATGTCTCGGTGATCGCCGTCGCGCAGGTCGCCGACGACTTCGACGCGCGGCAGTCCGCCAGGTCGCGGACGTACCGCTACCGGATCTGGCGGCGCCGGACACCCTCGCCCTTCGAGCAGCGACGGAGCTGGTGGTACCCACGGCCGATCGAGGAGGCGAAGCTCGCCGACGCCGCCGACGCGATCCTCGGTGAGCACGAGTTCCGCGCCTTCACGCCGACCGAGACCCAGCACGTCGTCTTCCGCCGAGAGGTGAAGCGCGCCGTCTGGCACCTGCGAGGCGACGCGCTCGAGCTCGAGATCACGGCCGACAGCTTCCTGCGCCACATGGTCCGAACGCTCGTCGGGACCATGCTCGAGAAGGACCCGAAGGAGATCGGGCGGCTCGTCGAGGGAAGGCCGCGCTCGGAGGCGGGCACGACGGCGCCGCCTTGGGGGCTCTACCTCGTCAGCGTGGAGTACTAGGAGGACTTGGCGCGCGGCAGCTCGACGATGAAGGTCGAGCCGGCCCGCGGCCGGGAACGCAGGCGGAGGCGGCCGCCCATGCGCTGCACGAGCTCGCGGGAGATGTAGAGCCCGAGGCCCGTGCCGCCGGTCGACCGGGTCAGCGGCGGGCCGGAGCGGTAGAAGCGCTCGAAGACGAGACGCTGCTCGGCGAACGGGATCCCGGGGCCGCCGTCCGAGACGAGGATCCGCGTCGTGTCGCCGGCGAGCTCGACGCGGACGCCGATCGGCGAGCCGCCATACTTCACCGCATTGTCGAGCAGGTTGACGAGGACCTGCTGGATGCGGTCGGCCGAGCCGATCGCCTCGCCGGGGCCCTCCACTGTGACGTCCACGTCGATCGCCATCGCGTCGACAGTCGACCGAGCGAGCTCGCCGACGTCCACCGGCTGGGCCTCGATCGTCAGGGTCCCACGGTCGAGCTGCGTGGCGAGGAGGACTTCGTCCGTGATGTGGCTTAGCCGCAATGCCTGCGCGGCGATCATCTCGAGCAGCTCGCGCCGCTTCTCCTGCTGGAGCGTGTCCTCGTGAGAGAGGAGCGTCCTCGCTGCGCCGTACACCGCCGCCATCGGCGTCCGCAGCTCGTGCGAGATCGTCGCGAGCAGATCGCTCTTCTGCTCGTCGAGCCGACGCTGAGCGGTCAGGTCGCGGAACGCATAGACCACGCCCCTCTGGCCTTGAACGGCGACGAACGAGAGCCAGAGCTCCCAGCCATCGACTGAAACCGGGAGTGTTGTCGACCGCGCGGCCTTGCCGTCCTCGGCGACCGGAATCAGGTCGGCGAGGGTCTCCCACTCCGGAAAGATCTCCGTCGCCGAGCGGTCGCCGACGTGCTCCGCCGAGCGCCCGGTGATCAGCGCGGCGGCGCGATTCCAGAAGAGGATCGTGCCCTCGGGGTCGACCATGAAGATCCCGTCGCCGACCGCCTCCATGACGCTCGCGGCGCGCTCGCGCTCGGCCGCAACGGCGCGTGCAGTCTGCTCCGCTGCCTCCAGCCGGCGGCGCTCGGCGTGCAGGCGCGCGTTGTGGTCGGCTGCGCCCATCAGCGCGACGAGCCCTTCCATGATCTCGAGCTGCTCAGCCGAGAAGTCGGTCTGGGACGTCATGACCTGGACGACGCCTACGACCCTGCCCTCGTGCTTGACCGGTGCCATCATCGCCGCCCGCGTCGGCGTCGGCCCCGCTTCCGGAAGCTTCCGGAACGTTCCTTCGCGGTCGACGTCGTAGTACGTCCCGCCTGGCTGCTTCACGATTTCGGCCACGTCGTTGAAGACGATCGGCTCGCCGGTCACGATCACGCGGCTCTGCATCCCGCCGCCTTCGCGGTTCACCGCCAGCGCGGGGAAAGTCGAGGCATCGAGCCTGTTGCCGTCGGTCCAGCAGTACTCGGCCCGGATCAGTCCATCGCGCTCGTCATAGGAGGAGACGACGACGCCCTCGTGCGGGACGACTCGCTCGAGCAGCTCGTGGAAGCGGTCGTAGACGCGCTCGTGGTCGAGTGTGTCGCCGAGAGTGCGGGCAGCATCGAGCAGAAGCTCGGTGACCCTCGCCTTCCTTTCCAGATCCTTGCGCGCTGATCTCTGCACGGTGACGAACCCGTCTAGAACAGCCGCCAGCGCTCGCGGCTGAGGAAGAAGCCGTGGCCGCCGCGGTTGCGGCAGGTCAGGCCGGTGATCGCCGACGCGCAGCTGATCCCGCCGAAGCGGATCGTGGTCCCGTACGCGAGCACCTTTGCCGCCGCGTCGATCTGCGGGAGGAGCGGTCCCGGGTCGCCGGCGCAGAGCACCGGGGCGGCACGGCCGTTGTCGCGGAGCGAAACACGCTTGTCGTTCGGGTCGCCGGCGTCGCAGTGGATTCGCCTCGGCGGCGGGTTCAGGCCACTCTTGATCCCGCACTCCATCGAGGCGCTGCCGTCGGGGGCAATGCTGTAGCCGCAGACGATGTTGCCGGACGGCGTCTTGAAGGCCCCGTACCGCGGCGCGGGCTCCTTCAGCGTGTACGAGTGCGCCTGGCTCATGAAGAACCCGTTGCCGCTCGCGTTCACGCAGCGGAGGCCTGCTGGGCTCGACGAGCACTTGAAGACGCCGAATTGCCTCGTCATGCCGTGTGCGAGCACGAGCGCGTTCCGGTCGTAGATCGTGTCGCTCGCGCAGAAGGGGTGGGCACGGCCGGTCTGCCTCATGATGTAGCCGTCGTCGCAGATCGGCGGCTTCGGCTTGATCCCGCTGCGAATCTCGCAGCGCAGGTCGGTCGGCGAGAAGCTGTAGTGCTCGTAGGCGCAGTACACGTTCCCGGACGGGATACGGAAGGTGTCCGCGCCGCTCTCGGCCAGCGCGGAGCCGCCGCCGAGAAGGAGGAGGCCGAAAAACGCGAGAAGGGCCGCGCGCGCCACACGCGGATGCTAAACCGGCGCCGTTAGCATCGGGTAGATGAGCTTCCCTGTCGTCCTCTTCGACCTCGACGGCACGATCGTCGACTCCGGCTGGATGATCCTCGCCTCCTACCGGCACGCGACACAGACGGTGCTCGGCCGCGACTTCCCGGACGACGTGCTGATGGCGCGCGTGGGCGCCGGGCACCTCGAGGAGCAGATGAGCGAGTTCGATGCAGAGAAGGCGGTCGAGCTGGCCCGGGCCTACCGCGAGTTCTACGCGCCGCTGCACTCCGAGCTTCAGGCCTTCCCGGGCATGCTCGAGCTTCTACGCGAGCTCGACGCCGAGGACCGCCTGCTCGGGATCGTCAGCGCGAAGCGCCACGACGTCGTCCAGCTCGCCGTCGACGCGCTCGGCTTCGGCAAGACAATGGACGTCGTCGTCGGCTCGGACGAAGCGCCGCGCGGCAAGCCGCACCCCGACCAGATCCTCGTCGCCCTCGAACGCCTCGGCTCCGACCCGGACGACACGGCCTACGTCGGCGATGCGCCCTTCGACATCGCCGCGGCGAAGGCGGCCGGCGCCCATGCGATCGGCGTCACCTGGGGCGGCATCCACACGCGCGAGCGGATGGAGTCCGAGGGTCCGGACGCCGTCGTCGACACCGCGGAAGAGCTCCGTGCCGCGCTCTAGCGCAAGTAACACAGTGTTACAAGGGGTCGAAGCGCGGGCGGCCGAGTTGCGCGGGCTGCTCAACCGCTACCTGCACGAGTACCACGTCCTCGACGCGCCCACAGTCAATGACGCCGAGTACGACCGGCTCTACGACGAGCTCGTCGCGCTCGAGGAGGCTCACCCGAAGCTCGTCACGCCGGACTCGCCGACCGGGCGCGTCGGCGCGCCCGCTTCCGACAAGTTCCAGAAGGTGCGCCACCTCGAGCAGATGGGCTCGCTCGACAAGGTGACGACGGACGAGGCCCTGCTCAAGTGGGCCGACGACATTCGCAAGCGGCTCGGGAGGGACGAGCCGGTCTCCTACGTGATCGAACCGAAGATCGACGGGCTCGCCGTGAACCTGACCTACGAGAACGGCGTCCTCGTCCGCGGGGCGACGCGCGGCGACGGCATCCAGGGCGAGGACGTGACACCGAATCTGCGCACGATCAAGGCGATCCCGCTGCGGATGCTTGGCGACGACGTGCCGGCGGCCGTCGAGGTGCGCGGCGAGGTCTACCTGCCGATCTCGGGCTTCCGCGAGCTGAACGAGCGCCTCGCCGGGACGAACCAGAAGCTGGCGCCCAACCCGCGGAACGCAGCCGCCGGGTCGCTGCGCCAGAAGAACTCCGCGATCACGGCCGACCGCCCGCTCTCGATCTGGATCTACGGCGCCGGCTACCGCGAAGGCGTCGAGTTCGAGACGCAATCGGGCATGCTCGAGTGGCTGGCCGAGCGCGGCTTCCGCACGAACCCCTACGCCGAGCGGCTGGAGTCGATCGAGGACGTCGCTGCTGCGTGCATCGCCTGGGAGACACGTCGGATCGAGCTCGACTACGAGATCGACGGGATCGTGATCAAGGTCGACTCGCTCGACCAGCAGCGGCGGCTGGGCGCGCTCCACCATCGCCCGCGCTGGGCACGCGCGTTCAAGTGGGCGCCGATGACCGCGCAGACGAAGCTCCTGAAGATCCACATCCGCGTCGGCCGCACGGGCGCGCTCAACCCGTGGGCGGTGATGGAGCCGGTCGAGGTCGGCGGCGTCACCGTCACGCGGGCGACGCTGCACAACGAGGAGGACATCAACCGCAAGCAGATCCGCGAAGGCGACATCGTCATCGTCCAGCGCGCCGGCGACGTGATCCCGCAGATCGTCGGGCCGGCCGGCGAGCACCAG
>JBKPSO010000121.1:0-12638 GCA_046735055.1 Actinomycetota bacterium
CCGCCGGCCTCTCGCTGCTCATGGTCGGGCTCGGCGTCGCCGTGATCGCGCGCACGGTCGCGGCCGGCATCGGCGGCGGCCTCGGGCTCGTCCTCGGCGGCATGCTCATCGCTGCCGGCGCACTCCGCTTCTACCTCTCCACGCGCTCAACTGGCAGCCGACCGGGCAAAGCCCGGCCGGCGCCGAAAAGGCGGGCATCCTAGATGCCCCGCCGGATCCCAGGACTCGTTCGCAGCCTGCCCGGAGAGTCGCTCGCCTCGGTCGCCTACGGCGAGGTCGGCTCGTCGATCTACTTCGCGCTCGGGATCGTCGCGCTTTTCGCGCTCGGACTGACGCCGTGGGTGCTGCTCGCGGTCGGGACGCTGTTCATGCTCGTCTCGCTCTCGTATGCCGAGGGGACGGCGGCGATCCCGGAGACCGGCGGCGCCGCGATGCTCGCCCGCCGCGCCTTCAACGACCCCGTCGGCTTCCTGACCGGCTGGGTGCTGCTCCTCGACTACGCGATCGTGATCGCGCTCGCCGCCCTGTTCGCGCCGCACTACTTCGGGCACGCGGTCGGCTGGGAGCGGCTGACGCGCCATCCCTGGGACGTCGTCGCCGCCGTCTTCATCATCCTCACGATCACCCTGCTCCGGCTGATCCGCCGGCCGGGTCTCTACCGGATCGCGCTCGTCGTCGCCGTCGTCGCGTTCGTCACCCAGATCGTGCTGATCGGGCTCGGCTTCGGCTTCCTGTTCTCGTTCCACGACCTCGCGCAGGGCGTACACCCGGGGGTCGCGCCGACCTGGCACCGCCTCGCGTACTCGCTGCCGGTGGCGATGCTCGCGTACACCGGCCTGGAGACGCTCGCGAACCTCGCGCAGGAGGCGCTCGAGCCGGGGAAGACGATGCCGCGCAGCCTCTTCGGCGGCCTCGGCGCCGCCGTGCTCGTCTCGGCCGTGATCGGGATCGTGGGGATCGCCGCCTACCCGTCGACGGGCGGTACGACCGCGCTCGGCACCGAGTGGCTCCGCGCTCCGCTCGTCGGGATCGTCGAGGCGTTCGAGGGACACATGCCCGGGCTCCTGGTCGACTGCCTGCGGGTCGTGATCGGCATCACCGGCGCCGGGATCCTGATCGCCGCCGCGACGACCTCGATCTCCGGCATCGGCCGCGTGGTCTACTCCCTCGGCCGGCACCAGATGCTCCCGCACGTGTTCGGGACGTTCGGCCGGCGCAGCACCCTGCCGCCCGCCGCGATCCTGGGAGCGGCGGCGATCTCGTGCGCGCTCGCGATCGCCGCCGCCGCCGTCGGCAACGAGGCCAAGTTCCTCGGCTCGCTCTACAGCTTCGGCGTCCTGATCACGTTCACGATCGCGCAGGCCGCGGTCGTCCGGCTTCGATTCGCCGAGCCGGATCTCGAGCGGCCGTTCACGGTGCCGGTGAATGTCCGAATCCGCGGCCGCCCGGTCCCGGTCGCCGCGCTGGTCGGGATCCCCCTCACGATCGCGCTCTGGATCGTCGCCCTCTCCACCCACGAGGCCGCGCGCATCGGCGGGCCCGTCTGGCTCGTGGTCGGGGCCGCCCTCTACGTCTTCGCCCGCATCCGCCGCGGCGCGCGGCTGCTGGAGAGCGTGGAGGCCGCGACACCCGACCTCGTCCCTGCAGAGGAAGGCGTCTACGACCGCATCCTCGTCCCGGTCAAGATCGGCCCGATCGGCGAGGAGATCCTCGCGACCGCGATCAAGCTCGCCGAAGAGCGCGGCGGTTCGATCTATGTGCTGCACGTGATCCGCGTCCCGCTCGAGCTGCCGCTCGACGCCGAGCTCCTCGACCTGGAGGAGCGGGCGAGCGCGTCGCTGATCGACGCCAAGCTGCTCGCTTCGGAGCACCGCGTGACGATCGAGGGCGACGTCGTCCGTGCCCGCGCGATCGGCGAGGCGATCGTCGAGAAGGCGAAGGAGATCGACGCCCAGCTGATCCTGATGGGCTCCGCGCCACGCTGGCGGCGGCAGTCGCGGTTCTTCAGCCCGACCGTCGACTACGTCCTCCGCCGCGGTCCCTGCGAGGTGATGGTGATCGCCTACCCGCAGGGTGTTCTGGAGGACGAGCTGGTCGGCTAGTCTGAGCTGGTGAAGGCAATCGTGATCGGGTGCGGCCGTGTCGGCTCGTCCGTCGCGCACCAACTCCGGCGCGACGGCTGGGACGTCGTCGCCGTCGACGAGAAAGAGGAGGCGCTGAGCCGGCTCGGCGAGAGCTGGGACGGCGGCTTCGTGGTCGGCCACGGCATGGACTCCTCTGTGCTCCGCCGCGCCGGGATCGAGGACGCCGACGCCGTCGTCGTGTCGACCGACGGCGACAACACGAACATCGTCGTCGGCCAGGTCGTCCAGAAGCGGTTCGGGATCGAGTGCGTCGTCGTCAGGCTGCTCGACCCGGCGCGCGCGGCGTTCTACGCCGAGCAGGGCATGCGCACGGTCTGCCCGACCTCGAACGCGATCGAGGTCCTGACCGAGACCGCCCGTAGCTGTGCAGTCCCGCAGCCGGCGACCACCTGACGTGTACGTCCTGATCGCAGGCGGCGGGAAGATCGGCGCGAACCTCGCAAGGAGCCTGCTGCGCGCCGGCCAGGAGGTGACGCTGATCGAGCAGCGCCGCGACCGCTTCGAGCGCCTCGAGGAAGAGTTCGAGCACGTCGTCGTCCAGGGAGACGCGACCGAGCTCTTCGTCCTCGAACACGCGGGGATCCAGCGCCCGCCGAGCATCGTCATCGCCGCCACCGGCGACGACGAGGACAACATCGTCATCTGCCAGCTCGCCCGCGAGAAGTACGGCGTCGACAAGGTGATCGCGCGCGTCAACGACCCGCGCAACCAGGTGCACTTCGACCTGCTCGGGGTCTCGCCGACCGTCTGCGCGACCTCGTCGATCATGGCCCTGATCGAGCACGAGGTCCCCGAACACGGCCTCGTCCACCTGCTCGAGCTACCGAAGGAGAACGTCGAGATCGTCGAGGTGCTGATCCCGAGCGAAGCCGATTGCGCCGGCCGGGCGGTCGAGAGCCTCGGTCTGCCCGAGGGCTCGCGCCTGATCTCAGTCAAGCGGAACGGCCAGTTCGAGATCGCGGACGACTCGACGACCCTCCGGCCCGGCGACCAGGTACTTGCCATCCTTCCGCCGGGGAAGGAAGACGAGCTTCGCAGGGTCCTGCTCGCGTCCTGACACGCAGCTAACAGCCGCGTCGCTACGGTGGATGCGTGGTCGCCGCGATTCTCGCCAGTGCCCTTGCGCTCGCCGCTCCGCCCACTGTCGTCGTTCGCGGGCTCGGCCCGCTGACGCACCTCGCCGCGCCGGTGAGCGAGCCCGGCCGACTCTACGCGGTCGAGCAGCGTGGCGTGATCCGCGTGATCGAGCGCGGGCGGGTCCGGGCGCAGCCCTTCCTCGACATCCACACCCACGTCTCGAGCGGCGGCGAGCGCGGCCTGCTCTCGGTCGCCTTCCACCCGCGCTATGCGCAGAACCACCGCTTCTACGTCGACTACACGGACACGGCGGGGAACACACGAGTCGTCGAATACCGCTCGAACGGGCGCGCGGCCATCCTCTCGTCGGCGCGGCAGATCTTCTACGAGCGCCAGCCGTACGCGAACCACAACGGTGGGCAGCTCGCGTTCGGCCCCGACGGGCTGCTCTATATCGGCCTCGGCGACGGCGGTTCCGGGGGCGACCCGATGAACAACGGCCAGACGATGCGGACGAGGCTCGCGAAGATCTGGAAGCTCGACGTCGACCGGCGGGGCGCGCAGCCGGCGCTCGTCGCCTACGGGCTCCGGAACCCGTGGCGGTTCTCGTTCGACCGCGCGACAAGCGACCTCTACATCGCCGACGTCGGTCAGAACGCCTGGGAGGAGGTCGACTACGTCCCGCGCGCGCGGCTCGGGAAGCTGATGAACTTCGGCTGGGCGGTCTACGAGGGCGACGCGACCTACGACTCGAGCAGGACGCTCGACCCGCGCGGCGCGCTCGTCCCGCCGGTCGAGGTCTACAGCCATGACGCGGGCTGCTCGGTCACGGGCGGCTTCGTCTACCGCGGCAAGTCGAGGCCCGACCTGGTGGGCCGCTACTTCTACGGCGACTATTGCTCGGGCACCGTCTGGAGCCTGCGGATCGAGGACGGCAAGGCGACCGACGTGCGCCGCGAGGCGTTCCGGATGCCGGGGCTGACCTCGTTCGGCGAGGATCCGCGCGGCGGCCTCTACGCCGTCACCGCGGGCGGCGTGGTCTACCGGATCGCGAGCTAGGGACAGGCTTCAGCCTGTCCTCTACGAAGCGCGCCGCCGCCTGATCTGAGGACCCGCTCGACCCAGCGCCGCATACGCCAGCGTGGCCAGCGACTCGCTCAGGGTCCGGAGCTCGTGCACGACCGGCGCGAGGTGCTCGCCCGAGTCGAGTCGCCGATTCAACTGGTGCACCTCCGCGGTCAGCCGGTCGAGCCGCTCGAGCAGCGCGTCGAGCTGGCGGTCTCCTACCTCCTTGCGCTCCATAGCCTCGATTGTAGGAGCAGGACGCCGGCGAGGACGCCGGCCGCGTCGATGGCGACGTCGCGAACCGCGGCATGCCGGCCGGCGACGAAGTGCTGGTGCAGCTCGTCTGTCGCCGCGTAGGCGATGCCTGCCGCGGTCGCCGGCACCTCACGCCCGAGCGCCCGCAGGAACAGAGCGCCGAGGATCGCGTACTCGCAGAAGTGCGCGATCTTCCGCAGAACGAGATCCCAGCTCCCGAGCCCCGTGCCGAGGTCGGGGATCGACGAGAGCCCGAAGATCAGCCCGGCCCAGAGAACGACGGGCAGCCAGACGACGAGAAGGCGCGAGGAGGACACTCGGCCTCGATGATAGGGTCCGCACGATAGGCGAACGGTGAGGGAACCCGGTGCGAATCCGGGACGGTCCCGCCGCTGTGAGGGGAGATGCCCTCCGTCCTGCAACGCCACTGGGTGGGAGCCCGGGAAGGCGGGTGGAGGGGGAGCCCCGAGTCAGAAGACCTGCCGGCCGCCGCGAAACCATCGAACCCCTCGCGGAAGGGAGGATTCGTGTCGAAGCTCCTCGTCGTTCTCCTCGCGGCCCTCGCGGCTGCGCTGCCGGCCGGCTCCGCCGCGCCCGCGACGGTGCCCCACCGGATCGTCTCGCTGTCGCCGACCGCGACCGAGACGCTGTTCGCGATTGGCGCCGGCAAGCAGGTCGTCGCGGTCGACGATCAGTCCGACTACCCTGCGCAGGCGCCGCGCACCAAGCTCTCCGGGTTCACGCCGAACGTCGAGGCGATCGCCGGCTACAAGCCCGATCTCGTCCTCGTCGCGTACGACCCGAACGGTCTCTCGTCGACGCTCCGCGGGCTCGGGATCAGGGTGCTCGTGCAGGACGCCGCGAAGACGCTGGCGGAGGCCTATGGGCAGATCGCCCAGCTCGGGTCGGTCACCGGCCACCTTGCGTCCGCCCGAGCGCTCGTCGCACGGATGAAGGAGCGCATCGGACGGCTCGTCGCGACCGGGACGCGCCGCGCGCGCGGCCTCAGCGTCTACCACGAGCTCGAGCCCGACCTCTATGCGGCGACGTCGAAGACCTTCATCGGGCAGATCTACTCGCTGTTCGGGCTGAAGAACATCGCCGACGCCGCCGACAAGGACGGCACCGGCTACCCGAAGCTCTCCGCCGAGTACGTCGTCTCCGCCAGCCCGGACATCGTCGTGCTAGCGGACATCCGGTGCTGCGGCCAGTCCGCGCGCACCGTCGCTGCGCGCGCCGGCTGGAAGAACGTCTCCGCGGTCAAGACCGGGACGATCGTCCGCATCGACGACTCGATCGCCTCGCGCTGGGGGCCGCGGATCGTCAACTTCGTCCGCGCGATCTCCGCGGCGCTCGCGCACCTCAGGCAATGAGCGTAGGCTCGACGGAGCTCATCAGGAGCGGAGGTGCCGGCTTTGCCGGCACCGGAGCGGGGATGAGCGTAGGCTCGACGGAGCTCATCAGGAGCGGAGGTGCCGGCTTTGCCGGCACCGGAGCGCGGTCGTGACCGCGCGGCTCTGGCTCGTCGCGGCGTCGGCCTTCCTCGTCGCGGCCCTGCTCACCGGCGCGCTCGTCGGCCCGGTGCACATCGGGCTGCTCGACGCGCTGCAGTCGGTCGTCGCCCGGTTGCCGTTCGTCCACGTCCATTCGCCCCTGTCGGCGACCGACGAGTCGATCTTCTGGGACATCCGGCTGCCCCGGGTCGTCCTCGGTGCGCTTGTCGGCGCGATGCTGGCGGTCGCCGGCGCGTCCTACCAGGGCGTCTTCCACAACCCGCTCGCCGATCCGTACCTGCTCGGCGTCGCCGCGGGCGCCGGGCTCGGCGCGACGATCGCCGTCGTCTACCTGCCGAACAGCTTCGGCTTCCAGAACGCTCTGCCGCCGGCGGCGTTCCTCGGCGCGAGCCTCGCGGTCGCGCTGGCGTACGCAATCGGGCGGTCAGCGGGGCGGGGGAGCGGGGGCGCGACGCTCGTGCTCGCGGGGGTGACGGTCGCCTCGTTCTTCACCGCGGTGCAGACCTACGTCCAGCAGCAGCATTCCGACACGCTGCAGGAGGTCTACTCGTGGATCCTCGGGCGCCTGCCGAGCTCGGGCTGGGACGACGTGGAGATCTTGCTCCCGTACGTCGCCGTGTCGGTCGCCGGCATCCTCCTCCACCGCCGGCTGCTGGACGTGCTCAGCGTGGGGGAGGAGGAGGCGGCGACGCTCGGCGTCCACGTCGGGCAGGTGCGGCTGGTGGTGGTGCTCTGCGCGACGGTGGGGACGGCGGCCGCCGTCGCCGTCAGTGGGCTGATCGGGTTCGTCGGGATCATCGTCCCGCACGCGATCCGGCTCGTCGCCGGGCCGAGCTACCGGCTGCTCCTGCCGCTCTCCGTCCTCGTCGGCGCCGGCTTCCTCGTGCTCACCGACGTGATCGCCCGGACTGCGCTCTCGCCGGCCGAGCTGCCGATCGGCGTCGTCACGGCGTTCTTCGGCGCGCCGTTCTTCGCGGTCGTGCTGCGGACCTCCCGGAGGATGGCGACTTGACGGCGCTCTCGGTCGACCGCCTGACGGTCGAGCTCGGCCGCCGCAACGTCGTCGACGGCGTCTCGTTCTCGGTCGAGCACGGCGACTGGGTGACGTTGATCGGGCCGAACGGAGCCGGGAAGTCGACGCTGCTGCGGGCGATCGCCGGCCTCGTCGACCACCACGGCACGATCGCGCTCGACGGGCAGTCGGTGCGACGACTCGGGCGGCGCCAGCTCGCGCGGCGCGTGGCGGTCGTCCCGCAGGTACCGCTGATGCCGGCCGGGATGAGCATCCGCGAGTACGTCCTCCTCGGGCGGACGCCGTACGTGTCGTACGCCGGCCGGGAGGGGCGGCGTGACCACGCGGCGGTCGAGCAGGCGCTCGACCGCCTCGACCTGGTCGGGCTGGCCGAGCGGCAGCTCGGCACGCTCTCCGGCGGGGAGCGCCAGCGCGCGGTGCTCGCGCGCGCGCTTGCACAGGAAGCGCCGCTGCTCCTCCTGGACGAGCCGACGACCGCGCTCGACGCCGGTCGTCAGCAGGAGGCGCTCGAGCTGATCGACGCGCTGCGGCTCGACGCGGGCCTGACCGTTGTCGCCGCGATGCACGACCTGACGCTGGCGGGCCAGTACGCGCCGCGCCTGCTGCTCCTCTCGGGCGGGCGGATCGTCGCCCAGGGCGCGGCGTCGGAGGTGCTCACCGAGGCGCTCGTGGCGGAGCACTACGGCGCGCGGGTCAGGGTGGTCGAGGGCGCCGTGATCCCGGTGCGCGCGTGAGCCTCGTCATGCTGCTCGGCGGAGCGCGGAGCGGCAAGTCGACGCTGGCGGTGCAGCTGGCGGGGGAGAGCGCGACGTTCGTTGCGACGGGCACGGACGGCGACGAGGAGATGGCCGAGCGCATCCGGCGTCACCGGGCGGAGCGGCCGGCAGGCTGGACGACGATCGAGGAGCCGCTCGCGCTCGGAGCTGCGCTCGGCTCGGTCGCTCGCGAGGAAACGGCGGTCGTCGATTGCCTGTCGCTCTGGGTGTCGAACCTGGTCGAAGCGGACTGGGGGGACACTGCGATCGAGCAGGAAGCGGCGGCGGTTGCGCAGCAGGCAGCGGCCCGCCTCGGCCTGACTGTCGTCGTCTCGAACGAGGTCGGGCTGGGAATCGTGCCCGCGACTCCGCTCGGCCGGCGCTACCGCGACCTGCTCGGTGTCGTGAACCGCACATTTGCCGCCGAGGCCGATCGTGCTCTGCTCGTCGTCGCCGGACGGGGGATCGAGCTTGCCCGAGTCTAGGGCTGCCCTCGCCGCCCGAGCGGCGCTGGACCGGAAGACGAAGCCGCAGGGCAGCCTCGGGCGGCTCGAGGAGCTCGCCGTCCGGATCGCCGCGATCCGCGGCGACCCGAACCCGGGCGCGCTGCGGTCGGCGATTGTCCTGGCCGCAGCCGACCACGGTGTTGCCGCCCGCGGCGTCAGCGCCTACCCGCAAGCCGTGACGAGCCAGATGCTCGCCAACTTCGCGGCCGGCGGGGCGGCGGTCTGCGTCCTCGCGAGGCTCGCGGATGCGGAGCTGCGCATGTTCGACCTGGGCGTCTGCTCGGCGGTCGACGATGCGCGCATCACCGACCTCCGCATCGCTTCCGCGACGGCGGACCTCACAGAGGGGCCGGCAATGTCGCGCGGGCAGGCCGAGCGCTGCCTGCTCGCCGGCGATCGCATCGCGGCCGAGCTCGCCGCAGAGGGCTACGGCATCGTCGGGCTCGGGGAAATGGGCATCGGGAACACCACCTCGGCGTCGGCGCTCGCTGCGGCACTGCTCGCGGTAGAGCCGGAGGCGGTCGTCGGCCGCGGCACGGGCGTCGACGAAGCCGGTCTCGCACGCAAGGTCGCCGCGGTTCGACGAGCGCTCGCGGTCAACGACGTCAACCGCCTGGATGCTCACGAGACGCTGGCCGCCCTCGGCGGCTTCGAGATTGCCTTTCTCGCCGGTGTGGCGACGGGCGCGGCGGAGCGGGGTCTCGTCGTGCTGCTCGACGGGTTCATCACCGGGGCTGCGGCGCTCGTCGCCGAGCGCCTCTCGCCCGGGGCGCGGGCGGCGATGGTGGCGGCGCATCTCTCGCCCGAGCCGGGTCACCGCCTCGCGCTCGAGGCCCTCGAGCTCGAGCCGCTGCTCGACCTCGGGCTTCGCCTCGGCGAGGGGAGCGGCGCGGCGCTCGCGCTCCCGCTGCTGCGGGCGGCGCTCGCGATCCTCGACGAGATGGCGACCTTCGAGTCGGCAGGGGTCAGCGATCGCGACGGCTAGCCTCCGGGCCGCGGTCGCGGCGGTGACGTTCCTGACCCGCGTCCCGATCGGGCGGCGGGTAGACGTCGCGGCCGCCGACGTCGCGCGCGGCGCGGTGCTGTTCCCGGTCGTCGGCGCGGGAATCGGCTCGCTCGGCGGGCTCGCAGCGGCGGCGCTGGAGGGGCCGTTGCCGTCGATCGTGGCGGGGTCACTCGGCGCCGCGGTCGCCGTCTGCCTCACCGGCGGGCTACACATCGACGCCCTCGCCGACTGCGCCGACGCCCTGGGCACGGAGCGTGCGCGGGCGCTCGAGATCATGCGCGATCCGCGGATCGGCGCGTTCGGCGCAACGGCCGTCGCGGTTGCGCTGGTGGTCGAGTCCGGTTCGCTCGGTGCCCTGGCCGAGCGGGGGGACGCCGTCGCCGGCTTCCTCGTCGCGGGTGCGCTCTCACGCGCGACGGCCCCGTTGCTGGCCCAGGTAGTTCCCTACGCGCGTGCGAGCGGAGCCGGTGCAGTGCTCTCGCGCGGGGTCTTCGCCGGGGCGCCGCTCGCGGGAGCGGCGGTCGCGGCCGCGGCCGCGGCTCTGCTCTTCGGTTGGGTCGGGCTCGAGGTCGCAGCGGGCGCCGGAGCGCTCGCGGCAGTCTGCGGTCTGGCCTCCTGGCGCTGGCTGGGCGGCGTGACCGGGGACACGCTCGGCTCGACGATCCAGCTGACGGAGATCGCGGCGCTCGCCGGGCTCGTCGCCGTGCGATGACCAGGCTCGTTCTCTGCCGTCACGGCGAGGCCGAAGAAGCGCAGGGTCGGTTCTGTGGCGCGCTCGACGTTTCGCTCTCCGCGGCCGGGCACCGACAGGCGGAAGCGCTCGCGACGGCCCTGCCCTCCCTCGGCGCTGTCGCGGTGTACACGAGCCCGGCGCGGCGGGCGGTCGACACCTCGGAGCCGATCGCGGCGCAGCTCGGCGTCGCGCCGGTCGTCGAACCCGACTTCCGCGAGCTCGACTTCGGCGAGGCGGAGGGGCTCCGGTTCGAGGAGGCCGCGGCGCGTTGGCCGACGCTGTACGACGAGTGGCTGCAGGCTCCGACGCGCGTGTGCTTCCCCGGCGGGGAGGAGTTCGCCGGCTTTCGCGCGCGGGTTCTGGCCGCGGCGGCCTGCGCGGTCGAACGCCATGCGGGCGCGGCGGTCGCGGTGGTGACCCACGCAGGCGTGATCCGTACCCTGCTCGCGCACTGGCTGGCCATGCCCGACGAGGCGCTCTTCCGGATCGACCAGGCGCACGGCTCGGTGAACGTCGTCGACTGGCAGGACGGGACGCCGCTCGTTCGGCTCGTCAACGGATCGCCGGCCAGCCTGGCTGGGACGCATGAGCCGTCCCTCCTCGACGAGTCGCGTCAGCAGGCCGCGGTCGCGCAGAAAGCGTGCGCGTCGTCGAGGGTCTCGAGCGCCCGGTCGGGCGTGAGCCGGCAGTCGCGCGAGCGCTGATCCTGGAGTGCCGGCAGCAGGTTCGTATACTCGCTGACGTGGCGCGCGCCTCGATCGTCACGGTCGGGAACGAGCTCGTCTCTGGTGACGTCGAGAACACGAACGGGAGCTGGCTGGCCCGCAGGCTGGCCGGGCTCGGCGTTGAGGTCGTGCTGATCGCCGTCGTCCGCGACGACGTCGAAGAGGTTGCGGCGTTCGTCCGCGACCAGGCCGGCGCGGTCGACCTCGTCCTCGTCACCGGTGGGCTGGGCGGTACGCCCGACGACCTCACCCGCGAGGCGATCGCGGCCGCGTTCGGCGTGGCGCAGGTGGAGCAGCCCGAGGTCGCCGCCCGGCTGCGGGCGCGCTTCCAGCGTGACCCCGAGTACGCGGCCCGCTGGGCCCGGCTGCCCGAGGGCAGCCGGGCGCTCGAGAACCCGCTCGGCGGCGCCCCGGGCTTCGCAATCGGCAACGTCTACGTCATGCCGGGCCTCCCGGCGGAGATGGAGGCGATGTTCGAGACGATCGCCGACGAGCTGCGCGCGGGCGGCCCGATCGGCAGCTGGCGGCGTACCTACCGCACCACGGAAAGCAGGATCGTCACGGTGCTCGAGACGATGAGCCGGCAGCACCCCGGCGTGCTCGTCGGTTCGTACCCGAGCTTCCGTCCGGACGGGAGCGAGGTCGAGGTCGTCGTCAAGTCCGCCGACCCGGACGCGCTCGCGGCGGCGACGGCCTGGATCGAGGCCGCCCTCGAGGAGGCCACGCGGGCCACCAGGTAGCTACCCCGATCGGGGAAAGGAATCCGGGCACGGATCGCCGATGGTCGGGGAATGACGGTCACGGGCCTCGCGAACACGGCCCCGATCCTCCCCGGCAACACCGGCCTCTACCAGGGCGCCGCGGTCGGCGCGCTCGCGATGGTCGGCCACGCGGGCTCGGCGGCAGTGGCGGCGAGCCTCGTCATGCCGGTGATGGCGAGCGTGATCACCGCATCCGCGGCATTCGTCGGCCTTGCGCTGTACGGCCGGCGGTGCCTCCACCTGCCGCGCGCGGCGCTGGCGCGCACGTAGTCCGGAACGGACACTTCAGGGGTCAGACCCCTGCCATGTCCCGAAGGGGACAAGGGTGGCCGATGGTCGCGCCGTTCGCGGCGTCGTTGACGCCTCGCAACGCGAGGTATAGCATGACGAGGCGTGAAGGCCGAGGTCCTGAAGGGACACCTCGATGGGCTGTTGCTCGCGGCGCTCGAGCACGAGCCGGCGCACGGGTACGCGATCATCCAGCGGCTCCGGCGCCGGAGCGACGATGTCTTCCGCCTTCCGGAGGGAACCGTGTATCCGGCGCTACACCGCCTCGAGCGCGACGGACTGGTCAAGAGCCGCTGGACGGCGGCGAGCGGGCGGCGGCGGCGCGTCTATCGCCTGACTCGGTCCGGGGAGGAGGCGCTCGCGGTGCGCCGCCTCGAGTGGCGCACGTTCTCGAGGGCCGTCGAGGCGGTGCTCGCGTGGGAGACGATGTCGTGACGCCGAGGGCGCCACCTACCTCGACCGGCTCGGGTGCGAGCTCACGCGCGTCGGAATCCACGGCCGCCTTCGCGACCGGATCCTCGCTGAGGCTGCCGATCATCTCGCAGACGGCGAGGCCGAGCGCTTCGGCGACCCGGGCGCCCTCGCTCGCGAGTTCGCCGACGAGCTCGCCACCGCCCGCGGCCGGCGCGCCGCGCTCGCAAGCCGCGCAGCCCTCGCGGGCGCCGCCGCAGTCTTCGCCGCCGCCTGGCTCCTGACCGCGGCAGCCGGCGGTTGGGGCGACATCTTCTCGGCCGAGTGGGCGCCGCTCGGCGTCGCAGCCGCCCTCGGGTTGCTGA
>JBKPSO010000122.1:0-18796 GCA_046735055.1 Actinomycetota bacterium
GCGCCTCCGAGCCGATGTAGGAGGCCGGCACGTAGGCGTCGACGCGCGCGTCGACGCGCACCGGACGCGCCGCGGTGCGCCGCTGGCCCGAGAGCTCGGCGACCGCCTCGTTCAGCAGCTCGACGTAGAGCTCGAACCCGACGGCGGCGACGTGGCCCGACTGCTCCGCGCCGAGGAGCTCGCCGGCTCCGCGGATCTCGAGATCACGCATCGCGATCGCGAAGCCGGCGCCGAGCTCGGTGTGATCCGCGAGCGTCGCCAGCCGCGCGCGCGCCTCGGGCGTCAGCTCCGAGGCGGCCGGATAGAACAGATAGGCGTAGGCGGTGACATCCGAGCGGCCGACCCGCCCGCGAATCTGGTACAGCTGGGCGAGGCCGAGGGTGTCCGCCCGCTCGACGATCAGGGTGTTCGCCTGCGGGATGTCGAGGCCGGACTCGATGATCGTCGTCGAGACGAGCACGTCCGCCTCGCCGCTCAGGAACTCGACCATCCGGTTCTCGAGCTCCCGCTCTCTCATCTGCCCGTGGGCGATGAGGATGCGCAGGTCGGGGCAGAGCTCCTGGAGACGCCGCGCGGCCTCGTCGATTGTCTCGACGCGGTTGTGCAGGTAGAAGGACTGGCCGCCGCGCGCCTTCTCCCGCTCCAGGGCGGCCTTGATCTGCTCCTCGTCGTACTCGCCCACGTGCGTGCGGATCGGCCGGCGGCCCTCGGGCGGGGTCTCGATCACCGAGATGTCGCGCAGCCCGGAGAGCGACATGTGCAGCGTCCGCGGGATCGGCGTCGCGGTCAGTGCGAGCACGTCGACCTCGAGCCGCAGGGCCCCCAGCAGCTCCTTCTGCGCGACCCCGAAGCGCTGCTCCTCGTCGACGATCACGAGCCCGAGGCTCTTCGGGATCACGTCGCGCGAGAGGATCCGGTGCGTCCCGACGAGCACGTCGACCTTGCCCTCGGCGAAGTCGTTCAGCACCGCCTTCGCGTCTGCGGTCTTGCGGAAGCGGGACACCATCTCGACGCGGACCGGGAAGTCGCGGAAGCGCTCGCGGAACGTGTTCCAGTGCTGCTGCGCGAGCACGGTCGTCGGCACGAGCATCAGCGTCTGCTTGCCGTTCAGCGCGACCGCGAAGGCGGCACGGACCCCAACCTCGGTCTTGCCGAAGCCGACGTCGCCGCAGACGAGCCGGTCCATCGGGCTCGGCGTCTCCAGGTCCTCCTTGACCGCCTCGATCGCACGCTGCTGGTCCTCGGTCTCCCGGTAGGGGAACTCGGCCTCGAGCCGCTCGAGCCAGTCGCTCGAGAGATCGTGCGCAACGCCGGGGGTCGTCTGGCGCCGTGCGTACAGCCCGATCAGCTCGCCGGCGAGCTCCTGGACGGACTCGCGTGCGCGGCTCCTCAGCAGCTGCCAGGCCTTGCCGCCGAGCTTCGAGAGCGCGGGCGCCTTCGCGTCGGCGCCGATGTAGCGCGAGACCTTGCCGATCTGCTCGTGCGGGACGTACAGACGGTCCTCGCCGCGGAAGCCGAGAAAGAGGTAGTCGCGTGTGACCGCGGCCACCTCCTTCGTCTCGAAGCCGAGCAGCTTGCCGATCCCGTGGTCCTCGTGGACGACGTAGTCGCCGGTCCGGAGGTCGGCGAACGACTGCAGCGCGCGGCCGAGGCGGGCGTCCGCCCGCGGCGCGCGCTTGCGGAAGATCTGCGTGTCGGGAAGGAGGACGAGCCCGAGGTCCCGCCAGACGAATCCGCGGCGCGCCGGCGAGACGGCAAAAAAGAGGCCCTGTTCGTGGGGAAGTGCCCCTCCCTCCTCGAGCCACTCGACTTCGAGCCGCCGAAGGAGGTTGGCGGTGCGGAGCCCGTCTCCGCGGTGCGGAAACGCGACGACGACACGCTGGCCGGCGCGGACAAACGAGGCGAGCTCCTGCTCGGCCTCGGCCAGCCCGCGCGCGGCGACGGCGGGGCGCTGCGCCTCGAAGGCGAAGGGCTGGCCTCGAGGGAGCGGGTCGAGGCGCGCGGCGCCCCCTAGCGGGACCGGGTCGAGCTGCTCCTCCTCCCAAACGCGCGCGACCTCCTCCGGCTCGAAGACGAGGTCGGGGGCACGGTCGAGCACCGGCACGAGGTCGTCCGGGATCACAACCTCCTCGTCGAGCGCCTGCTCGACGAGGTCGAGCCGGCGCTCGGCGGCCGGGTAGATCGTCGCCTGCTCGACGGGATGAAGCGCGCGCTGCGTGAACGGCGAGAACGCCCGGATCGCCTCGATTTCGTCGCCGAAGAGCTCGATCCGCAGCGGCTCGCGGCCCGTGGTCGGGAACACGTCGACGAGCCCGCCGCGGACCGCGAACTGGCCGCGTTCCTCGACGCGCTCGACGCGCTCGTACCCGGCGAGCGCGAGCTGCTCGGCGAGCCCCTCGATCCCGCGCTCCTCGCCGGCGGCGAGCTCGATCCGCTGTGGTCTTGCCTCGGACGGCGGCAGAAGCTCGGCGAGCGCGGCCGCGGAGGCACAGACGAGTCCGCCCGCCGCAAGGACGTCCAGCGCCCGTGCCCGCTCGCCGACGAGGTGCGGCGGCGGCTCGAGCCCGGAGTCCCAGCGCACGCCGCGGCTCGGTAGAAATGCGACCTGCTCGTCGCCCAGGTACCACGCGGCGGCCTCGGCGGCGTCACGCGCGTCGGCGTCCTCGGGCAGGAGCGCGACGAGCGCACAGCCGGTCCGAAGGTGGAGCGCAGCGAGGAGGACGGGCAGCGCGGCCTCGGAGGCGCGCGCCGAGGCACCCTCGAGGGCGTCGGCGAACGCGGCGAGGCGCTCGCTCTCTGCGAGCTCGGCAGCGAGTGGGTGGAGCGTCGGCCGGTCCATGACGAAAGGCGGAACCGGGCGGTTCCGCTCGCATCGAGTCTACTGGCGGAGCGGGAAGCTCCAACTGCGGCTACTTTTTGGGGCCCCCGTGAAGCGCCTCGTCCTTATCAGTTCCCTGCTGGCCGTGCTGATCGGAGCCCCGGCCGGCTCGGCGGCGACCGGGTTCGCCTCCTGCGGCGAGAACGGGCTCCTCTGCGCGACGCTGAACGTTCCGCTCGACTACTCGGGCGCGACGGCCGGTCAGGTACCCCTCTATGTCGAGGAGCTCCCGGCGGTCGGAACGCCGCGCGGTGTGATGGTGATGCTCGCCGGCGGCCCGGGGCAGGCCTCTGCGGAGACCTTCAAGCTCGGGCCGAAGGCGGCGTACTGGCGCGCCTTCTTCCCCGGCTACACGCTCGTCGCCTACGACGACCGTGGCACCGGCAACTCGGGGCGGCTGGATTGCCCGTCCGCCCGCACGATCGCCCAGTGCGGCGAGGCGATCACGACCAGGGCCTTCTACACGACGCGCGAGCACGCGGAGGACATCGAGTCCGTACGGGCCGCCCTCGGCGTTGACAAGGTCGCGGTTTGGGGCGTCTCCTACGGAACGCGGCACGCGATCGGGTACGCGCTCGCGCATCCGGGCCACGTCGAGCGGCTGCTCCTCGACTCGGCGATCCTGCCCGACCGGGACCTGGTCGATCCAGCCTCGCTGCGAACGATCCCGGCGTCGGTCACACGCATCTGCACCAACAATCCGTGCACGGGGATCGCGCCAGGCATCGGCGACCGGTTCGTGCGGCTGGCAAACCAGCTCGAGGCCAACCCGGTCAAGGCGTCCGTTCCCTTCGGGCCCGGCCTGGCGCCGTTCGACGTAGAGCTCGACGGGGACACCCTCGTCTCGCTCGGATACGAGAGCGACCTCAACTCCGCGATCTCCTCCCAGCTGCCGGCGGCGGTCGACGCCGCCCTGGCCGGCTCCTTCCTGCCGCTCGAGCGGCTCGTCTTCCTGGACAGCGTCACCAACGGCTCGTCCAACGACGTCAATACCGCGCTCCTCCTGACGACGAACTGCGGCGACGGCCCGTTCCCGTGGGGACCGAACGATGCACCCGAGGCCCGCCGCTCCGCCCTGACCGCGGCAATCGCCGCGCTGCCGCCGGGCGCCGCCGGCCCCTTCGGGAGCTGGGCGCTGCAGAACTTGCTGCCGTGGACCTGCGTCGACTGGCCGGCGCCGTCCGGCGGCGCCGTTCTCGGTCCGGGACCGCTGCCGGACGTGCCGGTGCTCGTGCTGGCCGGCGATCGCGACATCCGCACGCCGACCTCCGGCGCCGTCGCGGTCGCTTCGCGGTTCCCGCAGGGCCGCGTCCTCGTCGTGCCCGGCGCCGGGCACTCCGTGCTGAACCACTCGCCGTGCGCGGCCACCGCTGTTCGCGCCTGGCTGAACGGCGCTACGCCGCCCGCGGTCTGCACCCGCTTCTCGCTCTACGTCCCGCCGGTCGGCCCCTGGCGCCGGTCTGTCGCAGCGACGCCGCCGCTCGCGCGTGTGCCGGGGCTCACCGGACGGACGCTCGCGGCGCTCCTCCAGACGATCCACGACGCCGAGGACGTCTGGAGCCTCACCCGGCACACCGAGCAGGCGACGCTAGGGCTCGCCGGCGGGTCACTGAGTCCGGACCCGCGAGGCGTCATCCGCCTGAAGGGCTACAGCAGCGTTCCGGGGCTCACGCTGACCGGGAACATCGTGCTGAAGATGGACCCCTACGGCGATCCGGTCCAGCCCCTGACCGCTCAGTTCGGGCTGCTGGCGGTCGGCGGCTCGGGAGCCGCGCATGGCCAAGTGAAGCTCAGCGAGAACCGCCTGACCGGGACGCTCGCGCGCCGCAACGTGTCGGCGAGCTTCTAGCGGCGCCACGCCGCACACCTCTCCTCGGTCCCACCCCCCTCCCTGGGTGGGGGGTGGGAGCATACTCGCGCGTATGTCACTAGGGTGTGACGGAAGCGCGCCGATTTCGGGTCGGTCAGTTGAAGCGCTGCTGGGTGGCGTCCAGGCCCTCGCACACGAGCAGCTCGACGGCGTCGGCCGAGCGCCCGACCAGCGCGTCGGCGTCGGTCTCCGGCTCGAACGGCGCGAGGACGTAGTCCGCCACCGAGCGGCGGTCACCGGGCCCGGGCCTTCCCACTCCGATCCGCAGCCGCAGGAACTCCTGCGAACCGAGCGCGGAGGCGATCGAGCGCAGGCCGTTGTGGCCGGCGAGGCCGCCGTCGAGGCGCGCCTGAAGGCGCCCCTCCTCGAGGTCGACGTCGTCGTGGACGACGAGGATTGAGTCGACCGGAACCTTGAAGAAGCGGGCGGCCGCGGCGATCGAGCGGCCGGACTCGTTCATGTACGTCTCGGGCTTGACGAGCGCCAGGCGCGCGTGGTCGAGGCGAACCTCGGCGAGCTGCCCCGAGAACTTCGAGTGCCACGAGCCAGAGTGCCGCTGCGCGAGCGCGTCGACGACCATCCAGCCGACGTTGTGGCGCGTGCGCGCGTACTCGCGACCAGGGTTGCCGAGCCCCGCAACGAGCAGATCGAGCGTCGAGGCACCCTCGCCCCGACGGAACAGGCACATGAGGACCTAGCCTTCGGCGGTGGCGGACTCGCCCGCGGCCCCCGCCTCGGGTTCGGCGGGTGCCTCCGCAGCGCCTTCGGGCTGCTCCTCCGCGGGAACCTCGCCCTCGGGCACCTCGCCCTCCTCGCCCTCCTCGACCTCCTCGACCTCCGGCTCCTCGACCTTGGTCGGCATGGTCACGGTCGCGAGCACGGTCTCGGCGTCGTCGAGGTACGTGACACCGTCGCGGGCGGACAGGTCGGAAAGCCGCAGCGTGTCGCCGATGTCCATCGCGCTGACGTCGAGCTCGATCCGCTCCGGAACCATGAGCGGCAGCGCCTCGACGCGAATCTCGCGCGAGACCTGCGAGAGCACGCCGCCCGCCTTCGCACCGACGGACTCGCCGACGAGCTCGATCACGACCGAGGTCTGGATCGGCTGGTCGAGGCGAACCTCCTGCAGGTCGAAGTGCTCGATCTTCCCGCGCAGCGGATCGACCTGGTAGTCCTTGAGGATCGACGCGTGTGTCGTCTTCTGGCCCGCGAGCACGATATCGAGGATCGCGTGGAGGCCTGCGCTCCCCGTCAGCACGCGGCGAAGCTCGCGCTCCTGCACCGAGATCGGGTGGGGCTTGTGCCCGCGCCCGTAGAGGACGCCCGGGATCATCCCGTCGCGGCGTAGCCGGCGGGACTCGCGCGTCCCGCGGCGCTCGCGCTCCTGCACTTCCAGACGAATCCGTTCGCCGGCCATACCGGCGGAGAAGAGTAGCTAAAAGAGCTGGTCGCCTAGCCTAGGGCCGATCGGCACGGTTGCTGTCTAATAGCGAGCGTGGTCGCCGTGGGGCTGCTCATAGCAGGACCGCAGGTGCTCTCGCGCGTGGGGGCCGGGCGGGTTCTGCCGCCTCCTCAGCCGAGTGGGCGACGCGACGCCGGCGCGCGTCACCTTCTTCCGGATCACCGGAGCGACGCCGCATGGCTCGCACCTGATCCGCGACTTCCAAAGGAGCGGTGATCACGCCGTTTTTCCGAACCCTCGCGAACGGGCGCAAAACCGCCGCCCCGTATCGACAAGCTGGGGGCCACTCGTTCGAGCCCAGTGCCACCACCTTTTTCCGAACGTTCGGCGAACCCCGGCGTAGCACCTGAGTCGGGGGATCCGAGCCTCGGCGCTGGCGTGCAGGCTCAACGGGGTGTTTGAATGCCCGGGTGGCGAACGACGATCGGTATCTGCTTGCTGCGATCGAGCTCGCCCGGCGAGCGCGCGAGCACGGGAACCACCCTTTCGGCGCGCTCCTGGTTGACGCCGACGGCAACGTCGTCGTCGAGAGCGAGAACACCGTCGTGACGGAGTTTGACTGCACCGGCCACGCCGAGACCAACCTCATGCGGATTGCGAGCCAGCGGTTCGGCCCCGAGTTCCTGCGGGGCTGCACGCTGTACGCGAGCACGGAGCCGTGCGTGATGTGTGCCGGCGCCATCTATTGGGGCAACGTCCGCCGGGTCGTGTTCGCCTTGAGCGAAGACGAGCTGCGCGACATCGTCGGCGCCAATCCCGAGAACCCGAACCTGGCTCTGCCTTGTCGGGAGGTATTCGCTCGAGGCCAGCATGAGGTCGAGGTCAGCGGTCCCCACCTTCACGAGCAGGCACGCGCGGTGCACGAAGGCTTCTGGGCCTGAGCCAGAGCGCTACGCGAGCGACCATGCATGTACGAGGCGCTGGCGTGCTCTCGTCGGGCATAGACTCGGCGCGAGATCGTCGGTTGAGCGGGAGGTAGCTCGAAGATGAGCGCGCTGGCGGCCTTCATCGAGGGAATGCCCAAGGCGGAGCTGCATAGGCATCTCGAAGGCACGCTGGAGCCCGAGCTGAAGTTCGAGCTGGCTGCCCGCAACGGTCTCGATCTCCGCTACGGCTCGGTCAAGGAGATACGACGCGCGGGGTTCATTCGCGACGGTGATCGAGGGCTTCCGCCGCGCGCAGCAGGATGCCGAGGCGTCGTTCGGCGTGCGGAGCCAGCTGATCAGGTGCTTTTTGCGAGACCTGAGCGCCGAGTCGGCGATGGAGAGGCTCGAACAGTCGCTGCCGTACGGGGACTGGATCGTGGGGGTCGGCTTGGACTCGGACGAGGAGGGCAATCCGCCCGTGAAGTTCAAGCACGTCTTCGCCCGCGCGCACAAGGAGGGCTACCGGCTCACGATGCACTGCGACGTCGACCAGGAGAACTCGGTCGAGCACATCTGGCAGTGCCTCGACGAGATCGGGGTGGAGCGAATCGACCACGGCGTCAACGCGCTCGAGGACGAGACGCTGATCAAGGAGATCAACCGCCGGCGTCTCGGCCTGACCATCTGCCCGATCTCGAACAGCTACGTCACCGACGGCCTGAAGGCCAGTGAGATCAAGAGCATGCTCGACGAGGGCGTACGAGCCACGACCAACTCCGACGACCCCGCCTATCTTCCCCGGCTACATGAACGAGAACCTGATCGCCGTTCGGTTCTGCCCACCTGATAGACAAGCCGTTCAGCAACGAAAGAGGCTAAAACCCGCCTTGGAGCGCGTCAAACGCTGTTCAGCCCGCCGGCGTTGGCGCGCAGAGCGCTTGCTCCGCCGATGGCGACGGCCGCCCGGACGGGCAAACGACCTCTGCGTCGCCGCCGCCTCGCCGCACCGGCTCGGCCGCCGCTTCGAGATCGCCGTCCGACAGCAACTCGACCGCGGTGACGGCACCGATCGGGGTGGTCGGGGCGATACTTTGCTTGAAGCGGGACTCGAGCTCGGCCGCGTACTCGGTAACGAAGCCAGGCTCGGCGTTCGTCGGCGTCGAGTTCCGTTGTGATGCGCGCGGCGCCGCGATCGCGTCCGGGAGCGACATCCCGAAGTCGAGCCGGTCGAGGAGCGTCTGCAGGACCGTGGTGATGATCATCGAGCCGCCGGGGCTGCCGAGGGCGAGGAACGGGCGGCCGTTGTGAAGCACGATCGTCGGCGCCATGCTCGAGCGCGGTCGCTTGCCGCCGGCGGCGAGGTTGGGGTCGGGCAAGGTGGGGCTGGCGGGGACAGCATCGAAGTCGGTCAGCTCGTTGTTGAGCAGGAAGCCGTATCCGGGCACGGCGATCGCGCTGCCGGCGATCTGCTCGATCGTGCTGGTGTAGCTGACCACGTTGCCGAAGCGGTCGGCAACGGTGACGTGGTTCGTCGCCGTCCCTTCGGATCCGTCCGGCACCCCGGCCGAGGTGCTTGCGCTGCAGGACGAGTAGGGTGGCGTCGGGTCGCCGGGCAGAACCGGCGTGGCCAGGGCCGTCGAGGCGATCAGGCAGCGGCGCTCGCCGGCGAATCCCTTCGAGAGCAGTTCGTCGAGCGGCACGTTAACGAAGCCCGGGTCGCCGATGAAGCGGTTCCTGTCGGCGTAGGCGAGCTTCGACGCCTCGAGATAACGGTGAAGCGCGAGCGCCCGGTCGGGCGTCGACATGTCGAAGCCTTCGAGGATATTGAGCGCCTCGCCGACGGTCGACCCTCCGCTCGAAGGCGGCCCCATCCCGAACACGTCATAGCCGCGATAGGTGACGCGCGTGGGATCGCGTAGAGGTGCGGAGTAGCGGGTGAGGTCGTCCGTCGTCATGACCCCGGACGGCACCGGAAAGCCGAGATCGGCGCCCGGGGCGAGCGGCGGATGGCGGACGGTGTCGACGAGTGCGGCGCCAACCGTTCCTCGGTAGAGCACGTCGGGACCGTCGTGCGCAAGCAAGCGATATGTGCGCGCAAGGTCGGGGTTCCGCAGGACCGATCCCACCGCCGGCGCCTGACCGTCCGGCGTCAGGAAGAGCGCCCGCGACGACGTGAAGGCGTTCAAGCGAGGCTGGTTCATGACGGTCTGGTCGTGGAAGGTCTGGTCGACCACGAAGCCGCGCTCGGCGAGCATGATCCCGGGTTGCAGCAGCCGCGACAGCGGCATCGTCCCGAACTGTTGGCCAGCCTCGGCCCACGTCGCGAGCGTGCCGGGCACGCCCACCGCCATGCCGCTCGTCACCCGCTGTGGGTAGAACGGGATCGGTTGACCGGTCTGAGGGTCGACGAAGGCGTTCTGCTCGAAGGCCGCCGGGGCCGTCTCGCGGCCGTCGATCGTCACGACGCGATGCTCGCGCGCGAGGTAGATGACCATGAAGCCGCCACCGCCGATCCCGGCCACGTACGGCTCAGTGACGCCGAGCGCCGCGCCGGCCGCCACCGCCGCGTCGATCGCGTTGCCACCCTCGCGCAGAACCTGGATCCCGGCCCGGGTGGCATCCGGGTCGACGGTCGCGACGGCACCGCCCGTGCCGACCGCGACCGCCTGCTTCGTCGGCTGCGGCGCCGCAGGCGCCTTCCCACCGACCACGAACACCGTGGCCACCGCGGCAAGCGCGACGGCTAGAGCGCCGAGTATGCGCGCACGCACAACTCGACTATCACCGACTCGTACCCACACGAAACAGCCACCGGGATTAGCACGACGCGCCGATGACGCCAGCCCTGTACGGGCAGCGCTGAAGGAGGCCGGAATGGCCTGAGCACGCGATCAGCGCTGCTCGGGCTCGAACACCGCTCCTCCGGGCAGAAGATGGCACTCGTCACCGACAAGGACTGGCTCCGACACGCCGTCTCCGGACCATCGCTCCCGGTCGCACCTTGCGGCCGGTCTGTTCCTGGTCAGGGACGCGGGCTTTCCTCTTGGAGCTTGTTTCAATTCGTGCCCTGGGCGAGTCGTCGCCAGCAGATGAGACAGCGGCCGATAGCGAGGAAGGCCTCGTGGCTCTCGGCGCGGCGTTCTTAGCGGACGAGCAGGCGGCGGAACCGATGCAGCCAGGCGAAGGTGCGTTCGACGACCCAGCGGAAGCGGCCGAGGCCGGTAGCCGTGCTCGGTCGCGCGACGGGGGTCGTGACGCCCCACATCGATGCCACGACCACCGGCTTGTCGGCGACGGAAGGGGGCTCCATTCCTGCAGCCAGGCCCGCGAGGGCACGGGCCGCGTTCGTGAAGATCCGCGCCGAGATGCGGTTGATGCCGGCGACGTCAACGACAGAGTGCATCATCGTCACGTCCGTCGTGGCGACGTAGGGGCTCGTATCGCCCGACGCGACCGTGGAGACCATCAGCTTCGGCACACCGACTGGAAGCGCCCGCATCGCGCGCGTGGCAATGCTCGTGCCGCCGGTACCGCCGAGCGCACCGATGGCGTCGAGTCGGCCCTCGGCGTGGAGCCGACGTACGACTGCTGCTGCACCGCGGCCCATCGCCTCGATGGCCGTGGGGCGATCGCGAGCGTCGGCGAGCGCCTGGACGTTCCGCACGTCCGCCCCGGCCGCCGCCGCCACCTCCTGGCGTGTC
Organism: Actinomycetota bacterium; assembly: GCA_046735055.1. Lineage (GTDB taxonomy): Bacteria > Actinomycetota > Thermoleophilia > Gaiellales > Gaiellaceae > DATBLE01. The sequence goes on from JBKPSO010000122.1 coordinate 10,778, forward strand.
ACGTCGTGCTCGATCAGCGGCTCGCCGAGGATGCCGGCGTCGACCACGAGCACGTCGGCGTCCTGCTCGCGGATGCGATCGGCGAGGAACCCGTACTCCCTCCCCTTCGTGCCGAGCGTCCCGACCAAGACAACAATCGGCGGCCGACGTGGCTCCGTATCCGTCACGCTCCCCTTCCGAGTCTCTGTCGTGAGCCGCCGAGCATGACACAACGTGTCGGAGCCCCCGTAGCCCGAGTCCTCCATCGTGAGGACGAGGTCGCCTTGATCACCTCTCCGCGAAGCAGGCGGCGTACGCGACATCCCTCCGCACGGCGCTACGTTGTCGAAAGAGGCAAGATTTCATGGCCCACTCGTGGCCCAAACGTCACTGGACGATTGGCTCATCTATGATCGAGACCGCGCTGCGTCAAGCGCGGGTTGGCTTGCCCGGGATGCGGGTGAGAACGGAGACGCGGGGGTCGTCCTCGGGGCACGCCCGGATCTCCTGCTTCACCGCCGCGAGCTCGCGGAATTGCCTGCCCGACGCCCAGGTTGTCCGCCCATGCCGCGGATCCGACTTCCTGGGTCTCGGAGCGGATAGAAATTCCGGGTAGAAAGAGGGCGGAGACGGCTTGGTTGAGCCGTCTCCGTTAGAAGAGCTGGTTCTCCCCGCCGAAGATCGCGGAGACCGAGTCGTCGGCGAACACGTTCATGATCGTGTCCGCGAGCAGCTCGCCGACCGAGAGCACCGTCAGGTTGTCGGGCCGGTTGAGCGGGTCGATCGGGACGGTGTCGGTGACGACGATCCCCGCGAGGCCCGCCTCGGCGAACCGCTGGAGCGAGTCGCCGGCGAAGATCCCGTGGGTCGCGAAGACCCAGACGTCGGTGGCGCCGTGCTCCTTCAGTGCGTGGGCGCCGGCGAGGAGGGTCCCGCCGGTCGTGATCATGTCGTCGCCGACGAGCGCGACCTCGCCGCGCACCCGGCCGGTGATCTCGGTGACGGCGGCGACGTCGTGCGCGGGGCGCGTCTTGTTCATGATCGCGAAGTCGGCCTCGATCATCTCCGCGAAGCGGACAGCCACCTTTGCGCGACCGGCGTCCGGCGCGACCGAGACCACACCCTCGCCGTGCAGGCCGAGATCTCGGAAGTGCCGCGCGAAGAGCGGCAGCGCGGTCATGTGGTCGACCGGGATCGTGAAGAAGCCCTGGATCTGGCCGGCATGCAGATCCATTGTCAGCACGCGGTCGGCGCCGGCGAGCTGGAGCATGTCGGCGACGAGGCGCCCCGAGATCGGCTCCCGGGGCTTGGCCTTGCGGTCCTGCCGCGAGTACGGGAACCATGGGATCACCCCCGTGATCCGCCTCGCCGAGGCGAGCTTCGCCGCCTGGATCATCAGCAGCAGCTCCATCAGGTTCCGGTCGACCGGGTCGCAGCCGGTCTGCACGAGGAAGAGGTCGGCGCCTCGGATCGACTCGAGGTAGCGACAGTAGCTCTCGCCGTTCGCGAAGGAAGTGAGCTCGATGTCGCCGAGCTCGACCCCGAGGTGGTCGGCGATCCGGGTTGCGAGCTCGGGATGCGAGCGCCCTGAGAACACCATCAGGCGCTTCTGCGGACCGCGCTCGAGCCAGTGGCCGGGCTCCGGCCGCACGTGCTCGGTCACGGCCTCGAGGCCGGGCAGCCGGGCGAGCTCAGTTGTCGTCGACGTCGGGTTCTCCACGTTCGTAGACCCACCCTTCCTTGGTGACCTGCTTCGGAGGGAAGCCCGCGAGGGATCCCGGCGGGACGTCGTCCGTGACGACCGTTCCCGACCAAAGCCAAGCATCGTCCCCAACCGTGACCGGAGCAACGAACGTATTGTCGACACCGGTCCTGACGTTCTTGCCGATCGTCGTCTTCCCTTTCGGGCGCCCGGGCTCGTGCGAGTAGTTCGCCGTCACGTTGCCGGCGGCGATGTTCGTGTCCTCGCCGACCTCGGCATCGCCGATGTAGGAAAGGTGCGGCACCTTCGCGCGGGCCCCGATGCGCGACTGCTTGATCTCCACGAATGTGCCCGCTTTCGCCCCCGCTTCGAGAACGGTGCCAGGGCGAACGTAACAGAACGGCCCCACGAGTGCACCCTCCCCGATCGAGGCGTCGACCACGACCGCATGTGGGCCGACCTCGGCTCCGGTGGCGACGGTGGTTGCGCCGCGCAGGACGGTGAAGGGGTGGACGACGACATCGGGCTCGAGCGTCACGCTGTGGTCGATCCACGTCGTCCCCGGGTCGACGATCGTCACGCCGGCGAGCATGTGCTCCTCGTTGATCCCGCGGCGGAGCTCGTTCGCCGCGACCGCCAGCTCGGCGCGCGTGTTGATCCCGAGCGGTGCCAGCTCGTCCCGGCAGCGCCAGGCGGCAGCGCGCTGACCGTCGGCGACGAGATGCGCGATCGTGTCGGTGAGGTAGAGCTCGCCCTGCGCGTTGCGCGCGTCGAGCTTGTCGAGCACCTCCCACAGCGGCCCGCTGGAGAAGACGTACGTGGAGGAGTTCAGCTCGCGAATCTCGCGTTGTTCGGGGGTGGCGTCCTTGTCCTCGACGATCGCCTCGACGCGTCCGTCCGGGCCGCGAACGATACGGCCGTAGGGGAGCGGGCGGCCCGGCTCAAAAGAGAGGATCGTCACGGCGGCATTCTCGCGCTCGTGCTGGGCGGCGAGCTCGCGCAGGTGGTCCGCGGTCAGGAGCGGCGCCGCCGCGTCGAGGACGAAGACGTTTCCGTCGAAGCCCTGCAGGGCGTCGCGCGCGGAGGCGACCGCGTCGCCGGTCCCGAGGGGCTGTTCCTGCACGGCAACCTGCATCCCTTCGTAAGCGTCGGCGGAATCGGGCGAGGCGACGATCACGACCGGGTCGGCGCCCGCGCCGCGGGCGGCGTCGATCACCCAGTCGATCACGCGGCGCCCCAGCAGGGGGTGCAGGTGCTTGGGCACGGTCGATCGCATCCGCGTCCCGAGTCCGCCCGCCATCACAACGGCTGCAAGGTTGTCCGATGAGGTCACTGCGTCGATGGCTGGGGCGCCAGGATTCGAACCTGGGATCGCGGGACCAAAACCCGCTGCCTTACCACTTGGCTACGCCCCACCACACTGATTGTGCCTCAGGTCTTGTCTGAGTTCCTCTTCGGGCGGTCGCGCTCGCCCAGGAGCAGGATCACGGCGACCGCCGCGAGGAGCCCCGCGGCGATCAGCGCGAAGCTGCCGATCACGAGAGCGACGACGCAGAGCAGGATCGCGAACGCCTGCGTGGCGGCGGCGATCCAGGCGAGCTGCCGGCCGGTGTCGGACTGGAGCGATCGGCCCGCGAGGATGTAGAAGGCGATGATCGGGGCGGAGACGATGATCACCGTCCAGCGCGAGAAGTCCGCCGATAGGGCGACGATGATGCCCTCGAGGACGGCGATCCCGATCGCGATCTTCAGCCGGCGCCGCGCCAGCCAGAGAGCGGTGCCGCTCCTCTGGTGGTTTGCCGCTGTCTCGGTCACGGGCGCAACCTACCACGCTGGGCTACGGACCCAAACCCGGCCGCGAGCCTCCAACCTCGTCCCCGCGGCGGCGGCCGCCATTGCGTCCTCGAACAGACCGTAGATCGCAGGCCCTGCGCCGCTGAGGTCGGCACGGAACGCGCCGAGCGCGCGCAGCTCGTCTGCGAGGGGGGAGGAGGCGGCCAGGTCGCTTGCGGGGAGGGCTGCGAGGTCGCCGGCGGCCAGCGCGGCGAGGAGCTGAGTGCGCCGTTCCTCGTAGCCGGCGGCTCCGCCACGCTCGTCGAAGGCCGCGTAGACCGCCGCGGTAGACAGTTTCGTCTCTTCAGGTAGGACAACAACAACCGTGTAGGACTGCGGCAGGTCGAGCGGAGTGAGCTCGCTCCCGTCGCCCTCGCCGAGCTGCGGTCCCTCGACGAGGAAGAACGGGACGTCGGCGCCGAGCGAGCGGGCGATCGCGTGGAGCTCGGCGCCCGGGAGCGGCTGGGCGAACATGGAGTTGGCGAGGCGCAGGGTGGTGGCCGCGTCGGAGCTTCCGCCGCCGAGGCCGGAGGCGACGGGGATCTGCTTCTCGATCCGGGCCGCCCACCTAGGCTCGACGCCGGTCGCCTCGGCAATGGACTCGAGCGCGCGGCCGACAAGCGTGTCACCTTCGAACCCGTCGACGCGCAGGGACGCAGCCGGTTCGAGCGTGATCCGGTCGGCCAGCCCGATGCGCTGGAGCACCGTTGTCACCTCGTGCTTCCCGTCAGGCCGGGTCGGCCCCACGACGAGCGCGAGGTTGATCTTCGCGTGTGCAGGGAGCGCGCTCACGAGAGCAACCGCTCGAGGTGGACGAACTCCTCCGGGGCAAGCGCCTCGGCGCGAACGGCCGCGGGACGGCCGAGACCCGCGAGCGCTTCGACCGCCTCTTCCCGGGAGGCGACGCCCGCGAGCGAGAGCGAGTTCGGGAGCGTCTTGCGTCGGTGGGCGAACGAGGCGTCGACGACCCGCTTCACCTGGGCGAAGCGCTCGGGAAGCGGCCTGCGGCGGAAGGCGACGAGTGCGGAGTCGACGTTCGGCTGAGGGCGGAAAACGGTGCGCGAGACCGGGTGGAAGCCGGTGCGCTCGGCAGCAAGCTGAACGAGGACGGAGACAGCGCCGTAGGCCTTCGTTCCCGGGGTCGCGAAGAAGCGGTCGGCGACCTCCCGCTGCACCATCACGCACCAGCGCTCGAGCGACAGCAGGCCGTCGAGGCTCTCGACGACGATCGGCGTCGCGACGTTGTAGGGCAGGTTGGAGACGAGCTTGCCCGGCGGCGGCTCGAGATCCGCAAGGCCGAGCTGGAGGGCGTCGCCGAGCTCCAGGCGGACGTTTGGAAGGTCCGCGAGATGCGACTCGAGCGAGCGGTCGATCTCGACCGCGTGGACAAGCGCGACGCGCTCGGCGAGGTAGCGGGTGAGGACGCCGAGGCCGGGCCCGATCTCGAGCACGACGTCGCCCGGCCCCAGCTCGGCCAGCCGGCCGATCACGCCGAGGATGTTCTCGTCTACGAGGAAGTGCTGGCCGAGCTCCTTCTTCGGGCGGAGGGTCACGGAAGATCGAAGGCGGCGGCGGCGTTCGCGTCGATCCGGGCCTCGAGCTCGGTGCGATCCTCCCCACGCGCCTCCGCGAGCGCGGCGAGCGTGTGCGTGACGTTCGCGGGCTCGTTCGGCCGGCCGCGGACCGGCTGGGGCGCCAGGTACGGGCTGTCGGTCTCGACGAGGACGCGGTCGGCAGGGACCTGCGTCGCCGCCACCCGCAGCTCGGATGCGTTCGGGTACGTCACGTTCCCTGCGAACGAGACGTAGTAGCCGCGCTCCAGCGCTACCGGCAGGAGCGGAGGGGAGGAGAAGCAGTGGAGGACGACCGTCCCGTCGAACCGTTCGAGCGCGCGCGCCGTTTCGGCTTCGGCGGCCCGCGTGTGGATGACGACCGGCTTGCCGAGGTCGCCGGCGAGATCGAGCTCCGCGTCGAACACCTCCAGCTGCCGGTCGCGCGGCGAGTGGTCACGGTAGAAGTCGAGCCCGGTCTCGCCGACCGCAACGGCGCGCGGGTGCCGGAGCAGTTCCGCGAGCTCGTCGAGCCGCTCTCCCTCGGCCGCGGCCTCGTGCGGATGCACGCCGAGGATGGCAAAGACGCCCTCGTTCGCCTCCGCTGTCGCGAGCGCGGCGCGACACGTGTCGATCGTCGAGCCGACCGCGAGAATCCTGGTGACGCCGGCGTCTCGCGCTCGCTCGACGACCTCGTTCGGTGGACCGGCGCACGCCTCGAGGTGCGCGTGCGTGTCGATCACGCCACAGCGTCTTGCGCTTCGACCCGCGGGAAGAGCGGCGGGGCAGGCTCGATCCCCTCCGCCGCTTGCGCGGCCCCCGCGCGGACGCGGTCGAGCGAGAGGTCGGGGGACTGCCGCAAGGCCTCGATGATGCGCGGCGCCGTCTCCGGCAGGTACGGCGAGAGGGCGACGGCGACTGCGCACAGGCCGTCGGCGAGGTCGTAGAGGACGGCGTCGAGCTCATCCGCCTTCGCCTCGTCCTTTGCGAGCTCCCACGGCGCGCTCGCTTCGACCTGCTGGTTGAGCCGCCGGACCGCCCGCCAGATCTCGTCGAGCGCGCCGGTGATGTCGAAGCGATCGAGGCGCTCGACGAGCGCCGCCCGGAGACCGTCGGCGTCGATCGCGCCCGGGCCCGGCGTCTCTGCGAGCACACCGTCGCGGTAGCGGGCGATCATCGCCGTCGTCCGGGAGAGCAGGTTGCCGAGGTCGTTCGCGAGCTCGCGGTCGTAGCGCTCCTGGAACGAGTCGAGGGTGACGTTTCCGTCCTGTCCGAACGAGACCTGGCGGGCGCACCAGAAGCGGACGGCGTCGGCGCCGTAGACGTCGATCAGGTCGAGCGGGTCGATCGCGTTCCCGAGCGACTTGGAGATCTTCCGCTGGTCGATGTTCAGGTAGCCGTGGACGAACAGCTGCCGCGGCGGCTCGTACCCGGCCGCGAGCAGTAGCGCCGGCCAGTAGATGCAGTGGAAGCGGAGGATGTCCTTCGCCAGCAGGTGCGTCGCCGGCCAGAACCGCTCCAGGTCCTCGCCGGGCGCGTAGCTCAGCGCGCTGAGGTAGTTGACCAGCGCGTCGGCCCAGACGTAGGCGACCTGATCCGGATCCCATGGGATCGGAACCCCCCACGTCTGCGTCGCGCGACTGATCGAGAAGTCGCGTAGACCGCCCTCGATGAAGCTGCGGGCCTCGTTCGCGCGGAACTGCGGCAGAACGAAGTCGGGGCGCTCGTCGTAGAGCGCGAGCAGGGCTTCCTGATAGGCGGAGAGCCGGAAGAACCAGTTGCGCTCCTCGAGCCACTCGGGCTCGGTGCCGTGGTCGGGGCACTTGCCGTCGACCAGTTCGTCCTCGGTCTTGAACGCTTCGCAGCCGACGCAGTACCAGCCCGCATAGACGTCCTGGTAGATGTCCTCGCGGCCGTTGTCGTAGATCCGCTGCAGGAAGTCCTGGACGAAGCGCTCATGACCTTCATCGCTTGTTCGGATGAAGAAGTCGTTCGTCGCGTTCAGCCGACGCGGCAGCTCCTGCCAGGCGCCGACGATTGCGTCGGTGTACTCGCGGGGCGTGAGGCCCTGCTCCGCCGCCACCCGCGCAACCTTGTCCGCGTGCTCGTCGACGCCCGTGAGGAAGAAGGTCTCGTCGCCACGCTGGCGGTGATGGCGGACGAGGATGTCGGCCGCGATCGTCGTGTACGCATGCCCGATGTGCGGGGTCGAGTTCACGTAGTAGATCGGTGTTGTCACGTAGAAGCGCATCACTTGGGATGATAGGTGCCGGTTGTCGCGTGACCTGCGGGGCCGCCGCGGGCGGTCGTCGCCGGACCAGGACGCCGAGGCCGAGCGCGCAGGCGATGCCGAAGAGAAGGGGAAGCGGCACGAGCGGCCGAGACCGCGCCGGCGGCGCGGCGACCGGCGCGATTGCCGACGGCGACCGCGGCGAGGCCTTCGGCCGACTCAGAGGATGGAAGATCGCGTCAGGCGGCCTGGTCGCCTCGACGTCGACCGGTGCCGCGGGTATCGGAGGCAGGAGCGCATGCGGAGACGACGGAGCGCCCGAGTGAGCGGGTGACGACGGCGCCGACGGCGCCGGGGAGGGCGGCACCGAGACTTGCTCTCTCGGAGGGGCGACCGGGTGAGTTCGCCACACGGTCGGCCGGCCGTGCGGCCGAGGCTCCGTTCGAGTCTCCGGGCGCTTCACGGCGGCAATCGTCAAGGCAGGCGAATCGCGGCCCACGGACTTGCGCGGCGCGACCGTGGGCGTGGTCGGCACGGTGAGAGGATCGTCCGGAGCGGGCGGTGCCGTCTCCTGCGGCACGGGCTCGGCTTCCGATGTGGCCGGCTCCGCCCGTGCGGGCGCTTCGGGCGGCGCGACCGGGGCAGGCGAGGTCGGCTTCGGCTTCTCGGGAGCCGGCGGCGCCACCGGTCCCGGGTCGGCGGCCGGCGCCGGCGCCGGCGTGGGC
>JBKPSO010000123.1:0-4354 GCA_046735055.1 Actinomycetota bacterium
CCTCTGCGCCGTTTGTGTAGTTGTGACCTTCTCTCCTTGAACCGCGTGCGCGAGATATGACCCGCTACCTACGCGGGGCTGATGGGTTCGGCCGCGTGCGGCATCCACCATTCGGTGAACTCGCGGCATCTTCCGTCGGGATCGAGGCGCATTACCCAGAGATTGCTGTAGACGCTCGGCGGTTCCTTATAAGTGGCCGTGCCGGTGATGATCGCGACTTCCGGCGTCACGACAAGTGGTTGCCACTCGAACGTCGCCTGCCCCGGTTCGTCCTTCCGAGCCAGCCAGCGTTCGATGATTTCTGCACGCCCGCGCCAGGGCGGGGTAAACGGCTCTGTGTAGTAGAGAGCGTCGTCCGTGAACAGCGCGCCGATCTCATCTGGATCGTTCGAGTTCCACGCCCCGATGTACCGCTCCATCCACTCCGTCAGCACGCGCCCCGAGGCTACTACACGCACCGAGTATTGAGCTTGCACCCCCGCCGGGACATCCTCGCCGGAGGGGTCGGTGCCGTGTGCCTGCCCACTGGGGAGGCCGGGGCAACGTGGCCGAACGGCCGGCAGCGCCGACGCGGCTAGAACGACAGCCCGGCGATCGAGAAGAGCCAGGCAATGATCTCGAGCAACAGCAGGATCAGCGCGAGCTGCAGCGCCTCCCGCAGGCGACGGACGATGCGGCCGTTTCGTCGCCTGTCGGCCTCGATCTGGAGTGCGAGCTCTCGGTGCATAGCCGCCATCGGCGGCCGCTCGGCAGGATCGACGTAGCGGGCGAGCAGATCCTCCGGGTCGAAGCGGAACGTGAGGTTGTAGTACGGCCAGAGCAGGAACACCGCCAGGCCGCCGATCGCGACGAGCAGCCCGAGAGCGATCCAGTCCCATGCGCCCAGACCGTCTTCGAGCGCGTGCGAGCCGAGCAGTGAGCTCGCGAACGACGCGGCGAAGACCAGCGTCGCGGCGCGCGCATGCAGGCTCTCGATGGCGGCCTGCTGCTGGAGCAGACCGCGGAGCGCTTCCTGGTAGACGAAGGCCGCGCGAGCGTCGTCGTCGCCCGTGGGCGATCCGTCAGCCAATGTCACCGTCGCGACGCATGCCAACCAATCTCATCCTCCGGTTGTGTAGCACTCGGTATCGACGTCGTTACGAGTTAGAGACGTCGGCCGAAAGGTCGCCGGCCGCCCCACCTGGCACGCACTTCCGCGGGCGCCGTGTCCCCAGCCCGTCACCAGGCCTTCACCGGGTGGCAGCCCATGCGGAGGACGGCGGCTCGTATGGTGCCCGGCGTCATCGCCCGGATCCGCATAGGGCCGGGTATTCACCCAACCAAGGGGGGTCTGGTGTGAACGGCTCGAAGAGGCTGCGCGGCGCGATCATCGTGGCCGGTGCAGCGGCACTGTTCTGCGGCGCGGCCTACGCGGTCGGCAAGACGCTGATCGCGGGGCCGCAGGGAGACGGGACGGGGGTGACGCCCATCGGCTGGCGCGTCACTCCCGCCGGCCGGCAGGTAACGCTCGGCGACCGCCCGTACTGGCTGGCGCAAAGCCCGACCGGCCAATTCCTGCTCGCCTCCAACGACGGCCAGTCGACCCAGTCGCTGCAGGTGATCGACACCGCGGGCGGCTCGGTCACCCAGTCGATCCCGTATACGGGCGACGAAGCGCTCTCGTTCGGGATCGCCTTCGCGCCGGACGAAAGCAAGGTGTACGTCTCGGCGGGAGGCAACAACAAGATCCGCGTCTATGCGATCGCGGGTAAGACATTGACCGAGCAGGCGCCGATCGTGTTGCCGCCCGGCCCCGTGCGGTTCTTCTACGGCGACCAGGCGCCGTATCCCGACGGGCTCGCAATCTCCGCGGACGGGACGCGCCTCTACGTGGCGAACAACCTCGGCGACTCGATGTCGATCGTCAACGCGATCACCGGGGTGACCCTCGCCACGACGCCGGTCGGCCAGAACCCGTACACGGTCGTCCTGTCGACCGATGGAAAGACGGCGTATGTGTCGAACTGGGGCGGCCACTCCGTGTCCGTGCGCGACGCCCTCACCGGCGCGGCGAAGGCCGAGATCACGGTCGGGACGCACCCGTCCGCGATGGCGCTCGACGCCGCCTCCGGACGCCTGTACGTCGCCAACAGCGACAGCGACAACGTGTCCGTGATCGACACGGCCACGAACGCGGTGTTGCAGACGATCGACCTGGCGCCGTACGCCGGTGCGCAGGTGGGCGCGAGTCCGAATGCGCTCGTGCTCGCCCAAGACGGCAAGACGCTGTATGCCGCGAACGCCGGTGACAACGACGTCGCCGTCGTCAGCCTGCCCGCCGGCAAGGTAGACGGGCTGATCCCGACCGGCTGGTATCCAACGGGAATCGCCCTCTCCCACGACGGGCAGACGCTCTACGTCGCGAACGGCAAGGGCCTGGGAGCGGGGCCGAACCCGAACGGACCGAACCCGTACAACACGCCCGAGACGACGTCCGACCAGTACGTCGGCTCGATGATCAAAGGGACGCTTTCGATCATCGACGTGCCGCGCAACCACGGCCAGCTCGAGAAGCTGACCGAGCAGGCGATCCACGACAACGGTTTCGACCAGCCCGGAAAGATCGAGGGCGGCGGCTCGCAACCGGTGGTGCCGATCAAGCCGGGGGCGAGCTCGGTGATCAAGCACGTGATCTACGCGATCAAGGAGAACCGCACCTACGACCAGGTCTTCGGCTCGCTCGGGAAGGGCAACGGCGACGCGTCCCTGAACCTGTTTGGGGAGGAGTCGGCGCCGAACCAGCGCGCGCTGGAGCGCAGGTTCGTCACGCTCGACAACTTCTACGCAGCCTCGGAGGTCTCCGCCGACGGCTGGAACTGGTCGACCCAGGCGTACGCCAACACCTACAACCAGAAGAACTGGCCGGCCGACTACGCCGCAGGAAACCGCAACCGCGGCTACGACTTCGAGGGCGGCAACACCGCCAACAACGTCGCCGAGAACACCGCCGACTCGTTCATCTGGGACCGGCTCGCCGACGCGCACGTCGGCTTCCGCAACTACGGTTTCCACGCCACCGGGACCGTGCCGGCGCTGGTCGACCCGACGGAGCCGATTCTCGTCGCGAACACCGACACCAAGTTCGCCGGCTTCAACGTCCAGGTCACCGACCAGAGCCGGATCGCCGAATGGCTGAACGAGTTCAATGCGTACAAGGCGGGCAACAACCTGCCCGCCGTCGAGTTCGTCCGCCTGCCCAGCGACCACACGGCCGGCACCACGCCCGGCTTGCCCACGCCGAGGGCGATGGTCGCCGACAACGACCTCGCGCTCGGCAAGCTCGTCGACGCCGTCTCCCACTCGCAGTTCTGGAGCACGACCGCGATCTTCGTGGTCGAGGACGACGCCCAGGACGGCCCCGACCACGTCGACGCACACCGAACGACCGCGTGGGTGATCAGCCCCTACTCGCAGACCGCTGCGGTCGACTCGACCTTCTACAGCACGGTCTCGATGCTGCGCACGATGGAGCTGATCCTCGGCATCTCCCCGCTCACCCAGTTCGACGCGCAGGCCCAGCCGATGATCGCCAGCTTCAGCGCCAAGCCCAACTTCCAGCCGTACGACGCCGTCACGCCCACTCAGTCCGTCACCGAGGTGAACACCGCGCTTTCACCGCTCGCCCAGGCCAGCGCGAAGCTCGCACTCGAGGACGCCGACGAGGCGCCGACCGGAGTCCTCAACGCTGCGATCTGGAAGAGCGTCAGGGGCGCGAACAGTCAGATCCCCGCGCCTCGACACCACGACAACCACTGACGACGTCTGATACGACCGGAGGGCGGCCGGCCTTGCTGCCGATCAGCCGCCCTCCGCCCAGGGTCCGTGCCCGGTGACGCGCTCGACACGAATGCGCGTGACGTACCCGGGTGGGGGGTCGGGCATGGGCGGGAAGGTGACGTCCGGTCCGAGGTAGGTGTACGCAAGCCGTTGGAGGAGCTCCGGCGCCCCGCCCTCGGTTATCCGAGCCCGGCCGTAGACAACGGCGTAATTCCGCAAGCCGATCGCGTCCGCGCCCGGCGCCTCGAGTGAGAGCGCGACGCGGGGGTCGCGCAGGACGTTCTCGACTTTGCGGCGGCGAAACAGGTGCCCAGAGACGATCTCGTCGTCTTCGATCCCGATCCAGACGACGGTCACCTGCGGACTGCCGTCGGCATTGAGCGTGACCAGGTGCGCAAGCGGGCCAGACTCGATCAGCTCTCGAACCGTTTCGAGCGGCGAATCCATCCCGGCCAGTGTAGGGCCGGCCGCGACGGGAGACTGGCTACCAGACCGCCAGACGCCGAGGGTGGCGGTGGTCGCGCAGTTTGCGGTCTTT
>JBKPSO010000124.1:0-6181 GCA_046735055.1 Actinomycetota bacterium
GTGATCGCCCCGAGCCGCTTGCGGAGGTCGAACAGGTCGCGCGCGACGGCGGTGATCGCCATCACCTCGGACGCGGCGGTGATGTCGAAGCCCGTCTCCCGCACGTAGCCGTTTGCCCGGCCGCCGAGGCCGATCACGACGCCGCGGAGCGCCCGGTCGTTCATGTCGACGCAGCGCCGCCAGCTGACCGTGAGCGGGTCGATCCCGAGCACGTTCCCGTGCAGGACGTGCGCCTCGAGCATCGCCGAGAGCAGGTTGTTCGCGGCGCCGATCGCGTGGATGTCGCCGGTGAAGTGGAGGTTCAGGTCCTCCATCGGCACGACCTGCGCGTAGCCGCCGCCGGCCGCGCCGCCCTTGATCCCGAAGACCGGCCCGAGCGACGCCTCCCGCAGGCAGAGCACCGGGCTCTTGCCGATCTTCCCGAGCCCCTGCGAGAGGCCGACCGCCGTCGTCGTCTTCCCCTCGCCGGCTTTCGTCGGCGTGATCGCGGTGACGCCGACGAGCTTCCCGTTCGGCCGGGTAGCCAGGCGCTCGAGCACCGAGAGGTCGACCTTCGCCTTGTAGCGACCGTAGAGCTCGACCTCGTCGTCCTCGAGCCCGGTCTCCGCGGCGAGCTCCGCGATCGGGCGGAGCGTCGCCCCCTGGGCGATCTCGAGGCTCGAGGGCATCTTCGTCGTTGCCATTGCGCACGAGAGCGTATCGACGGGAAGATGAGGGAATGGGGGCCTCGGTCGGTGTGGACGTCGGCGGCACGTTCACCGACCTCGTGGCGATCGTGGGCGGGGAGCTCGTCACGGCCAAGGTGCCGTCGATTCCGGGAGCGGAGGCCGCCGGCGTCGCGGCTGCGTTGCGCGCGGCGGGCGTCGACGCGGTCGACGTGCTCGCTCACGGCACGACGGTCGCCACGAATGCCCTGCTCGAGCGGCGCGGTGCGCGCACTGCGCTCGTGACCACGGAAGGCTTTCGCGACGTGCTCGAGATCGGCCGCCAGGACCGTGCGTCGCTCTACGACCTGACTGCGCGGCGGCCGGAGCCGCTCGTCCCGCGCGAGCTCCGGTTCACGGTGCGCGAGCGAATGGGGCCCGAAGGAGTGCTCGTTCCGCTCGGCGAAGCTTCGCTTGCGGCGACCGTGGAGGCCTTGCGCGCGGCGGACGTCGAGGCCGTCGCCGTCACCTTGCTCTTCTCGTTCCTCCACCCGGAGCACGAGCGGCGTGTCGGGGAGGCGATCCGCCGCGCCCTGCCGGGCGTCCGTGTCTCCTTGTCGGTCGAGCTCCTGCCGGAGTTCCGCGAGTACGAGCGCTCTTCCACCACCGTCGCGAACGCGTACCTGGCGCCCGCGCTCTCGACCTATCTCGCGGAGATCGAGCCGGCACCGCTCGTGATGCAGTCCTCGGGCGGCGTCGTCGACGTGGCCGCCGCGGGCGAGCGCCCGGCTGCGTGTGTCCTCTCGGGCCCCGCCGCGGGCGTCGCCGGTGCCGCCTTCGTCGCCGGGCTCGGCGGGTTCGAGGACGTGCTCACCTTCGACATGGGCGGGACGAGCACCGACGTGGCGACGGTGCTCGGCGGCGTCGCGCAGGTGACTGCGGAGTCGATCGTCGCCGGGATCCCGATCCGGTTCCCGATGGTCGACGTGCACACGATCGGGGCCGGCGGCGGCTCGATTGCCTGGCTGGACGACGGCGGCGCCCTGCGCGTGGGGCCGCGCTCGGCGGGCGCGCGGCCGGGTCCGGCCGGCTACGGCCGCGGCGGCGAGGAGCCGACGGTGACGGACGCGAACCTCGTGCTCGGCTACCTCGGCGACGGAGCGGTGCTGGGCGGCGAGGTCGTGCTCGACCGGGCCCTCGCGGAACGCGCGCTGGCCCGGATCCCTGTGGACGAATCGTCACGCAATTGTTTCAACCCCGGTGTCAGACACTGGGTTGAAAACGGCACGAACTCCGACGCGGCCGAAATGGCCGTGGCCGTTGCGGCCGGGATCGTTCGGGTCGTGAACGCCAACATGGCGCGCGCGCTGCGCGTCGTCTCCGTTGAGCGCGGGATCGACCCCCGCGGACTTGCGCTCGTCGCCTTCGGCGGCGCCGGCCCAATGCATGCCTGCTCGCTCGCTGAGGAGCTCGGGATCGAGCGCGTGCTCGTGCCGGCCGCGTCCGGCGTCCTCAGCGCGCTCGGGCTCGCGGTCGCGGACCTGCGTCGGGACTACGTCGGCCGTTCGTTCGAGGAGCTCGAGGCGCAGGTCGACCTCCCCGGCGCGACGCTGACACGGCTCGTCGACGCACGCTATCCAGGTCAGTCGCACGAGCTGACGATCGAGGAGGGCGCCGACTTCGACGCCGCACACGAACGGCGTTACGGCTTCCGGCTCGAGGGCGAGCCGGAGGTCGTCAGCCGGCGGCTCGTCGCGACCCTGCCGCGGCCGAAGCCGCAGCTGCAGCTGCGAGCCGCGTCCTCTGACCGACCTCAGGGCTCCCGGCGCGGCTACGTCGACGGTGAGTGGCTCGAGCTCCCGGTGCAGGGGCTCGGGGTCGCCGTCGAGGGCCCGGCGATCGTCGAGCTGCCCGAGGCGACCTGTCTCGTCCGCCCGGGCTGGGCCGGACAGCCGGATGCGTTCGGCACTCTCGTCCTGGAGCGCTCGTGGACCCGGTGACGCTCTCCGTGCTGAGCGCCGCCCTCTCCGGGATCGCGGAGGAGATGGGCACGGTGCTCGTGCGCAGCGCGCTCTCGGCCAACATCAAGGAGCGGCGCGACTGCTCGGCCGCGCTCTTCGACGCGCGCGGGCGGATGGTCGCGCAGGCCGAGCACATCCCCGTCCATCTCGGCGCGATGCCCGAGTCGGTCGCCGCCGTGATCGCTCGCGACGCGCAGCCGGGCGAGGTCTACGTCCTCAACGATCCCTTCGCCGGCGGCTCGCATCTGCCGGACATCACGATCGTCTCGCCGCTCGCGCACGACGGCCGGATCGTCGGCTACGGCTGCACCCGCGCACACCACTCCGACGTCGGCGGGATGGTGCCGGGCTCGATGCCGGCGGGCTCGACGTCGATCTGGCAGGAGGGCGTGATCGTGCCGCCCGTCCGGCTCGACGACGAGATCCTGCGCCTGCTGCTCGCGAACGTCCGCACGCCGGAGATTCGCCGGGGCGACCTGGCGGCGCAGGTCGCCGCGAACCGGCTCGCGGAGGAGCGGCTGGCCGAGCTCGTCGACCGCGAGGACCTTCCCACCCTCCTCGCGGCCTTCGACGAGGTGGTCGCGTACGCCGCCCGGCGAGCGCGGGAGGCGATCGGCCGCCTCCCCGACGGCACGTACCGCGCCGAGAGCGAGGTCGAGGGGGACGGCGTCACCGACGACGACTTGCCGATTCGGGTGGCGGTGACGATCGCCGGGCAAGCGATCGAGATCGACTTCGCCGGCACGTCACCCGCGGCCGCCGGGAACGTCAACGCCCCCCTGGCGGTCACCCGCGCGGCGTGCACGTTCGCGGTCCAGGTGGCGCTCGGCGCAGACGTGCCGGTGAACGCTGGGCTGTACGAGGCCGTGACGATCCGCGTGCCGGAGGGCTGCCTCGTCGACGCCCGTGCGCCCTCCGCGGTCTGCGCCGGCAACGTCGAGACGAGCCAGCGGATCGCCGACACGGTGCTGCTCGCGCTCGCGCAGGCGGCCGACGTCCCCGCGCAGGGCCAGGGGACGATGAACAACGTCGCGATCGGCACGCCGCGCTGGACGTACTACGAGACGCTCGGCGGCGGCCAGGGCGCGTCCAGCCGCGGCGACGGGCCGTCGGGCGTTCACGTCGGGATGTCGAACACGCTGAACACGCCGATCGAGGCGCTCGAGCTCGACGTTCCGCTGCGGGTCGAGCGCTACGAGTTGCTCGACGGCTCCGGGGGAGGCGGGCGGCACCGCGGCGGGGACGGCCTCGTCCGCTCGATCCGCGCGCTCCAGCCCGCGACACTGTCGCTGCTGACGGACCGCAGGCGCCACGGGCCGGAGGGGCTCGGGGGCGGGAAGCCGGGCCGGCCCGGCCGCAACCTGCTGAACGGGGAGGAGTTGCCGCCGAAGACGACCCGCGAGCTCGGCGCCGGGGACATCGTCACGGTCGAGACCCCGGGAGGCGGCGGCTGGGGCGTGTGAGAATCGGGCTATGCGTTGGATCGGGCAGCCGTTGCTGCGCCGCGAGGACCTGCCGCTGCTCACGGGCCGCGGCTGCTTCGTCGACGACGTCCAGGTCGCGAATCCGCTGCAGGTCGCGTTCGCGCGCTCGCCCTGGGCGCACGCGAAGATCGCGTCGGTCGACCTCTCGGCCGCGCTGGCCGCGCCAGGGGTCGCGGCCGCCCTCGCCGGCTCCGAGCTCCCGGAGCTGACGCAGCCGTTCGCGGCCGGGATCGTCCACAAGCTCGACTACTACGCGCTGGCGGTCGACCGGGCGCGCTATGCCGGCGAGCCGGTGGCGGCGATCGCCGCCGAGGACCGCTACCTGGCCGAGGATGCCGCCGAGCTCGTCTTCGCCGACTATGAGCCGCTCGAGGCGGTCGTCTCGGTCGAGGATGCGCTCGATCCGGCGAAGCCGGTCCTGCACGAGCAGGTCGGCTCCAACGTCGTCGCCGAGCGAACGCTCCGCTACGGCGATCCGGACGCCGCCTTCGCCCGCGCCGACCTCGTCGTCACGGAGACGCTCCGTTGGGAGCGCTACTCCTCGACGCCGATCGAGACCTACGGGGTGGTCGCCGACTACGAGCCGGCCTCTGGCGTGCTGACGATGTGGGCGAACTTCATGGGGCCGATGACGCTGCTGCCCCTGCTCGCGTGGTCGTTGAAGACGCCCGAGGACCGGCTTCGGGTGATCGTCCCGAAGGACATCGGCGGGAGCTTCGGGATCAAGTCGTCGCTGTTCCCGTACATGACTGTCGTCGGCCTGCTGGCGATGAGGACCGGCCGCCCCGTGAAGTGGATCGAGGACCGCGCCGAGCACCTGATCGCCTCCAGCCACCAGCCCGACCGGGTCGGCACGCGCGAGCTCGCGCTGACAGCGGACGGCGAGATCATCGGCCTGCGGGCGCACGTCGTCGACAACCTCGGCGCCTACGTCCGCGCGCCGGAGCCCGCGTCGACCTACCGGCCCCTCGGCAACTACGTCGGCCCCTACCGCGTGCGCGACGTCGAGCTTCACCTCGTCGATGTCGTCTCGAACAAGGTGCCGACCGGCCCGAACCGGGGCTACGGCTGCCAGCAGGTCTACCTCGAGACCGAGCGAACGGTCGACGAGGCGGCGCTCGAGCTGGACCTCGATCCCGCGGAGATCCGCCGGCGCAACCTGATCCCCGCCGACGCGTTTCCCTACGAGTCGCCGTCGGGCGGGGTCTACGACAGCGGCGACTACCCGCGCGTGCTCGAGCTGGCGCTCGAGACGGCGAGGTACGACGAGCTGCGCGCAATGCAGGTGGAGGCACGCGCCGAGGGGGGACTGGTCGGAATCGGGATCGCGCTCGCGGTCGACCCCTCGATCTCGAACATGGGCTACGTCAGCGTCGCGCTCCCACCCGAGGTGCGGCAGGCGCCGGGTTACAACCCCAAGTCCGGCGCCGCCGACTGGGCGCAGGTACGCGTCGACCCGCGCGGCAAGGTCATGGTCACGATGGCGACGACGCCGCAGGGCCAGGGGCACCAGACCGCGGCGGCCCAGGTCGTGGCCGACGAGCTCGGCGTCTCCCCCGAGGACGTCGCGACCGTCGACGAGTTCGACAGCCACACGTCGGTCTGGTCGGTCTCGTCCGGGACGTACTCGAGCCGCTTCTCGGGGATCGCCTCCGGTGCCGCCCGGCGGGCGGCGGGCGTCGTCAAGCGCCAGATCCTCGAGATCGGCGCGAACCTGCTCGAGGCCGCGGTCGACGACCTCGAGCTTGCCGACGGCGCGGTGCGCGTGAGGGGCAGCCCCAGCCGGTCGGTGTCGCTGCGGCGGATCGCCGGCGTCGCCCACTGGGATCCGCACGCTCTGCCCGAGGGGCTCTCCGCGGGGATCCAGGCCTCGGAGGTCTTCCACGTCCCAACCTCGGCGCCGCCGACCGACGACGACCGGATCAACTCGTCCCACGCCTACGGCTTCATCGCCGAGGTGATCGCAGTCGAGGTCGACCCCGTGAGGTGGACCGTCCGGATCCTCGAGTACGCCTCCGCGCACGACGCGGGC
>JBKPSO010000125.1:0-8953 GCA_046735055.1 Actinomycetota bacterium
GCTGCATGTTCGGAGGCCGCGGAGTGGGGGCGCCGGTCGCCTCGTCGACGAACTCGTAGACGGTCGCAATCGCCAGCAGCGCGTTGCCGCGGCGCTCCGCGCCGATCGTGGAGGAGGGATCCGGGCGCATGCCGGTGCCGCAGAGCGAGCCGGCGATGTGGCCCGGGAAGACCCGCACGTCGTCGGGAAGCTCGAGCAGCCTGTGCAGGCTGTGGAAGAGCCCCTCCGCGCCCTCGCGCGCCTCGACCGCGAGATCCGGCCGTGCGACGGAGCCGCAGAAGAGCGAGTCGCCGGTCAGCAGGCTGTTTCCCGCGAGGAAGCAGCAGTGCTCGGGCCTGTGGCCGGGCGTGTGCAGGCAGCGCACGCTCACGGAGCCGACCTTCGTCTCGTCGCCGTCGGCCAGTGCGTCGTGCGGGTACTCAGCCTCGGCCGCGGCATGGATGGACACCGGCATGTCGTGCTCGAGTGCGAGCCGGCCGTGGCCCGAGAGGTGGTCGGCATGCGTGTGCGTCTCGAGCACCCGCACGATCCGGACGTCCCGCCGATCGGCCTCCTCGAGGTACTGCTCGATCGCGTAGGCCGGATCGACGAGCAGCGCCTCGTCCGCGGCCTCGTCGCCGACGAGATACGAGGCGCACCCGAGGTCCTCGTCGACGAACTGCCTGAAGAGCATCGCGCCACGCTACCAGCCGCTTTCGCTGTTCTTCAAATAGTGCTTCTAACGCGGAAAGATAGGCCGTTCGGCCCATTGCGCCCGGGGTCGAAAGCGAGCACCATTGCGAGTGGGAGAGGGTTGGTGCGTCACCAGATAGGGGTCTGACATGCGGGGCGGCTTCCAGGGCCGCCCTCGCTGTCTTTGGAGTCCGTGAGGCGCGCGTAGGGCTTTCGACCGCGATCGCGGGTGGCGACCTAGGAAGGCGGCAGGCCGAGGTGCCGCGCGATCACCATGCGCTGCACCTCGTTCGTGCCCTCGCCGATCTCGAGGATCTTCTGGTCGCGGTAGAGCCGCGCGATCGCCGACTCCTCCATGAACCCGTAGCCGCCGTGGATCTGCAGGGCCGTGTTCACGACGCGGTGTGAGAGCTCGCCCGTGTGGAGCTTCGCGATCGCCGCCTCGAGTGCGAACTCGCGGCCCTGGTCCTTGAGCCAGGCGGCCTTGTAGACGAGCCCGCGCCCGGCCTCGATCTCGACCGCCATGTCGGCGAGCTGGAACTGGACGGCCTGGAAAGACGCGATCGGCTTGCCGAACTGCTCCCGCTCGAGCGCGTACGCCTGCGCGAGGTCGTATGCGCCCTGGGCGAGGCCGACACCCATCGCCGCGACCGAGATGCGCCCGCCGTCGAGGATCTCCAGGAACTGCCTCAACCCCTCGCCGCGCGGCCCGAGCAGGTTCCCCTCGGGCACCGCGCACCCCTGGAAGGAGAGCTCGCGCGTGTCCGAGGCGCGCCAGCCGAGCTTGTGCATTGGCGCCGAGATCTCGTAGCCGGGCGTGCCGTTCGGGACGATCAGGTTCGAGATCTCGTCTTCGCCGGTGCGGGCGGTGATCGTCACACAGGCGGTGATGTCCGTGCCGGCGTTCGTGATGAAGATCTTCGAGCCGTCGATCACCCACTCGCCGTCGCGCAGCTCGGCACGCGTCCGGCTCGCGCCCGCGTCCGAGCCGGCACCGGACTCGGTCAGTCCGAACGCGGCGAGCCGCTTGCCGGAAGCAAGGTCGGGCAGCCACTCGCGCTTCTGCTCCTCGGTGCCGAAGAGGAGGATCGGCATCGTTCCGAGCGAGGTGTGCGCGGCGACCGTGATCGCGAAGGAGGAGTCGACGCGCGTCAGCTCCTCGACCGCGATCGTGTACGAGAGCGTGTCGGCTCCGGCGCCGCCGTATTCCTCCGGGATCGGGATCCCCATCAGCCCGAGCTCGGCGGCTCCGGCGAGGAGCTCGTAGGGGAAGCGCTGCTCGCGGTCGAGCTCCTCGGCGAGGGGCGCCACGCGCTCGCGGGCGAACTCCCGAACGGTGTCCCGGATCAACTCGTGCTCGGGAGAGAGATCGAAGTTCATTCGGCGAGGCGCGACGCGAGCTCCGCGATCAGACGTACGCCGTATCCGGTTCCACCGGTTTGGGTCAGGTAGTCCTCGCGCGACCAGCGCAGGAAGGCCGGACCGGCGATGTCGCAGTGCGCCCAGGGGCCCTCGCCGACGAACTCCTGCAGGAAGCTGGCCGCGTAGGCAGGGATCGCCTGGCGGCGGATCGACGAGTTCTTCAGATCGGCGAACCTCGAGTCGTGGTGGCGCCGGTAGCGGCGGTGGATCGGCATCGGCCAGGCGTGGTCGCCGCTCGCCTCGCCGGCCGCGACCACCTGGTCACGCCAGTCCTCGTCGTTCCCGAACACACCCGCGTACACGTCGCCGAGCGCCCGCTCCATCGCGCCGGTCAGCGTCGCGAAGTCGACGAGGTGGGTCGCGCCCTCCTGCCGCGCGTACCAGAGCGCGTCCGCGAGGACGAGCCGGCCCTCCGCATCCGTGTTCGTGATCTCGATCGTCTTCCCGTTCATCGCGGTCAAGATGTCGCCCGGGCGATAGGCGCCGCCGCCGAGCATGTTCTCGGTCGCGCCGACCACGCCGAGCACGCGCAGCGGCAGGCCGAGATCGGCGAGTGCGCCGATCCCCTCGATCACCGCGGCGCCGCCCGACATGTCGCCCTTCATGTCCTCCATGTAGTCGGCCGGCTTCAGCGACACGCCGCCGGTGTCGAACGTGACCGCCTTGCCGACGAGGCCGAGGACGAGATCGTCGCCCGCTTCGGGAGGTTCGTAGCGAAGGACGATCAGCCGTGCGGGGTTGTGGCTTCCCTGCGCGA
The DNA here is from genome assembly GCA_046735055.1 of Actinomycetota bacterium. Taxonomy (GTDB): domain Bacteria; phylum Actinomycetota; class Thermoleophilia; order Gaiellales; family Gaiellaceae; genus DATBLE01. Next base: position 2,852 of record JBKPSO010000125.1, read on the forward strand.
CGGCGGCGAAGGAGCCCATTCCGAGCGCCTTGATCTCGTCGAGCCCGAGCACCTCGCAGGTGAGCGTGTCGAAGCCGCCGGCGAGCTCCTGCGCGCGCTCGCCGAGCCGCTGGGGCGTCAGGTCGTTCGGCGGGCGGTTCGCGAGGTCGCGGGCGCGGTTCGTCCAGTGCGCAACGCGCTCCGCGCGTTTCGCCAGGTGTCGTACCGCTTCGTCGCCGTTCAGCAGGATCAGGCGGTCGATCTGCCGTGCCACCGTGGTCGCCGTCTTCCACGTCCCCTGGTCGTAGCCGCCCAGGACAACGCCGTCGACGACGGCACGCGCCTGCTCGGCGAGGTCGAGCGGGAGCGAGTGGTCGAGCCGCCAGGCGAGCGTGGGGCCGAGCCGCAGGCGCGCGACCGCGGCCGCGGCGTCGCGGATCGAGTCCGAATCGAGCTCCTCCCGGCGTCCGGCGCCGGCGGCGACGAGATGTCTTCGGCGCTCCTGGTGGAGGACGCAGATCGCACCCGCCGTGCTTCGAATCTCGCCCGACTCGACGAGGCCCTGGAGCCGCGGATCCAGGTCGGGGAGTGCGCCTGGGGGGTCGGTGACGGCGAACGCCGTCACCTCCGACTCGGGAGCCTCGGAGCAGAGGTCGATCTCCACGGCGGCGCGATGCTACCCGACCGCCGCGGGTAGGCTCAGAATGTGCGGGAGCGGATCGACGTGCGGGCGATGACGGCGCTCTCGGGCGGCCACCTGGCGGTCGACTTCGCCGGCGGCGCGCTCTTCGTCCTGATCCCGTACCTACACGACAAGTTCCAGCTCTCCTACACCCTCGCGGCGGTGCTCGTCCTCTGCTCTGCGATCTCCGGCTCGGTCGTCCAGCCGTTGTTCGGCCTCTGGTCCGACCGGCGCGGGGCGATCTGGCTGATCCCGGTCGGCGTCGCCACGGGTGGGACCGGGATGGCCCTCGCCTGGGTCTCGCCGACCTACGGGCTGGTCGTGCTCTTCGTCATCGTCTCGGGCCTCGGAACAGCCGCGTTTCACCCTGAGGGCTCGAAGCTCGCCGCGTACGTCAGCGGGAGGCGCCGGGCCAGCGGCATGTCGCTCTTCTCTATCGGCGGCAACCTCGGCTTCGGGCTCGGTGCGCTTGCAGCCGCCCTGCTCGTCCATGCGCTCGGGCTCGACGGCGGCCTGCTCCTCGCCGTCCCGTGCCTGGTGGTCTCCGCCGTGCTGTTCTCCCTGCGCGGCTACCTGCTCGGGTTCGTCCCCGACCGCGAGACGACGCCGAGCCTGGGAGGCGAGGACGACCCACGGGCGCTCGGTCTGCTCCTGACCGTGATCACGTTCCGCAGCCTCGCCTGGTACGGCGTGCTGACGTTCGTGCCGCTGTGGGAGGTCTCGCAGGGCCACTCGAAGCAGTATGGGACGGCCTTGCTCTGGGGGATGCTGCTCGTCGGCGGGATCGGCACGCTCGCCGCGGGGCCGATTGCCGACAGGATCGGCCTGCGCACCGTCCTCCTCGCCGCCAACGTCGCCATCTGCCCGCTGATGCTCGTGTTCGTGCTCGTCGGCGGTGCCACAGGTGCGATTGCGCTCGGGCTCGTGGGGGTCGCCGTGATCGGCACCTTCGGGATCACGATGGTGATGGCGCAGCAGTACCTGCCGTCGCGGATCGGAACGGCGTCCGGACTCTCGATCGGCTTCTCGATCGGGCTCGGTGGGGTCGCGGCGGTGCTCCTCGGCGGGATCGCCGACTCGGTCGACCTGCGCACGGCGCTCTACGTCAGCTCCGCCGCGCCGGTCGTCGCGACGATGCTGACCGTGCTTCTCCCACGCGAGCGGGTGGGCCGCCTCGAGCCCGGGGTCGCGGTTCCTTAGGTAGTCGTGCGCCTGCGGCGCGCCCTATGGGGAAACCCAGCTAGCTCATGGGGCTGGCCCATGAGCTAGGCTCCGCCGCGATGTCCGCCGAAGACTTCTTCAAGGAGCTGCCGAACCGCATCGACCCCGGCAAGACCGCAGGAATGAACAACTCCTACGTCTTCGCGATCGAGGGGGCCGGCACATGGACGGTCCGGGTCGCGGACGGCGCCGTCACCGTCGACGAGGGCGACACCGGCGGCGACTGCACGATCTCCGCCTCCGCGGAGACCTTCGAGCGCATCGTCGCCGGCGAGCAGAACCCGACCGCCGCCTACATGTCCGGGAAGCTCAAGGTCAAGGGCGACATGGGCGCGGCGATGAAGCTCCAGAAGCTCTTCTAGACCAGAGCCGAACGAACTCGTCGACCTCGGGGTGTGCCCCGACGACGCCGGGCAGCTCGTCCTCGATCGCGGCGACGAGCGCCGCCAGGGCGTCGTCGTCGCGGGGCTTCGCCAGCACGAGGTTGTACGGAGGTGTCCTGAGCGCCGCCGCCACTGGCCTGCCGCCGTCGGTCGCGAGCCAGAAGCGCCGCTCCGGATAGCGGCTCGGGGCGGCGACGATCGTGCCCGCGATCCCGAAGGTCAGGTTCTCGCGCGCCTCGTTCGGGAGCAGCAGCGGCCCCGCCTCGCGCAGGAACTCGGCGGCGTCCTCGAGCACGCGCACGTTGACGCCTTCGGCGTCACGACATCGCCTCGCACCACGAGCGACAGCTTCGCTGTCACCCTTGTGCTCGGCTTCGTCTCTCACTCGTCGAGCTCCACGAGCAGCGCCCCGCCCGCGACCTGGTCGCCCTCGCCGACGTGCACGCGGCGCACGACGCCTTCGTACGGCGAGACCAGCGGCGTCTCCATCTTCATCGCTTCCAGCACGACGAGGGGCTGCCGCTGCTGGACCTCTTCGCCCTCCGCGACGAGCACGCGGATGACGGTGCCGGGCATCGGCGCGGTGACCGCGCTCTGCTCGCCGCCGGCTCCGTGACCGTGCGCGGCGGCGTCCTCGTCGGGGGGTGACTGCGGGGGCAGGGCGGGGAGATTCAGCCGGAACGCGCCGCGCCACGGGTCGGCGGGGCGCTGACGCGGCGGCGAGAGCGGCGGGTGCTCGAGGAGAAAGGCGGTCGTCGTCTCCCCGGCCCGGAGCTCGGGGTGCGCGACGAGCCAGCGCAGGAACGGCAGGTTCGTGACGACGCCGCCGATCTCGGTCTCCGCGAGCGCGGCCGCGAGCCGGTCGAGCGCCTCCTTGCGGGTCTCGCCGTGCGCGATCAGCTTGGCGATCATCGGGTCGTAGGCGAGCCCGACCTCGTCGCCCTCCTCGACACCGGGATCGACCCGGATGCCCTCGGGCAGGCGCAGCAGCTCGATCCGCCCGGTCTGCGGCAGGAACGTGCGCGGGTCCTCCGCGTAGAGGCGCACCTCGACCGCGTGCCCTGTCAGCGGAGGCGGGTCGGGAAGTGCCCCGCCCTCGGCGATGCGCAGCTGCTCGGCGACGAGGTCGAGCCCGGTGACGAGCTCGGTGACCGGATGCTCGACCTGGATGCGGCCGTTCAACTCGAGGAAGTGGAAGGCACGCCCTCCGAGCACGAACTCCGCGGTGCCCGCGCTGCGGTAGCCGATCGCCCGCGCGAACGCGACCGCCGCGTCGCTCATCGCCGCCCGCAGCTCCGGGTCGAGCGCGGGGGAGGGCGCCTCCTCGAGCACCTTCTGGTGGCGGCGTTGCACCGAGCACTCGCGCTCCCCGAGGGCGACCGCACCGCCCTCGCCGTCTCCGAGCAGCTGGATCTCCACATGTCGTGGCCGTTCCAGGTAGCGCTCGCAGAAGACCGTGTCGTCGCCAAACGCCGCCTTCGCCTCGCGACGTGCCGCCGCGAGCGCCTCGTCGAGCTCCGCCGGCGCGCGGACGACCCGCATCCCCCGCCCGCCGCCGCCCGCTGCCGCCTTCACGAGCAGGGGATAGCCGATCTCGGCGGGATCCCCCTCCACGAGCACCGGCACGCCCGCCGCTCGAGCGACCCGCTTCGCCGCGAGCTTGTCGCCGCCGGCCCTCAGCGCCTCCGGCGAGGGGCCGACGAAGACGAGCCCCGCCGCCTCGACCGCCTCCGCGAAGTCGGCGTTCTCGGCGAGGAAGCCGTACCCGGGATGGATCGCGTCCGCTCCGACGCTGCGCGCGGCCCGGATGTGCTCCTCGGAGTGGAGGTAGGAGGAGATCCCGACGGTCTCGTCGGCAGACCGTGCGTGCAGCACGCCTGCATCGTCCGGCGCCACGACGGCGACGGTCGCGATCCCGAGCGCACGGCATGTGCGAAAGATCCGAACCGCGATCTCGCCGCGGTTTGCGACCAGCAGCTTCTGGATCTGCACGTGCGCAACTGTACGCCCGCCGAATCGTGGCCCCGAAGGCGTGCGCTACGTCCCGCTCTCGAGCAGCTCCTTGAGCTTGCGCATGTTCCTGGGCATCTCCGCTTCCGCCTGGCGGCGAACGACCAGCGGCACGAGGAGCTTGCCGATTCCGCGCCCTTCGAAGTCGAGCTCGATCGTCACGCGCGAACGCTCGCCGTTCCCGACCGGCTCGATCCGACCCTTGGCGGTGGCCCTGACCGGCGTGTCGATGCCGCGAACGACCCAGCTGCTCGGCGGGTTCTGCTCGGTCAGCTCGTTCGTCATCTCTCGGTCGCGACCGCCGACACGTCGAGTGACGATCACTCGTGAGCCCACGGCAGCAGGCCCGTCGTCGAGGCGACGCGCGCTGACGACGCTTTCCTGCCACTCGGGCATATGCGACGGATCCATGAAGTACGAGAAGACGTCTTCGGGGCGACGGTCGATCTCAATGCTTTCCACGATCGCGGCCATCTAGCCTCCTTCGTCGCTGTATTCGGCCGGATGATCGCACAGCGGATGCCACGAGGGGTACACGGGATGTCTCAACCGCCGTGAGTCGAGGAACACCCGCAGTCCGTCTTGCCCCTCGTCGCTCGTGCGCCGCTCCGACGCGCGCGCGAGCAGGTCCTCCTCGTCCCCGGGCTGGAGCACGAGGCGCTTGGCCTCGCGGACGGCGATCGGCCCGCCGGCGAGGATGTCGGCGACGACGCGATCGACAGCGGCATCGAGGTCATCGGCGACCTCGTGCACGAGACCGATCCGCAGCGCTGTGGCCGCCTCGATGCGCTCCCCGGTGAGCATGTAGCGCCGCGCGGCCGCCGGCCCGATCCGCGCAAGCACCATCGGGGAGATCACCGCAGGGATGATCCCGAGGCGCACCTCCGTGAACCCGAACACCGCGTCCGGAGCGGCGATCGTGACGTCGGTGCAGCACACGAGGCCCGAGCCGCCGCCGAGGGCAAACCCCTGGATCCGCCCGACGACCGGAGCCGGGCAGCGCCAGATCGACTGCAGCATCCGGTACAGCCGCCGGTAGTCCTCGACGTTCTCCTCGTAGCTCAGCTCGATCGAACGGCGCTGCCAGTCGACGTCGGCGCCGGCGCAGAAGCTCTGTCCCTCACCGGCGAGAACGACGGCGCGGGCGTCGCCGACGTCGGTGAAAGCCTCCGCCAGCTCGGCGATGAGTGCGGGGTCGACCGCGTTCCGTCGCTCGGGGCGGCTGAGCGTGACGCGGAGGATCTCCCCGTCGCGCTCGATCCGCAGCGCGTTCACTGTCCGGACTGGAGCTTTGCGATCAGGGCCTTGACGAGTCGCAGTACGTCGGCCTCCTCGTGCCCGAAGTCGTCGAGATAGGCGTGGAGCGCGTTCTGGAGCAGGCGGAGCTCGTCGTCGTTCAGCTCGATCGTGTGCATCGCCCAACTCTACGTTTCCGGATGGGTTGGGTGGATCGGGGCCCACCGCGCCGGCGGGCCCCCGATCGCGCGGTCAATCGATCAGCAGAAGACGGCGACGAAGAACGGAGCGTCGGTGACCACAGGCGCTGCCCCCGCGCTCCATATGACCACACGCACACCACCGTTGACGGCGTTCACCTGCCCGGCGCTGATGTGGCCGAGGAAGGTGCCGGTGGTCGGCCCGCCGAGCGTTGCCTGGTAGCTGCAGCCGGTCACATCCTGGCCGAAGACGACCTGGTACTGGCCGGTGGCGTTCTTCTGGGCGGACGTGGCGCCCTTGTTGCGAACCAGCGTGCCGTTCTGGTCGACCGACGCCCAGAGCGCCGTGGCCGAGTCGCCCTTCGGGCCGGCGGGGCCGGCGGCGCCGGCG
>JBKPSO010000126.1:0-11803 GCA_046735055.1 Actinomycetota bacterium
CCCCCTGCGCTCAACCCTTAGCGGCGCTTACGGGAGACTCGGACAGGGGTTACGCCCTGGGCTGTAGGACGACAGCGGAATCAGGAACAGGCCCGAGTTGTCGACGACAAAGGTCGTCGTCCAAACGACGTGTCCCGTCGCGATCGCGCGGACAGGCTGGTAGGGAATCTCGATCGACGTGTCACCCGCCGCGACCGTCTTCGGGGTGCAGCCGTTCTCGTAGATCTGGAGCGAGCCTTCCTCGACCTGGACGACCGCGAGCCCCGGGTGGACATGCCAGCCCGAGTCGAAGCCGTCTGCGATCGTGCGCTGCACGCGGAGATGCACATTGCTGGTGTCGGTAACCACCTGTTGTGAAGTCACGGCCGCAATCGCAATCGCGGCCGCGCTACCGGCTGTGATAAACGCTGCCAGCAGAAGGAGGAACTTCCTCGAGCGCAGAACGCGCATAACGTCTCCTCTCGTTGGCCTGCCTGCCGCGCTCCCGCAGCGAACGGCTGAATGGCCGTAGCAACGCGATCATCAACACGCGCCCCGGGGTAAGTCAACACCCGCGCTCAGGCCGAGCAGCCTGAAAGGCGTGTTCGCGAACCCGGCGGCTGAACTGTCGTCTTTCCACCAAACTGCGACCAGATGAGCCTGTGAGCGGCCGGGCAGCTCGCGGAGAAGCACTCGCGGTGGAGAGAGTTCGACCCACTCCCGGCCCGTGGTTATGTAGTGCGGTCGGCCCTATTTCGAGGGTGAAAAGCGGTTACCCCCTGACAGAGGTGCTCTGCTTCGTCCGCAAGGAGCGATCAGCTCTAGAACGTGCCGCAGGGGCGTGCCGGTGCTTTGCGCAGATCCGTCACCGCGTTCGGGGTGATGGCGTATGCTCGGGTGGCCGGGCACATATCCCCGGCCGGTGCAGAGACGGCGAAGTCCGGTGTGAATCCGGTGCTGTCCCGCAACTGCGATGCCCCGCGACCGGGGATGAGCCAGGTCGACCGCTCTGCGCCGATCGGACGCCAGCCTCGGAGGAAGGGCGGTTCGTGCGGCCGCCGCCGCCGGGCCTTCTTTCCTCCGCAGACGCGGAGGTTTTTTCGTCAGCGAGCAAACAATGCAATCGCAATCGCCCTTGGTCGGAAGCCCTGCGCTCGTACACGAGCCGCGGGACACTTTTGCTCTCTCCTGGAGCGGGGGCAAGGACTCGGCGCTCGCCCTTTGGACACTTGGCCGCGCGCGGCTCGAGCCGGAGGTGTTGATCACCACGGTCACCGAGAGCTATGAGCGGATCAGCATGCACGGCGTCCGCCGCGAGTTGCTCGCGCGGCAGGCGGAGGCGCTCGACATCCCGCTCGTCGAGGTCGTGATCCCGCCGGAGTGCGTCAACGACGTCTACGAGGCGCGCAGGCCGAAGCCTTCGCCGCCGCGCCCCTGTCCAGTGTTGAGGTGGTCGCCTTCGGCGACCTGTTCCTGGAGGACGTGCGCGGCTACCGTGAAGAGCGGCTCGCGGTGGTCGGCAGACGCGGCCTCTTCCCGCTCTGGGGACGGGACACGAGCGCGCTCGCCTACGAGTTTCTCGGCGCGGGCTTCGAGGCGACGCTTGTCTGCCTCGATCCGCGGGTCCTCGACCCCGCCCTCGCCGGGCGCCACTACGACGAGCAACTGCTGGCCGAGCTGCCGCTCGGCGTCGACCCGTGCGGTGAGAACGGCGAGTTCCACACCTTCGTTTCCGCGGGCCCGATCTTCGCCGAGCCGATCGCCAGCGAAACCGGAGAGATCGTCGAACGCGACGGGTTCGTCTTCTGCGACCTGACGCCGGCATAGAGAGGTGACTTGATGCGGATCTGCTCCCTGCTTCCGAGTGCGACTGAGATCGTCGCCTCGCTCGGGCTCGTCGAGTCCCTCGTCGCCGTCTCCGATGAGTGCGACTGGCCGCCCGAGGTGCGCGGCCTGCCGGTCGTGACCGCCTCGCGCGTCGACACGACGCGACTCTCCGGCTTCGAGATCGACCGGGTGGTGCGCGAGGCGGTCGGCGACGGTCGCCCCCTCTACGCGATCGACCGTCTGCTACTCGAGGCACTCGATCCCGACCTGATCCTGACCCAGAACCTCTGCACGGTCTGCGCCGTCTCCAGCGACACCGTGGACCAACTCTGCACCACCGACGCCGAGGTGGTCGCCCTCGACGCGCACACGCTGGCAGAGATCGAGGAGCGCATCCTCTCGCTCGCCCACCTGCTCGGCGTGCCGGCCCGAGGCCGCAGCGTCGTCGCCGAGATGGAAGCGAAGCTCGCTGCCGTTACGGAGCGCGTCAGCGCGGCGCCGCGGCGGCCGATCTTCGTCGCCGAGTGGCTCGACCCGCCCTATGCCGCCGGCCACTGGATCCCAGAGATGGTCGCCCTCGGCGGCGGCCGCGACGTGCTCGGAAAGGCGGGCGCTCCCTCGTTTCCCACCTCATGGGAGACCGTGCGCCAGTGCCGCCCCGAGCTCGTCGTCGTCGCCCCGTGCGGCTTCGACCACACACGCGCTGCCCGCCAGGCGAGGCTTCCATCGCTCGCCTGCCGCGCGGTCGCCGTCGACTCGAACGCCTACTACGCGCGACCCGGCCCGCGGCTCGCCGACGGAGTGAGACAACTCGCCTTTCTCATCCACCCCGAGCTCGTCGGCGATCCAGGACTCCCATACGTCGAACTCGCAGTCCAAGCAATAAGCCCGACCTTCGTTGCAGACCACCCGTGAGGCAGCCGACCAGCGCCCCCGTCTTCGGCGCCGCTTCCTGGGTCGCAAGGCGTCGCTACGGCCGGATCTCGACGCGACGATGTGTACATCCACGCATCGATGACTGCTCGCCTAGCTCGAGCACTCGCCGTGAAGAGTTCGACCCCGCCTCCCGGCCCGTTATGTAGTTGCGGTTGGCCCTGCTTAGAGGGCAGGCTGGCCTCATGGTGGAGGCTCCGCCTCTGACTCTGGCATGAGGGCCTGCTCTTCGTCAGAGCGCACCCCGCGTCGGCTTCCCCCGCCATGCTCTGGGTATAGCGAGGTCTCAGGCGACGGCACTCTGGCACAGGAGAGCGCCCGTTAGCCTGGACGTTCAGTGATCGCCGCTCGCACCTTCGATACGGGTTGGTCGAAGTTGCCCTCGGGGGGCTCCTCCCCTTGTGTCCGTGGGGCGGGCCGTGGCGCGGTGCTCGTTGGCGAGGATGCAAGCTCGCCGGTTGGCGGGCAGTAGGCCATCCTTGACACTGAATGGCAGGAGGAGGAGTGTTGGCTCGCGGTTACTCGAAAGGAGACACGCATGTCAGCCCAGGTACGCGCGCTCCCCAAGACCGGCGTCGCCTTGCTGGTGCTGAGCCTTCTCATTGCGCTCAGTCTCGTCATCGGGCCCGCGCAGGCACAAAACCTGCTCGCGCCAGCGCAGACGCCAAACCTGTTCGTCGCCAACCAAACCACAAACACGATTCGGGAGTTCTCTCCGAGCGGAGAAGACCTTGGCTACTTCGCGACAACCGGGCTGAACGGACCCACTGGCCTGGCCTTTGACAAGCGCGGCAACCTCTATGTCTCCAACATCAACGGCAACACGATTCGGGAATTCTCCCCGACTGGTGTAGACCTCGGCAACTTTGCCACAACCGGGTTGAGCGCACCTCGTGGCATCGCCTTCGACAAGGAGGGCAACCTCTACGTGGCGAACGTCAGCTGGATTCGGAAGTTCTCTCCCACTGGTGCGGACCTGGGCAACTTCGCCACCAGCGGGCTGAACATACCTCGTGGCATCGCCTTCGACAAGAGAGGGAATCTGTACATCGCCAATGCTGGCGACAACACCATTCGGAAATTCTCTCGAACCGGAGAAGACCTGGGCAACTTCGCCACCGCCGGCTTTATCGCACCCGCGCTCATCGCCTTCGACAAGAGAGGCAACCTCTACGTCACCAACTTCGGCGGCAACACGATTCGGGAGTTCTCTCCGGCTGGGGTAGACCTGGGCAACTTCGCCACTACCGGGTTGAGCACACCCGCTGGCCTGGCCTTCGACAAGAGAGGCAATCTCTACGTCTCCAACCGTGGCGACGGCACCATTCGGACGTTCTCTCGGAGCGGAGAAGACCTGGGCTACTTCGCAACCACCGGGATGGTCACGCCCGTTGGTCTAGCCTTCCGCCCCGAACCAGAGGACGAGAACGGAGACCGCTGAAGTAGAGCTCGCCGACGCCAACCCGACTAGTGCGGCCTCTCAAAAGGTTTGACCGGAAACCGCCGTCTGGCGTCGAATCGGGGCGCATGCGACCTGAGGAGGTGTCGATGCGTCCCCCGGAGGTGTTCGTACGCGAGCTCGCCCCGCACGAGGGGCAGCGGTTGAAGCGACTGTCGAAGCAGTCGAAGCTGGCCTCGACGAGGCAGCGGGCGCTGATCTTGTTGGCCTCGAACACGTTGATGAGCGCGCCCGAGATCGCGCGCATGCTGCTGACGGACGAGTCGCGTGTGCGCAAGGTGATCCACGACTTCAACCGGCATGGGTTTGAGTCGTTGCGCCCTCGTTTCCGGGGCGGGCGACCCCGCCGGATCCAGACTGAGGACGAGCAGCGGATCGTCGCGGTCGCCGGCGCCCGTCCCGACGCGCTCGGGGTGCCGTTCACACGCTGGAGCCTCGCGAAGCTGTCCCGCTACCTGCGCGGGCGCGGGATCGAGGTCTCGCCCGCCCATTTGGGCCGGATCCTCGCCCGCAACCGGGTCTCTTTGCAGCGCACCCGCAGCTGGAAGCAGAGCCCCGACCCCGACTACGAGCAGAAGGCGGCGCGGATCCTCGTCCTCTACCGGGAGCAGCCCAAAGACGGGGTGGTGATCAGCTTCGACGAGAAGGGGCCGGAGAGCCTCTGCCCCCGCCACGGCCGTGGCTGGGCGCCCCGCGGCCGCCCCGAGCGCCACCGCGCCACCTTCAACCGCCGCCAGGGGATCCGCGATCTGGTCGGTGCCCTCGACGTGCACGCCGACTACCTGCGGATCAGGCCGCGTCCCCGCCGCAACGGCGCCTCCACCCTCGCGTTCATGAAGCAGATCCGGCTCGCCTACCCCCGACACATCCGCATCTACTGGATCCAGGACGGCCTCTCCAGCCACTGGACCCCGGAGATTCGCGCCTGGGCAGACAGCAACAACGTCGAGCTGGTGCCGACCCCAACCTACGCCAGCTACCTGAACCGGATCGAGAGCACCTTCGGCGCGATCGACGAGTTCGTCTGCAAGAACGCCGACCACCTCGACTGGGACGCCTTCGGCCACGCCCTCGCCGACCACGTCCGACACCGCAACAGCCCCGCCGAGCGCGAGCGACGGAAGATCGAAGCCGCCAGACGGCGCGAACGCCGAGCCGCCAAGCCCACCACCGACCTCAAGCTCGCCGCCTGAACCATGATCCGGTTTCGGGTGCAACGTTACGAGAGGCCGCACTAGTCGCTCGAGGGAGCGAGAACGGGAGCAACCGCGAAATGCGAGGGATGCGGACGATGCCGGTCAGGCCGCGGGGGACAACCACAGGTTCGGGCGATCTCTCAAAGTGATGTACGGCCCCGATCCTGAACACCGCAGCCAGAGTTCAGACGACTGCTTCGAGAGCGGTGACGCGCGAATATCACTGCTCAGGGGGCTGTCGAACTCTGACCCGCATCTGACCCGCGAGCGGCAGGCCGCTTCGATACACCGATTGCGCGGCGACCTCCGACCTAGCAGAGAGGTGCTGGGCTGAGCTCGAGCACCCCACCCCTGCGCGATGAGCCTCTCCGCGGCTGGAGTCCCGGCTGGCAGTCCCGGCGCTTGCCGAACTACAGTCGCTACTCCGGCCGGCTCGGGAACGTCGTCGCTTCCACGCCGATTGCCTTCATCCGGGCGACGTAGTCGCGATAGGTCCGCCGCGCCTCCCCGTGGCGCCCTGCCCTCAGTTGTGCCGTGACGAGCCCGAGGTGGGCGCGCTCGTCGTACGGATCGCGCTCGAGGATCCGGAGGCGGTAGCGGATCGCTGTGTCGGGCTGCCGCGAGGCCTCGGCGATGTCACCAAGCGCGGCAGCAAGCGCCAGATAGACCGCGCGCGCCTCTTCCCGCAGCGGCGCGGCCCACTCTTCGTACCGGTCTTCCTCGAGGAAGTCACCGACATACGCGGCCTCCGCCGCCTCGAGGCGCGGGCGCGCCTCGTCCGCACGACCGCCGTCCCAGAGTGACAGTCCACGTCCGGCCTGCTTGAGAAAAGCCTCGACGTCGACGTCCACGTTCCCTAACTGGAGCACGAGCGCGTCCCCACTCGTGGAGACGAAATGGTCGCTCGCATGACGCGCCTCGGGATCGAGGACCCCACGCAGCGTGCTCAGCGCGACGGACAGCCGGTTGCTGAGCGCGCGCGGATCCTGTTCCGGCCAGAGGGCCTCCATCAGAACGTCGCGAGGCGTCGCCCTGCCGCGCCTGGCGACGAGGATCTTGAGGAGGTCTCGCGCTTTCTTGGATTGCCATTCCTCATGAGGTACGGGCCAGCCGTCACGCGCGATGCCGAACCGGCCGAGAGTCGAGATCGTCACGGGAGCCTGCTTCCCGGCCCGAGTAGACGGCAGCGCAGCCGCGACGAACAGGCGATGTGCTCGGGCGCCGAGAGTCTTGAGCTGCCTTTCGGCCTCCTCGGCCTGCGCGGCCCCGGCCGCTCCCTGCACCAAGCCCAGGATGAGCTTCGCGCGCGCCTCGCCGATCGGGTTCGCGATGCCGCGCCACAGCGATGCCGCCTCCTCGAGGAGGACCGCTCGCTTGCTCTCATTGTGCGCTGCGAGCGCGGTCAGCTCGAGCGCCTCGGCCAGTCCGGCGCGATCGCGACGTAGCCGCGCGGCAGCGGCTGCCTCGTCGGCGCTTGCAGTCGCACGCTCCGCCTCACCCGCTGCGAGCGCTACCCACCCCGCCGCCAGCTGAGCGGCGACCCGGCCCATCCCTTCGCCGCACGAAACCGCGCGCTCGGCGAGCATCCGCGCGCGGTCGCGATCGTCGAAGGCAAGGAGGCGCGCGAGCCCGGCAAGGGCGGGCACGAGTCCCTGCACGTCGCCGGCCTCGTCGGCGCGCGCAACAGCCTCCTCGTAGAGCGCCTGCGCCAGCGCGGCGTCGCCGCGCTCCCGGTAGACATCGCCCAGGATCCCCAGCGGGTAGCAGACCATCCGCGACCCGGCCCGCTGGTAGAGCGCCTTCGAGGCCTCCAGGTCGGAGATCGCCTCCTCCAGACGGCCGAGGCGGAAGCGCGCCTCGCCGCGGTTGGTGAGCGCAAGCGCCCGGAAGAAGATGAAGCCCGTCAGGTCGCCGAGGCGCGTCGCGATCTCGAGCTCTGCGAGCGCCTGCTCGTACTCGCCTTCCTCGACGTGCTGCGACCCGCGATTCGTGCGGACGCGCACCGCCTGCAGGACATCGCCCCCGCGCTCGGCGAACTCGAGCGCGCGGAGGTAGTGAGCGTCGTTCGCGAGTCGGTCTCCGGTGAGCGCCGCGACCATCGCGAGCACGGTGTGCGCGGCCGCGAGCGCGCGCGGGTCATTGGCGGCGCTCGCGCGCACGAATGCCTGCTCCGCCGACTCCCGGCACGCCCCGGCGTCGCCGCGCAGCCAGCACGCGCTCGCTCTCCACGCAAGCAGGAACGCGGCGTCGCGGGGATCGGCGTCGTCGAGCTCGCCCCGCTCGTAGATCTCGAACGCCTCGTCGAGGCGGCCGCGAAGGTGGTGGATGAGGCCGAATCGCCACGCGAGGCCGGCGTCGAGGCGCCTTCGTCTTCCGGCTGCGCGTTTGAAACACTCCAACGCCTCGTCCCACTCGCCGCGGATCTCGTGGGCCTCGCCCAGGAGCTGGTCGATGGTGACGGTGCGGAGCCGAGGCGGCAGACGCCGCGCCGCGCGGATCGTCGCCTCGACCCGGCCCGCCGCCAGGAGCGTCGATCCCTGCGTCTCGAGTACCTCCGCGATTTGCTCGGTCTCGCCGGCCGCAGTCAGTGAGTCCAAGGCCTCGGCGAAGAAGCCTTGGGCACGGAACCACGCCGCCGCTCGGCTCTGCACCTCTGTCTCTTCGGGCTCGCTCAGCGGCCAGCGTTCGCGGACGAACTCGCGGATCAGCGTGTGCAGGGCGAACCAGTCACCCTCGCCGCTCCGTGCTTCGAGGAAGAGCCCGGAATGCCGCAGTGCGGCGAGCGATTCCGCCGCCGCCTTGACACCCACCGCCTTGCAGAGCTCGGTGTTGAAACGGTCGAAGGGCTGGATGCGCCGAAGCAGCTGCCGAATGCCGGGAGCCGCGCGGCCGAACACCTCCTCCGCGACATAATCGAATAGACGACCACCAGGCTGGCCGAGCGCCTCGAGCGCCTGGGCCCGGCTGCCGCGCGGGATCGATCGGAGCGCTTCGACGGCCAGCCGCACCGCGGCGGGCCACCCCCCGGTCACTTCGTGGACCCGAGGCGCGAGCTCCGCCGCCTCGTCACCGACGGCTGCTTCGAGCAGCGTTGCGACCTCGTCCTCCGTGAACGCGAGCATCCCGGCGTCGACATCGAGCACCTCGCCCTGGCCGCGAAGGCGCTGTACCGGGAACGGCGGCTCGCGCCGGCTCGAGAGGACGAGGTGTAGCCGCGCCGGCGCTTGCCGGCACACCTCCTCCAGCAGGCGCACTGACGGCCCCTTCCGACCCAGCTCGTGCACGTCGTCGAACACGAGCGCAAACTCCTCCTCCAGTTCCTGCTCGAGCGCGTCGCAGAGCAGCGTCGCCACCGGCGCCGCGCGGTCCGTCTCGTCCGCGTCTGGGCCGAGTGATGTCTGCACGACGAGGCGGAGGTCCCTGTCGAGCGCCGGGAACCGCTCGCACGCCGCTGCGATTCCGAGGACAAAGGCCGTCAGGCTCGTGTCGTCGGGGCTGACGGTATACCAGACGCAGGGCACGGTCGCCGCCCATGCGCCCAAGAGCATCGACTTCCCGTAGCCCGCGTCCGCGACCACGCTCGTCAGCCGGCGGGCGAGCGACTGCTCGAGGTGGTGCAAGAGGCGAGGGCGGGTGAGCAGCGGACGGCCGGCTCCGTCGCCTGCATCCCGACCGCGCCCACGCGCGGCCCGACGAGTCCTCAGGCCCTGTAGCGCCGCAGGCGAATCGGCATTCGCCGGCATGATCCTCTTTCCCCCCGGTCGGTGAAGGAAGTCTTACCGCGCCGTGGCGCGGTTGTCGAGCGTCCGGGCGCGCTCCGCTGTGGCTCGACCCTAAGGCCGCTTTAAGACCACGCCGCCACGATCGCGCTGTGGAGGTCGATGCCACGCCGTATCCCAACCCAGGAGGTCAGCACATGCGTAGGGTGTTCATCGCTGCCTCGGCTCTCGTCTGCGCCGCCGTCTTTGCGGTTGTCGCCGCGCCTGCGTCGGCGAGCTCGACGAGTAACTTCGAGGCCACCTTCCAGTTCCACTACGGCCACCAGAACGGCGACCCCTGCAGCGCGGGCTTCACCGGCACCGTCGCGGGCTACGGCTCCGCGACCGGGACCTGCACGGTCACGGTCACGCCGATCCCGGGCTCGTCGTGTGTCCAGTTGACGATTTCGTCGACGATCACACTGGCCGATGGGAGCACGCTCAGTCTCGAATCGACTGCGACCTCGTGCGCGGTCGGCGGCTCCGGAAGCGCACCGGGCTCGTCCGTGTCCTACGGGAATCCGATCAGCTTGCTCGGCACGTACACAATCACCAGCGGCACAGGTGTGTTCGCGGGGGGGAGCGGAGGCGGGACCCTCATCGACTACTTCGCAGGCGACGTGCAGGTGGTCGAGCTCGTGGGGACGATCGCCCTGCCGTAGCTGGGACCGTCTCCGGTGGAGAGAGGCCGGCTTGCGCCGGCCTCTCTTTCGCCGGCGGACTTTAAGTCGGCCTTAAGGATTCGGCTGCACGATCGCGGCACGGAACTGATCGCGTTCCTCCGCACAGACCACCCAGGCCTACCCAAGGAGGACGAACGATGAGAAGAGGGCACTTCAAGATCAGACTCTGGCTCGGAGTGGCAGCGGCGGTGTCGGTGCTGCTGGCACTCGGCGCTGCCCGAGCTGAGGCCGTAGTCGTCACCGCCGCGCCGACCTGGCCGATCGCCTCGGACGCTCCGGTTGGGCCGCCGCTGATCCCGGCCCTGCCCGCGGCCACCGACCAGGCGCCCCCGGCCGATCAGATCGCCGACCCGGTCACTCCGGCCGCCTCATGCGGCGGCTGGTACCTGCAGCACTCCTACGGTGATCGCTGGCCTGCCGGCTCTACCTGGTGGGAGTACCGGTGCAGCTACGAGGACTCGCAGTATCACAACACCTGCCCCGGGCCGGCGTGTAACGCGTATTGCCCGGACTGCTTCTGGGAGACCCAGGACTGGACCGACTACTTCTACTGGGACGGATCCCGCGCCGTCTTCTACGGCCAGGCGTACTCCGACTCGATCCTGTACGACTACCAGTCCTACGATTGGCCCCCGACGTCGCCCTTCGTGTCGTCGGATTGGTGGGACGCGCCGACGGCGCAGTGGTACTACCTTGGGCCGTATCTCCTCACCGTCTCAAACGTGGGGACGGGTTGGGGCGAGGTCGCCTCGAACCCGGGCGGGATCAGCTGCGGCTACAGCTGCGAGGCGAGCTTCGACGCCGGTACCGCCGTGACCCTAACCGCGACCCCGGACGCATCCTCGACCTTCACCGGCTGGTCGGGTGACTGCTCGGGCACGGGCGCCTGCCAGGTGACGATGGACCAGGCGCGCTCGGTCACTGCCACCTTCGCGCTGAAGTCATTCACGCTCACGGTCTCGAAGCAGGGAGCGGCCTCCGGTCAGGTCAGCTCGAGCCCGGCCGGGATCAGCTGCGGGGGAAGCTGCCAGGGGAGCTTCGATGCCGGCACGGCCGTCACCCTGACCGCGACCCCGGACTCCTCCTCGATCTTCACTGGCTGGTCAGGCGATTGCGCCGGCACCGGCAGCTGCCAGGTGACGATCGACCAGGCGCGCTCGGTGACCGCGACCTTCGTCCCGAACGCGCCTCCACACGCGAGCTTCACGTTCACCTGCACGGGCCTCAGTTGCAACTTCGACGGCAGCGGCTCGAGCGATAGCGACGGGACGATCGCGGCCTACGGCTGGCGCTTCGGCGACGGCACGAGCGGTAGTGGCAAGACCGTTGATCACATCTACGCGCTCGCCGCGGGCTACACGGTCACGCTGACGGTCACCGACAACGCGGGCGCGACTGGCAGCGACTCGAAGGCAATCAACCCCATCAGCCTCACCGCCACCGCCCACGGCTACAAGGTGAAAGGGCTCGAGAAGGTCGATCTCACCTGGAACGGACCAAGCGGGGCGAGTTTCGACGTGTATCGCAACGGCGCCAAGATCGTCACCGTCCAGGCGACCGCCTACACCGACAACATCAACAAGAGGGGCTCGGCGACCTACACGTACAGGGTCTGCGCGCCCGCGCTGTCGAGCTGCTCGAACAACGTGAACGTGAGCGTCTGAGCCGGAAACGGAGGAGACTGTCATGAAGACGAGTTCATCCCGGCGGGGCCTATTGCTCGCTGCCGCCGTCGGGCTGGTCCTGATCATCGCTGCCGCCGGTCGTGTCACGTCTGCTGCGGCTGATCCAACGGTGACCCAGGTCATGAGTGGCCTCGACAACCCTCGCGGTCTCGCCTTTGGTCCGCAGGGCGCCCTCTACGTCGCGGAGGCGGGACGGGGCGGGTTGGGGCTCGAGAACCCGCCCTGCTTCACAGGCCAGGTCGGCGCGAATCGTTGCTACGGGCCAACGGGCGCGATCAGCCGG